>DBBT01000016.1 GCA_002292345.1 Opitutia bacterium UBA977 | reverse complement strand
AAGATATAACCCAAAGAATACTCCCATGACAACACATGTGATGAAGAAGCTGTTCGGAATAATTAGTACGTTGAACAGACTTTAAGCCGTGCTGCGCACAGAGTGAAGTGAGTGGGCGGGAAGAGGTTGGTCTTGAAACTTTCCTACTTTTAAAACAGTTGCATTTGATCGTCGTTTCGTGGGGTGGTGGCGACGATGAGACGGCTGTCTTTATTTTGCACGTTGTTGACTCGGCTAGAGACCATGTGTTTTTCGAAGCGTATCTTCTGGGAGAATGCGAGCACTTCGTCTTTCGGCAGTTGGTTGGTCAACCAGTCGGCATGCACAGTTTTCGGGAGTGTGACGGGCATACGTTGGTGGACGCTATGGATCGAACTGTGCGCCTCAGTCGTGAGTAGTACGCAATGCGCGGGTTCGTTGGAAGCTGCGGAAGGGAACCAGAGTCCTGCAAAGTAGAGTAGCTCGTCGCTGAGAGGGTAGATGTAGTAGGGCTGTTTGCTGATGCCGTCTTCATACCATTCGTAGAATCCGTTGGCGGGAATTAGGCAGCGTTGCTCGGCCCAACTGTCGCGAAAGCGTGGCGTAATATCGACAGTCTCCAAGCGTGCGTTAATATGAAAGTTCTGCGGTGTACGCAGGCCCCAGTGCATCATGCCAGCAGTTGCCGGTTGCTTCGCTCCTTTGGCAATCGCGAGTATGTCACTGCCCGGGCCAATGTTGTAGCTTGGCTCGAACTGCTCTGGAATCGCTTGGGCAATTGCCTCAGCGAGTTTCTTTTTATTGGTATGTAGTGAGAATCGGCCGCACATGCTGGAATTGAGACTTGAAGGATGATTTGGCGCGCGGCGCGGTTATCGAGCTGTCGCCCAGATACGCATCGATTTTAGAAAGAACATTTCAAGGGCGGCGCTTTGGTTGAAGTTCACTTCGAGTAGTCCGGCACTGTGTTCGAGGGTTTCTGTGGCGCGGTTGAGCGCGGCGACGGGGAGTTGTCCGGGGTGGTTGGTCTCGATCCCACAGGCAAAGCTGGCGGTGGCTTTTTCGATCTCACCAAACAGTTGTTTACGATAGCCGCGGCTCATGCCTGCTTCCATCGCGTCTTTTTCCTCGGAGGTGACGTGGTCGGGCAGTTCTGCTTTCTGTGCCTTCCAGGCGACATTAGTCATTTCGGCGAGGATCGCTTGAAAGCGCACATTCAGACCGTAGCTGCCTAGCATGATATGCGGGATCGTCTGCTTGTTCGCACCTGTCAGAAGACTACTGAGCCATGCATGGTAATCCTTGGTCCATTCGGGCCAGTCTGGGTGGGCGATTGTTTCAATCCCCGCGGGGATGCGGAAGTTAAGGCAGCGACTGCGGATCGTATCAAGTAGATCATAGGGACGATTCGTCAGTAAAAAGAGCGTGGTGCCAACTGGAGGCTCCTCGAGAGTTTTAAGGAAGGCATTGGCCGATTGCACATTCATGCGGTCGGCTTCAAACACGATGCCGACTTTGCGTCCGCCTTGGTTGGCGGTCTTTTGGATGTCGATCACGAGGCGCCGCATCGAATTCTTCGGCCATTCACCGCCAGAGCGGTCGCTTTCGGAGCCAATTTTGATCATTCGTGCCTTGCCTTGAGGGCGGAGGATAAAGCAGTCGGGATGCTCGAAGGGATCGCGCTCAGTTCCTAGAAGGGTGGCTGCGATGGCTCGCACGATCTCCTCCAAGTAGTCCGAACTCTCTCCATGCAGCAAGATCCCATGGCCGAGGCGGTTCTGGGCGAGGGAACGCTCAAGCACTTCTACAGCGCGACTGTCGCGGAGTGCTTCGGGTAATGCTTGGCTGAGTTGCATGTGTAGTGAGCTGAGAAAAGAGAGAGCTGAGGGCTGAGAGCTGAGACTTGAGCGTGTGGATGTTTGCGCGATTTGAAAATGATTAAATCGACAGCGGGGCTACGCGAGCTCGTCAAAGATGTCTTCGAGAGGGTAACTCCAGATTTCGGAGAGAGTCGGGTGATACCAGTGTACTTTCAATAGATCGCGCACGTTGGCTTTGAGTGTGACTGCGACTGCCATGGCATGGATCAGCTCGCCAGCATCTTTGCCAACGCATTCTGCGCCGAGCACCACGCCGCTGTGATCGGCGAAGACTTTGACGTAGCCGTATTTAGCTTCCATAAGAATAGACTTGCCGTGGTCGTCGAATGGGTAGTCGGCGACTAAATACTCGATACCACGTTCCTTGAGTTGATTCTCACTGAGTCCTACCGCGCCAATTTGTGGATCGGTAAAGACGACGCCACAAAGGCTGTCGTAATCGACCCGTTCAGCGGCACGTGCAGTGGCGTGTCTCGCGGCGGTTTCACCCTGCAGGATGGCGACGTGCACGATCTCGTGCGGACCAGCAACATCGCCACTGGCATAGACGCGGGGATTGCTGGTTTGCTGCATGGTGTTGCAGTTGATATGGCCGCTGGGGAGTGTACTGATGCCAGCAGCGGTAAGTCCCAGGCCGTCGGTTGCGGGACGGCGACCGAGGGCATTAAGCAGATGCGGGGCGTTGACGGTGAGCAGCCTGCTTTCGTGCTCAAAGCTCACGCTGAAGTTGCCATCGCGGTATTGCACGGATTTGAGCGTAGTCCCGGTATAGAGCTGGATGCCTTCATTGCGGAATTTCTGCTCGATCACCGCAGCGGCTGACGGCGAAACTTCTTTTAATATGTGAGGACTACGTTGAATTTGTATCACTTCGCTGCCGATGCGGCGCATGAACTGCGCAAGCTCACAGGCGACAATCCCACCGCCGAGGACAATGACTTTTTCGGGTTTAAAATCTAGATCGAGCACATCGTCACTTGTCCAGAAAGGAGCATTGTCGAGTCCCGATATCGGCGGCACAGACACGACAGAACCAGTGGCGACCATAAAGTGGTCAGCGCTGAGACGCGTACCGTCATCCAGTTGAATGGTGCGGGAGTTAATGAAACGTGCGCGGTTGCGAAAGAGGGTAAAGCGGTCGCTTTGAAGCTGCTCCTGCCGATAATCAGAAAACTCTTGAATGATCTTTAACTTGCGCTGGTGCAGCGCGGCCATATCGACTGTGGCTTGTGGAATATTGAGACCGAAGGCCTTATCCTGTTGCGCGAGGTGTAGCACTTCCGCGGAGTAAATCAGGGTCTTCGATGGCATACAGCCTCGCAGTATGCAGAGGCCGCCGAGTTGGTCGGCATTGTCGATAATGGCGACTCGCTTGAGCGTTTCGCGGGCGGTGCGTGCTGCGGCATAGCCGCCGCTGCCGCCGCCGATTACAATGTAGTCAAAGTGTTGTATTTTCATATGAAAGAATGGCTTACTTAAACTCCTCTTCATATTCCTTGGTGTGAAATGGCACAGAGCGAAGATCTTCGTGTACGATTAGCTCTGGCTTGGTATCAACCTCATCGACTCGATTACGACTGAGATCGGCCCAGCGTAGCGCACTGAAAAAGATGATGAAAAAACTCAAAAATACCGCAGGTGACATAAATGTCGCATCTAAGAAGGCGCATATAATGCACCCGACGCATCCGAACAGCATATGGTTCGTCAGGTGGATGTCGTGTTGGCCTCTGAAATAGCGAATAGTTAGGTAGGCTATGAGAATGCAAAAAGGTAGGCATCCGAGAATACCGACTTCGGCTAAGGTCTGAAGTACGTCAGATGTGGCCCTGTCATGCCGACTACCCAACAAGGTGTCATCTGCGTAAAATGGGAGGAGTTGTGTGAAGCTATCAATACCCCAGCCAAACAGCGGGCTGTCGCGAAACATCTCGATTGCGGCGCTGCGGAGTGAGCTAGCTGACTGTGCGTAGTCGTCGATTTGAAAAGCACGAAAGATTCCACCCGCAAAGGTGGTGATACTGACGAGCGCGCTATATAGTGCTATGCTTTTGCGGTTTGGATCTTTCGAGTCTGCCAGAAAGTGGATCGAGAGCATGAGTAGCATGCTCGAGAAGGTAATCAGTAAGATAGCTGCTGGCCAGCGTGCTTGAACTAGAAAGCCAGTCGCTCCGAGCAGAGTAGCGCCTGTGAGGTACCACGATCCGACGGATTTGACGAAGTCGGCACTATTTTTGTAGCGAGCCGTGAGGAGTGCCATCGCGATACAGGTCGAGCTCCAGAGAAGTGCAAAGGCTGCCCAGTGCCCATCATATGGAAAGAAGGCGAAGAAATCCGATTGGCCAGTGCCTGCAGTAAACAGCGGACTTTTGAGGCCGAGTGTTTTTTGTAGGTATCCTAAAATGGCAGCCAGCACTGCGTTGAGGCAGAGCCAAGGTAGGATGCGCTCAAAGAAGGAACGCGACTTGGGCACGATGAACAGGTTCATCGACACGATATAAATCGCGCCGATGCCGAGCACTAAAATCCATGTCGTGCTAGTGGTCACTGAAACTGGAAGCCAGTGATTAACTTCTGAGATGGTTAAATATGATTGGTTCTCGATTTCAAATTGGCTTAACGGATCTTGCAGGGCACCTGCAATAAACTGCAGTGCAATGAGCCAGGCTGGTGCCGAAAATAACCAGAATCGAGTCCACAGAGCGTCGATGAAAAACGGGTGCGTGAGTTGGTGCATCTTAAGGATGCCTGGGCCGCCGCAGCCGATAATTAGGAAAAAACCGAGCACCCAAAACGAGCGAGGATCAGCAAACCAAGTGGAGGCCGCTGCGGAGAGGAGAATCGTCCAGAAGAGCCATCCTTCGGCTGGGGTGAATGTGTCGCGCAGCAATCGGTCGCGCGGTCTGAGTTGTGTTTGTTCTTCTGCCACAAGTGGTTTAAATATGTGATTGAAAAAAGTCAGCTAGTTAAGCAGTTAGACTGGGCGATGAATAGATAGAAAACCCATCGAGTCAGGCTCGATGGGGCGGGTGTTTCAGATAAATGGCTAGCGTCTATATTTCGACTGTGCTCATATCGCCTCCAATTGGATCGACCAGCTTATTGGCGATTGCCCAGCGGGTCAGCGCTGCGACGTCGTGTAAATCGAGCTTCTTCATAATATTGGTGCGATGGGTGTCGGCGGTTCGGACACTCATCCCGAGTTTCGCTGCAATTTCTTTGTTACTGTAACTTTCTGCAATGAGTTGCACGATCTCCCGCTCTCTGGAAGTGAGCGATTCGAGTGAGTCGTCTTGGCCGCCACTGACCATGAGCGCGCGCATAATATCGACGATGCGAGGGCTGAAGTAGGAGCGCCCTTCGGAGACGAGGGCAATTGCTTTTTCGAGTTCAACCAGCCCAGCATCTTTTTCGATATAACCAGTGACACCTGCTTTGAGGAGTCTGTTGACGATACTATTGGAGGCTGCCGCCGAAAAGATCAGAATATTGATCTTTGGGTTCTTCGCTTTGAGGCGCCGAAGCACTTCGCTGCCAGATAGATTCGGCAGCATGATATCCAGGATGACTAAGTCAGGCTTGTGTTCGAGGCATAGCTCGTAGCCTTCAGCGCCGTCTCCCGCCTCAGCAATTACTTCCATCGCGGTGTAGCCCTCTACCAATTGGCAGATAAGATCTCGTAGGATGGTTTGGTCTTCGATGACGATGACTTTTTTCATATTCGTAAATAGGGGAAGAATTGCTCAGTTTGTGCGCTTCTGGATTAATCAATAGTTCTGGCAAAC
>DBBT01000106.1:2486-5389 GCA_002292345.1 Opitutia bacterium UBA977 | reverse complement strand
CGGCAGTGCTTCATTAGTGCCACTAGCTAGAAACAGCGCCCAGGCCTCTTTAGAGGTGGAATTCACATTAAACGCACCTTTATTATACAGGTGCTGAGCAAAAGTATCGTAATCCGCAGCAGTCACCGTCGGGGCGATGCTTGTGGCGGGCTCAAAGTTGGAGTTAGGTAGTGGAAATGGCTGGGTTGGATCGAAGAACTCATCGATCACCGCAGTCAAGCTACGGGATGTTTCATAAATAGCTTGAGTCTGCGCCGTTGCAGTCGACAAGAAATAGCCATCGAACAAGGTATTATTGGCCATGTAGGAATGGTCAAGGTGCGTCCCTACTGAGCCCGCTTTGGTCTTATTTGCTAAAGGAATCAGCGGGGAGTTGAAGGAGTTGCCAACAATCTGAGCCGTCAGCGGCGCTTGCCCGCCAGTGTTGAGTGGTGCATGCGAGAACTGTGCCAGCGAGGTGGCAGGTGCCAAAGGTATTTGATGATAGGAGGCAAAATTAACGCCAGTCCCAGAAGTTATGCCAGTGCCGCCGTAGCCACGATCTTGACTATCTACTTCAACTGTTGGAATATTGTTCCATGAAGCCATGGGTTCCCAAGTCAGCTCATACTGATGCATTCCTGCAAATTGCACATCTTGATCATCTTTAAGACCGTTGGTAAAATATTGATTGGTGATGCCATTGTGCAACCAAACCGATCCGTTGGGCTGACCAACCAAACCATCTGAGTCTGATTCGGTCTTCAGGCGCAAGGAGGCAATCAAGAAGGGTTGCTTGTAATCATAGAAACCTGGCGCTCCCTGGTTTGGAAATTCTGAGGCGATTATAGTCAATTGAGACATATCATTAATGCCATAACTCCCAAGAGCAGCTCCAAGCTCACTGTCAGGCATGTTTATTTCCACAGCCCCGACATGGGTTCTACGGTCAGATAGCCAATTCTGAAAGCTGCTTAAATTACTGGTCTGTCGAGCTTTGGAATTACCATCACCCGCGTCACCCTGAAAAACCTTCATGTAGGCCACGATTTCTTCGTTATTCGTTTCTGCAAAACTGGTGTTGCGATTAATTTTAGCAGGACTCACTTCTACGCCAATGACATCACCCACATTAACTTTAATTTGCGCTGAGGGAGATGGATCACCGAGCCATTTGTTTAGGCCATTATATGTCTCATTTACTGCGATGTAGCGCTCAAAAATGCCCCCCCCTCTACCACTAGCAACCCACCCCTCTTCAAGTTCGAGGCCCTTGGTATAATTCATATTCTTGTGATTATACGTTTGGGAAACGGGGGAAAAGACTTTATATTCACCTGGCTTCAGGACGAACGAATTTTTAATGCGCCCTCGGTAAGGCAGCGAATCTTGCACACTGCCACCCCCAAACACACTATTGCCTTGGTTAAACATCTGAGAGATGTGGACTGGTTGATTTTGTGTGGCACTATCCCAGCCCCCTAAAGGGTTTTGCCTGAAAAATTCAACCTGAAGAGGAAATCGGTAAAATTCGACTTCCATACTCGGGACTCTAAGCTCGATATTGTAGGGATTCCAGAGGGTCAGAACGACGTCCGTCCACAGACCTAAAAATCCTTGATATACATTACTTCCTCTAGTTATTAAACTAGTGTGCTTTTGGCCCGCCATTGAAAAAATAAACTGGGCATTCGACACCACCGGTAGCAGTTGCTGCTCATCAAAATAGTTAGTCGCCACATCTCGCTCTACGTTGCTTGCAGCAACTCCATAAGCACCGTTATCAATCTTTACTTCTTCATAGAGTTTATAATGAGATCTCAGCAGTGACCATTTCGGATCCGGGCTCGGCATCGGCTCGGCGCCTCCAAAACGGCTCGGTGCAGGTTCGAGCGGGGTATTACTCTCACTGTAAATATGGCGATTTGCATACAGAGACGGATTTTCAAACAGCAAGGACAGGTCTTTTTGAAACCCGCCATTGGCGACATCGACGAGCAGACTTTTAGAATCAGTGGTCAACACATGAAAGGCGTTGGCCGCTTGAGGGTTGAAGGTGGCATTTCCAAGCAGAGCTGCAGCGCCTAAGGAAACTGCTTTTTCCTGCTCCCCTGCGCTGAGGTTTTCAAGAGGCGAATACAATGCATCACCATCACTGGCGTTGGCTAATGCGGTGAAATTAGGTGCACCAGCGACTCCGAGTGCACCGACGCGTTCCGCATCGGTGGCAGTCGCCGGATTTTTGAGCGTCAGATTGGCTTTTTGAGATTCATCAAACACATGCCAGGCATATCCCCCTACCCGATTTCCATTTGCACCCAGCACGTCCACAGTGCTAGCTTGCGCGTATTGAGTCGTGGGATCGCTAGCGTCGGGAGTTGGCAGCGTGCCATCTCCCACAAGAATCACTGAATTCGTCGGCGCAGCAGTAGGATACGCTTGATTGGTTTTGTCTGTAATCGCGGCGGTGGAGCTGAGCCATTGAACAAAGTCACTATTTTTCTGGACCGCATAATTGATTGGAGCGTTGCTATCATTTTCCTGTTTAAATGACTCCCAGACGCCGAGCAAATGAGGTTGTGCGGTGTTTGCAGCATCGATCCCCGCCGTCGCCGTGACGCGCTGATCTGGCCCCGCGGTCTTTTGCAGTTCGCCGAGCGCGAGTTGCAGGCCGAGCAGTGCCGATTGCTCGGCTTCCATCTGCTGCATCTGAATTTGCGAACCCTGGGTCTCGACTTGCACCAAAGTGGTGATCGACAGCAGTAGCAGCAGCACAAAAGCCATCAGGCTGAGGGCGATAACGAGTGCGAAGCCGCCCTGGGCGGGGCGTTGCGCGCACTTAAAATGGGGAGAAGCAGGCATCAATTATTGGGATTGGGATTAGCAAGAAAAAGTAAGCACTCAAAAGATGACAGATTGCGCAA
>DBBT01000106.1:0-2452 GCA_002292345.1 Opitutia bacterium UBA977 | reverse complement strand
GTCAGCGCAAGCGAATTGTTAATAGTAACCTGGCTGCACACTCAATTGACAGTTGGGTGTACAGGGCGCGGCGACCCGAGCCATCTTCCCTAGGTGAGACTATTTGCGGACCTTCTTTAGGCGTGCCCTACTGGTATAGATCCAATGCACTCATCGACTTGGCTTAGGGGAATCCTGATTGAGCTCTAAATCCGCAGCAGAGGGGGTGCGCGAAGGCACGCCCGCTGCTGGCACTTCGCCGTGGGCGGTCCATACCAGTGCATTGAGGACGAGTTTTCGAAAGTCGTCTTGCTGCCAGTTCTGATGAAAGTGTCCGCCGCTAAAGCCGAAGCCGCGACCACCGTTGGCGCGCTCGTAGGCCCAGGCGAGATGCTGCTGCTCCCCTGCGCTGACCTTGGCCAGGACGACTGGATTGCTGCCGCGGTTGCTATCGTTGGCGCGATCGGTGAGCGTGCGTAGCGGTGGTAGCGCTGAAAGGATGGGAGTGACGCCGGCCATTTCAGGTTGAAAGCGCATGTGATAATACCACTCATCCTTAATGGCGAAAGGCTCGACGCCACGGCTGATGGGATGATCTGGGAATTCGGTAAACTCGGGGGTCCAGTGTGGATTGACTGACCAACCGATTTCAAAGTAGCCGCCGATCCAATCGAGAAATTGCGTGCCTAATTCAGAGGGCTCGACTTCGACGCCAAAATGCAGGCAAGCCACGCCAACTCCCGCGTCACTTAAAATCTGAATTTTATCCTGATGTGCCTTCGCCATGTGTCCCTTATACCCATCGCAATACATCACGATGCTGTCGGGCTTTTGATAGCCCATCCACGGCTCGGGCCATGCGCCTTCGGTCACCACTTGTGCGATGACGTCGAGACCGCTCTCATTTAAACTGCGTGCGAGTAGCATCGATCCGGCTTTGTGCTCGTGCGCGCCATAGCCGTGGCTTTGTGTGCCCGCTAGAAAGAGAATTTCTTTTTTGTCTTCTGGGTTCAGCTCGCGGAGGCGAAGCTTGCGAAAGCGCACCTCCATCGCTGGTCCGCTGTGGAGTTGCAGTGCGATCAATCCCGACTTTAAGCGATCTTCGGTGGACTCGCTAAATTCAGCGGTGATCACGCCATTGATTATTTGTATGCAATGATTGCCACGAGCAATAATGTGATACTCATTCCATTCGTCCGCCTTCAGTTGTGCATGCAGCGCTGCGCGACTGATCAAGGAAGCAACGTGTTGCTTCTGCTTGGGAGTTGAGCCCACGATTGATTTTTCGCCGGGCATGGCCATGATCTGTTTATATTTTTCGCCATAGACCGCGCCCGTCCATTTATTGTCCGCAGACATATCCGCTTGGTAACCGCCGACGACCCATCGCTGGCCTTTAACTGGGAAGCTGCGGTATTGAATGCCGCTATTATGGTTACGTAATTTGAATTCTGCTTTGAGTTCAAAGTCTGCGACAGCGTCATCCTCCCAGATGAGGAAAGTGTTACCCTTGGTCGGATTTTCGGCAGTCGTTTCGCCCACAATTTCGCCGCCTTCGACGCGCCAAAATGCAGGGTCTCCATCCCAGCCTTTCAGTGACGTACCATCAAACATGTTGATGAATCCAGATTCAGTCTGGATCGAACGTGTCAGAGCCTTGGCTGTGTTTTTGATATGCTCTGGCAGAGCTGCGCCGAGCACTGCTTTTAGCAGCTCGTTTGCGGCAGTTTTGTTGCCGTTTTTGATCAGTGTATCGGTGGCATCGATCGCGGCTTGAGCAGCGGGCAGACGCAATGCTGCGGGGCCGCCTTCGAGGGTCGTCCGAATAGTGCTTAACGCGGCATCGCTACCGATCTGTGCCAACGCGGCGAGCGCAACGGGTGCAACAATCGTCCGATCCTGAGTCACTAAGCGTTGTAGGGCGGGCACGGCACTCTCATCGCCGCGTTTACCGAGAGAATTGACCACGCCGGCCAGCTGACGGCCTTTGAGCGTCGACAGTGCGGCGCGGAGAGCTTGGCCAGCCTCGGGCGCTGGTATCAGCTCTAAGCCGGTGCGCGCGTAGCTGGAGAGCTGTGGATCGTTTAAGAGTGCGGCGAGAACTGGAACTGCATCGGCGTCGCCAATGCGAGACAGCTGTTGGCACGCTTCCGCTTTCTGTTGCAAGACCGCGTCGGAGCTGAGCACCGCAAGCGCAGTCTGCTGATCGGTGGCGAAGCTCGAGTTCGAGGCGGCAAGCGTCAGGAGGAGCGCTAGGAATAAATGGATAGTTTTCATTTTAAACAGTGGGCTGGAAAGTTAAGCGTGCCAAGGGGCGCGACGCGCGCGGCTGCACATACGGTTGGCTTGATCGTCGTTGATGAAAGTCTCTGTCGTCAGATCGAAGTTGACGGTGCGACCGAGTTGCCAGCCGATCGCAGCGGCGTGGCAGGCGATATGACCAGAGCGCGTGACGTCTGCATTGGCAGCTGGC
>DBBT01000030.1:3334-3634 GCA_002292345.1 Opitutia bacterium UBA977 | reverse complement strand
CACCCCCTCTTAAATTGATGGTAGGTACAGTGGCAGGAGGTACAGGTATTGTGCCATCACCTAAAGTAATCGCGCCACTCGCCTTACCAAACAAGAGTTGTGTTGCAGTCACCGTGCCAGTGACCGCGATAGTCCCCGAACCAAGGGCAACAGTGTCCGTACCGAAATACAAACTATCGCCATTGACTGTGGTGTAGCTCTCCACTGCTAAGATCGCCCCAGCCGCATCTGAACTCCATTTGTTGGCCGTTGGGGCCTCCCACGTGCCTGCTGCGGTGCCGAAGCCGGCGGTCGCCTGAT
>DBBT01000030.1:0-3236 GCA_002292345.1 Opitutia bacterium UBA977 | reverse complement strand
AATCCCACCTTACCACATATCACTAACTTGAACATCGGGTATTTACCCGATGCCACGCGGTTGCAGCTGCAATTTAGAGCCCCTCGCCACTCAGCCAGTCGCCGCTTTGCTCGCCAATGCCTGCGTTCGATCGACTCGTAAGTCACTGATTGCTATGATTTAGCAATCTTTTTACAGACTTCAATTCGAGGCACTACGAGCAGTCACGACCGGCGCGCGGACCACCGCAGCACTCACAAAAAAAACTGTATTTTTTTAAAAAAACCGCATTGCTGGGCGACACGACCACCATCGACGGTGGCTGGCAACTCACCCGGCGCGCAGCTTGCGTTGGCGCCTGCGCCAGCTGCTAGCGCTGGCCGAGTCGCCCGGCGGCGCAACTACCTGCGAGGTGCGATTGCAGCCTCGGCAGCAGCAGCTAAACGCCATTATTCAACCGGCAGTGCGATCGTTGAGTATAAGTGAGCAACATCATTCGTCATCGTCGGATAACTCACTAGAAAGTTATTCTCGTCGATCAGGTTGATCAGATAGTGGCTGGTGCCCTGCGGCAGTTGCGCCGAGACTTTGCCACCGGGCAATAGTGTGGCCGGCTGGCGGAACCACTCTTCAAAATGATCACCGCCGTTGCAGGTATACAGCAAATTAGCGCGCACGACTTTGGCGCCGTGCTCTTGGTAAGCAAATAGCACGGTATCCCCTGCCCGACTATTGGAGCGCACCGTAGGCACCTGCGTTCGCAACGGCTGCCGTTGACAGTGCGGATTGTTATACGGATAGCTGGCTTTCATTTCCGTAAGGATTTCGGTCAAGCTGGCATTCATTGCCGCGGTTTTTTCTGGCAGCTTAGTGGCCAGATTATGTGCTTCTTCGATATCCGAACGGTTCTGCTGACCATTCTCTGAATCATACAAGCGGTAGAGCTCCAACTCGGGCTGGGCATTATAGTTGCGGACTAATTTATAGTCGCCGATACGCAGAGCGCTCTCCTGCGCCGCACTGTTTGGGAAGTGCCAGAGCATCGTATCGCGCACTGCGCCGTCTGCCGTGCGGATCAATGAAGCATCGGTCGGGTCTTGCAACAGCAGCGTAGAGATATCCAGCCCGTCGAACTGTTTGCCGACCGGCTTGTCCGTGCCGGTCAACGCCAGGATGGTCGGATAGAAATCGAGTCCGTTGACCATGACATCCGACTGCACCCCTTGCGGGACATCAGCTCCGGCAATGATCAACGGCACCCGCGTGCCGCCTTCCATCGCCGAGATCTTACCTCGGTCGAGTGGGTAGTTGTCGGTGATAATTTCGCCGGGATGGCCTTCCATACCGCCATTGTCTGAGCTAAAGATAATATAGGTATTTTCGATCAACTTGTGGCCTGGCCAGCGCGGGTCATCGGTATTTTCAAGATAGTCAAATAGTCTGCCCACATAATAATCGAGCTGCTCCACCATCGCGCAGTAAAAAGGATTGGTCTGCCCTGCCTTGGTCCAACCCTTTTGGTGTGCTGCAGTAATAGTCACTCCCAGCTTGCGCTCATATTTGCGCAACAACTGCTCGCTGTGCATCATGATCGGCGTGTGCACCAGCCAACTGGCGAAATAAAGGAAGAACGGTTGCTCCTTATTTTCCCGCACAAACGTCATGGCATCCTCGGACGTCTGATCGAACGGAAAGCCATTTGCATCCAGCCGATACGGATCGTTGGTGTCGCGGGTGGCAAACCCGGTCAGACGGTTTTTCATACCGCTTTGTACGCCGCGACTGTTGCGCGTGTAGTCGAAGCCCTGATCCTCTGGCTGCGGATAGCCGTGATGACGCATGGCAACGTGCCACTTGCCACTGTGCCCAGTAGCATAGCCATTCGCCTTGAGCGCTTCGGCGATCGTCACCGTCGCCGCCGGCATGCGCACGCTATACCAGGGCGACATGATCGCCCACCCGTCATTATGCGCATGCGGCGGCTTGCCTCCGGAAACGTGCGTCATTTGTGCACGGGCTGGATGATCGCCGCTGAGGATTGCGGCACGCGACGGCGCACAGGTCGGTGCTGGCGAGTAGGCCTGCCAAAAAAGTACCCCACGCTTCGCCAGTGCATCGAGATTCGGCGTCTCCATCGGCGAGGGCTCATCGATGTCATAGCACTTCACATCCTGCCAGCCGAGGTCATCGGTGAGCAGCAGGATAATATTCGGCTTTGCGGGTCGCTCGGTGGCAGCCGCGGTACTTAGGGTCGCGGACAGAATACAGAGCAGTGCGAGCCAAGCGCCGAGCGAGGTAAATTTTAGATGATTCATCTTTTAATTCGATAGCATAAGTAGAGCGATCGCAGCAAACAGTTGGCAAGCTGCAGACGCGGCATACAAGGGATTAATACGACTGCAAACAAGGACGATTTCGCGATTCGGTCAAGCTAGGTCACTTAGCGCATTCTACCTCGGGCTACAGGCTGTCGCTCGACTCAGTGGATATGAGCACTGTCGTGCTGAATCGGTAGCGAGCGGCTCTTTTCCCGCCCATAACCGACAATATCAATTGTATCATCGGACACCTTGATCACCGCGTACGAGTTCGTTTCGGTTTCGACCATGCCCTTGAGCGTGACATAGTGAATGCCGCCTTTTTTGCCATAATTACCACGGTGATTGTGGCCGTTAATGTAAGCTTTCACACAGGGGTAGGATTCGAGCAGGGTCATGACTTCATCCGCATTCCATAGATTGTGACCATTTTGAGGATACACCGGAAAGTGGCAGAAAAGTATGACGGCTTGCTGATTTTCCTGCGCCTGCTCCAGCACCGTTTTCAACCAGGCAAGCTGCGGTGCACCAATCGCACCATTCCATTTCGGCGAGCTAATCTTATTTTCAATATAGTATTCGGACGCGTGCTTCGCTTCGGTACTGCCCTCTGGGTAGGCATGAAAACTGACATCGTTGCCATCCAGCACCACATAGCGCCAGCCCTTGACTTCGTAATCATAATACTTGGCAGGCATGCCCAACTTAGCTGGCACATCTTTCTTCAGGTGATCCGCCACCGAAAAGTCGTGATTCCCCAACACGTGAACCTTCGGCATCGTGAGCTGGTCGAAAATTGGATTCAGCACATCGAAGTTCTTAAAATCACGCTCAATAAAATCACCCAAGTGCGTGACAAAATCGAGCGGCATGGTGTTGAACTCAGCCACACAGTCCGCGAGTTTTTGTTTGGATAATGCATACATTCGATCTCCTCTG
>DBBT01000111.1:4027-7117 GCA_002292345.1 Opitutia bacterium UBA977 | reverse complement strand
CCGAATCCGCCGATTCCGCTGGATCATAAGGACCCATATACCTTACTGATCGCAGTGTTGCTCTCGGCGCAGTGCACCGATGTGCGGGTCAACCAAATCACACCGACACTGTTTGCGCGCGCGGATACGCCGGAGGCGATGCTGCAGGTGGCTGTGGAGGAGATTCGCGAGATCATTCGGCCTTGTGGACTGTCGCCGATGAAGTCGAAGGGCATCGCTGGTCTGTCGCGGATGTTGGTCGAGGATCATGGCGGTGTGGTGCCTGCTGATATGGCGATACTGGAGACTTTCCCGGGGGTGGGGCATAAAACTGCGTCGGTGGTGATGTCGCAGGCGTTCGGCGTGCCAGCATTCGCAGTCGATACGCATATTCATCGTCTGGCGCAGCGCTGGGGGTTTACTACTGGCAAGAGTGTGGTGCAGACCGAGCGTGATCTGAAGCGGCTGTTCCCTGAGGCGAGTTGGAATGCCTTGCACTTACAGATTATTTATTACGGTCGTGAGTATTGCTCGGCGCGCGGTTGCGATGGCACCATCTGCCCAATCTGTCAGACACTCTATCCAAACCGAAAACGAGCGTCGAAGGTCCACAAGGCATAGTTTTCTATTAAGGCACTACTAGGGAGACTGCCTCTGCTTAAAGCTCAGCTGGGTGCTATCCGCAGGGTGGCAGGCACTGCCCTGTTGCAATGCGCTTCAGTGATTAATTGCCAAATAAGGAAATCGTTTCTTGCGGGCCAATATTAAAGGTCGATGTCTGAATCGTTGTTTCCAGCTCGGTGCTGTATGTCTGGGTGGACTCAAAGCCGGCGTTTTTAGTGGTGCCCAGCGAGGTGTAGTCCATCTCGAACTCTGAGACTTCGGCCGTGCCTGTCACTGCGGCCGTTGCTGGTTTGGCGAACAGTTGGCTGCTCACTGCGAGGCGATTTTCGATGGCTGGCGCGTCACTTTGTTCGACCAACTGATAAATGAAATAGGTGCCTTGTTCAAACGCGGATAGTGGGCTCCCGGCAGCCACGATGAGTGTGGCACTTAAATAAGCGACTGCGGTTTGTGTTAGGCGTAACATTTTTATTAATTAAGTTGTGAGTAATGCTGGATTTGTCGAGATTCATTTATCGCAATTAAGTGTGCCATTTTGGCGCTTCCTGTGGCTAGTTGTCCCACATTTGGCTGTTTTGAATCTGGCAGAACGTCCTTAATTAAAATCGTAAGCTAATGAATATTAGTATTTTATGAAAAATAATTGCTTGGTTCGTTAGTTGGAACGAGTTGTGCAAGAGTGATAAGTATGAATATAGATTTTAACACATTTACCGAAAAATCCGCTTTTGCCGTGCAGGAGGCACAGAACCTTGCGCGTCGGCACGGGCAGCAGGAGATCGATGTTTGGCATCTCCTCCTCGCCTTAGTTCAACAGGAAGGTGGCATCGTGCCCAGCCTATTGGAGCGGCTGCAAATTACACCGGCGGCGGTGCAGCTCGCCACGCAACGCGAGATCGATAAGTTGCCGAAGGCTACAGGCAGCGTCAATGTCAGCCAGATCTATGTGTCGTCGGCGCTTCAGCAGGCGATTTCGCAGGCCGATAACGAGAAAACTATGCTCAAGGATGAGTTTGTCAGTACTGAGCACTTGTTCCTTGGCCTGTTGAGCGCCGAGTTCAGCAGTAAGCTCGGTCAGTTCTTTGAACAATTCACACTTGATCATAATAGAGTACTAGAAGTAATTAAAACGTTACGTAACGGTCAAACTATTACGAACCGTAATCCAGAGACTACCTTTGAGGCGTTGGAGAAATACGGCATCGATCTAGTTGAACAGGCGCGCAAGGGTAAAATGGACCCAGTGATTGGGCGTGATGAAGAGATCCGCCGAGTGATTCGCATTCTGTCGCGCAAGACCAAGAATAACCCCGTACTAATCGGGGAGCCTGGCGTCGGTAAGACTGCGATTGTCGAAGGCCTAGCCCAACGCATTGTGCGTGGCGATGTCTCCGAAGGACTCAAAGACAAGACCATCTTTGCCCTTGATATGGGTTCGCTGATCGCGGGTGCCAAATATCGTGGCGAATTTGAAGAGCGCCTTAAGGCCGTGTTAGCTGAGGTAAAGTCCAGCGAGGGGCGCATTCTGCTGTTTATTGACGAGCTGCATACGATCGTCGGTGCGGGAAAGTCTGAGGGGGCAATGGACGCGGGCAATATGCTCAAGCCGATGTTGGCGCGTGGCGAGTTGCACTGTATCGGTGCGACGACCCTGGATGAGTATCGACAATACATCGAAAAAGATGCCGCCCTCGAGCGCCGCTTCCAACCAGTGCAGGTGGATCAGCCCACTGTTGAAGACACCATTTCGATTCTCCGCGGCATTCGCGAACGCTTCGAACTGTTCCATGGCGTGCGCATTCAAGACAACGCGCTGGTGCAAGCCGCGGTACTCTCGCATCGTTATATCACCGACCGCTTCTTGCCCGATAAAGCGATCGACCTAGTCGACGAAGCCTGTGCGCTGATTCGTACCGAAATGGACAGCATGCCGCAGGAACTCGACGCGCTCACGCGCCGTGCGCTGCAACTAGAAATCGAAGAGGCCGCCTTAAAGAACGAGAAGGATGACGCTTCCAAGGCGCGTTTAACGGTACTCTCTAAGGAGCTCGCGAATGTGCGTGAAGAGGTGGGCGTATTCCGTGCGCAGTGGGACAACGAGAAGGGCGCCATTGATGAAATTCGCGCCGTACGCGAAGAGCTCGATGTCACTCGTATCGCCATGGAAAAAGCCGAGCGGGAATACGACCTCAATACCGTCGCCCAGCTGCGGCATGGCAAGATGCCAGAGCTGGAAGAAAAGCTACAAGCACTCGAAGCGGTTGAGGCCAAGGAAGGCGCACTCTTGAAGGAGGAAGTCTCGCAAGAAGAGATCGCCGACATTGTCTCGAAGTGGACTGGTGTGCCGGTGACGCGGCTGGTTGAGGGAGAGCGCGAGAAACTGCTCCGCCTCGACGAAGTCTTGCACGAAAGTGTGGTTGGCCAGGATGAAGCGGTCACGCTCGTTTCTGAAGCGATCCTGCGGGCCCGTGCCGGGATTAAAGATCC
>DBBT01000111.1:0-3857 GCA_002292345.1 Opitutia bacterium UBA977 | reverse complement strand
CTCACCGAAGCTGTGCGCCGCAAGCCTTATAGTGTTGTGCTGTTCGACGAAATCGAAAAGGCGCACCCGGATGTTTTCAACGTCTTACTGCAAGTGATGGACGACGGTCGTATTACTGATTCACAGGGGCATACCGTGGACTTTAAGAACACGGTAATCATTATGACTTCTAATGTCGGCAGCCGTTATTTAACCGAAGGTGTATCCGGAGATCAAATACCGGATACGGTACGCGATTCTGTGATGACAGAGTTGCGTCAAGGCTTCCGCCCTGAGTTCTTAAACCGAATCGACGACGTCATTTTGTTTAAGCCACTCACCCTTGAAGAGATCACTGAGATCGTCGACCTCTTGCTCGCGCAGCTCAATGCACGGCTTGCCGATCGGCAGATCGTGATCGAATTTGACCAAGCGGCCAGTGCTTGGATCGGTGAGAAAGGTTACGACCCCGTCTATGGTGCACGCCCTCTCAAGCGCTTCTTGCAGAAGCAGGTCGAGACGCGCCTAGCGCGCGGTATTCTCAGCGGCGATGTCGCCGAGCAGAGTACGGTGCGGTTCACACTCGATGGCGATGCGTTACTGATGCAGTAGTCACGTGTGTTATGCCCAGAACCCCCGTCTGTGACGACGTAGGCCAAGGGACTTGCGATGCTGTGTGGCCTCGATCGTGAGATCGGGGAGCGTTGCAGTTGTGGGCGTGTGCTCGTTGCAGAACCCCCGTCTGACGACGTAGGCCACGGGACTTGCCCTGCCAGCTTACCCGACCACACCGATGCTCTTCAACAGCGTCGAAATGTAGGGAATCAGTTGCTTCTTGCGGCTAACGATTCCCGCTAAATCGTAAATGTTGTTCTGGCCGTGCTGTGGATAGTTGATCTGGCCCTTGAGCTCATCACTGCCAGCCACCACGAGCAGTGAATCCTGGGTGTTAATATCGGTCACCAACAGGAAGCTGAAAAGTAGCCCCTCTTTTTTGCGGTAGGCTTCGAGCGCAAGGTCGAGGCTATCTTCGTGTTTCCAGAAATTAGCAAATCCAAGTTCTTCGATCTGAGAAACCGAGTAAGTGATGTCGCCATCGGAGTATCTCTTGCAGTCTGAGCTAACCACTTCTTCGGGTGCGTGATTGATGATCACCGAGCCAGATGAGAAAATCAGCCCCGCCAATTCTTCGGCGCTGATCCCAGCAATTGGCGAGAGCCAATCGAGCAGCTCACCTTCGAGGGGAGTCGTGGTTGGGCTATTGAGAAACAGGGTGTCGGAGATAATCCCAGACATCATAATGCCTGCCATCGCTGGTGTCGGTCTGAGCGAGCGCATGCGAAATAGGTCAGCGATAATTGAGCAGGTCGAGCCGACTGGCCGATTGATGAAAAGAATGGGCTGCTCAGTCGGGATGTTGCCGAGGCGGTGGTGGTCTAAGATTTCAGTGATTTGCACTTGATTCGCGCCGTTCACGGCTTGGCCGAGCTCATTGTGGTCCACCAGCGCGATGCGTGTGCGACTCGGGCGCAGAATGTCGCTCTTGGAGAACACGCCGAGTAGCTCCTTGTCCTCATTGGTCACCATGTACAGCGGATCATTGGTATTCGCGATCCGGCGCTTGACCGATTCGATCCGATCTTCGGCGTTGAAACACTTCACTGTGGTATCGACCAGTGAATCGATGTGTGTGGCGGTGCGGATGATCCAAGATGTCGAGGCAGAGTCATAAGGGCTGACGATCAGCGAAACGTTGCGCTCTTTGGCTCGCTCGATCATGTCGGCGTCGACCTCGAGACCACCGGTGATTACCAGCAGACGTACGCCGAGCTGTAAGCAGCGTTCCTGGATGTCCCAGCGGTCGCCGACGACGATGACGCTGGTGTTGGCGTTGGTGCCGTCCTCCTTATGATTGTTTTCGAAGGAGCGAATGTCCATGGCGCCGACGCGCACAAATAGTTCTTCGACTTCGTCAGAGCGATCCTGGTGCAGCACAGTGGCGCTGAGCGAGCGAATGATGGCGCCGATGCTGGTGTGCACGCGGCGCATCTTGCGTGGCTCACTTGGCTTAGGGATGAAGAACTCGCCCATCTGGAAAATGGAAATCAGGCCTTCGAGATGGCCGTTGTGATCGACCACGGGCAGGGCACGCACGTCATATTTATCGATCAACTCGAGTGCCTCGGCGCAGGTGCTGTCTTTGGTGACCGAGCGCACTTTCGAGTGCATGATGCTTTCCACGCGCGGTGTGACATCGCCAATAAAACGGGGCAGGGGCACGTCAAAGCGCTCTAGGATCGCGTCGATCCGCGCATTCGAATTACCGCAACGAGCCGCGGTGTATTCGGTTTCGCCGATTGCGTGTTTGTACGCTTCGTAGGCGATTGCAGAGCAAATCGCATCGGCATCGGGATTTTTGTGGCCTAGTATGAAAATCGGGTCGGACATTATGCTTGCCAACTAAGTTGTTAGTGGGGCGTTAAACAATCCCAAAATTACAAAGATAAACAAAGAAAAGTCCAATTTCAGATGATCTGATAATTTTCTCGGCAAAGTCGGGTCGTCTAAATGTTTCTGTTGTGTGGCGACGGTTGAATTGTTTGGGTTGCTGGTCTGCGGATTATGTCGGCGAAAATTCGCTGCTCAAGTTGTTGGCAAAGAAAAACCCGAGCTCCTGAGAGCTCGGGTTTTTTGATAAAGTAAAGAGGCGCTGTATTATTGTTTAGCTTCTAGCGCTTCGGCGGTGTCGCGAATCGCGTCCTCGTAGTTCTTTGTTAATTTACCCGTATCGCGGTTGACTAAACCCAGTTCAGTATCGTCGAGTTCATTATAGAATGTGACGTGTGCATCTAAGAATGCGATGTGCCCACCGCGACCCCATGGAGTGGAGTTATCCCATTGTCCATCGGTGCTTAGTCCGCGAGTGAAGAGCAATGGCGTGGTGGTGGTGGGGTCATTGCCGCCGACTCCAATAATGAAGTCGTAACTAACTGGTGAGCTCGTGAACTCTGTGTCAGGAGTGTAAGTGCCGTCTGCCGCACGAAAGCCGACTGTCGGTGGATTTGGCTCGGTGGCAATGACGTCGGGGTCTACGCCAATGCGCCAAATCGAAGCATCATTTAGGTCGGCTTCGTCGCCGAGGAACTGAGCCACGCCTTGAACGGTTTTGGGGTAGCCTTTCGCTGCGAGGCGATTTTCGTTTAATACACGTGTGCGTCCGCCGGCCTGAGAGTAGGTGGCGTAGGCGAGTGCGATCGAGCGCATGTCCGAGGCGGATGTAGACTTGTTCGCCACTTCGCGGACTTTGCCGACCGCGGGAATAAGGATCGCGGCAAGGATACCGATAATCGCGATAACAGTCAGGAGTTCAATCAGGGTGAAGCCTGAACGTGGGGATTTTGTGTTTTTCATAGTTGTAATAAAATTGTGTGAAGGTGTGGCAGATTGAGTCTGTATAAGATATTCAACATGTGGAGTTCGTGGAATAAGTCCAACTCTTTTTGATACTGAATGTTGCAATGGCATTAGGATAAACCCCTCCCTGCAAATATTTGTAGTGACTGGCTTTGCGCCAGAATTACATCGGTGCTGCTTAGCAGGTGCGATTCCGTTGCCTCTGGGTAAGAAAAAGCAGCCCACGCGGACGAGGGCTGCTTGAAGAGTTGTTGCTGCGTCTATCGCCGCGAATAATGAGCTAGGCCGGGTACGGCAGCGGGTATTTCGCACTGAGGTCTTCAGCGATCGCGCGGGCTTGGGCGATGACGCCCTCGTCGGTCGGTGCGCTGAGCACCATGTCAATTGCTTCAGCGATCCGGAGCATGTCGGCCTCGTCCATGCCGCGGCTAGTCACCGCTGGGGTGCCGAGGCGGATGCCGCTG
>DBBT01000061.1:48866-65374 GCA_002292345.1 Opitutia bacterium UBA977 | reverse complement strand
CGGCATCAGGCTGACGCCGTCCAGTACCTTTCCGGCTGGCACGTCCAGCCCCGCGGCTTCAAGGAAAGTGGGATAAAAGTCGATCCCTATGACTGGCACACTACAGGTTGTGTTCGCCTTGACCGTTCCCGGCCAGCGCACCAGCAGCGGTTCGCGAATGCCGCCTTCAAAGTAAGAGCCTTTTCCGGAACGATACGGATCCTGTTTCGAGATATGTCTTAAGCCCCCGTTGTCAGAGGTAAATAGAATCAAGGTGTTTTCTTTGAGACCGAGCCGGTCGAGTTCGCTAACGATCTTCCCGATGCTTTCATCCATTTTTTCGATCATAGATGCATACGCTGGGTTGATGCCTGGAGTGTTCTGATACTTCTTCACCATGTCAGGCACCGCCTGCAACCCAGCATGTACCGCGTAATAAGCCATATACATAAAAAACGGCTGCTGTATCTGCCCAGATCTATTCGAACGGGTGTTAGCCTGCATGAATTGTATGGCATGATCCGCAAAGATGTCGCAGCGATGTGTTCCTTTTGGGTATTGAGCGCTGAACGGCTTCATCGGCCCGCTTTCGAAGGGCGAAAAATATCCGCCACCGCTCGGACCGCCGGTTGCACCGCCGCCGATATTGACGTCAAAGCCTTGGTCCTTTGGGTCAACTCCAAGGTGCCACTTACCTAGATGGATAGTCTTATAGCCGCCGGCCTTCAGCGCCTCGGCCATCGTGACGTTCTCCTCGGGTAGATGCTGGGTGTTTTTTACCGGGATTAATTTGCGGTCGGAAGCCTTACCACGCTCGGACGAACCCACGGTATAGACCCCGTGCCTGGCCGCATACTGCCCGCTCATGCAGGCCGCTCGGCTCGGGGCACAATTCGCGGCTGGTGCATAGGCCTCGGTGAAAACCATGCCTTCGGCCGCCAGTCGATCCAGATTTGGAGTGTTGTACTCCTTCCGCCCCATAAACCCCACATCCATGATGCCAAGGTCATCAGCGTTAAAATAAATTATATTTACTGGCGCGGCAGCGTTCGTTTCCGGCAAGACCGCCAACACGGCGGACATCATCAACATTCTTATTCGTTTCATTTTGTNNGTTCCGACCAGCCGCGCAAGCCTTTTGGAGTGCGCCACACCTTCACCATTAATAAGAACACGAAACCCCTGCCCTATGCCAGATTTTTCGCCGCTTTCGTCCCAGATAATCGCCAAGATGCGGCCGTGCTAGAGCACGTCGATTAGGCCGCGAATAGAGAATGGTACCGCTGCGCGTTTCATCTGGAGTGTTTTACTTCCACTCGATTTTGGCGACCCATTTGTCGGTATCGACCCAGACGCTGGCATGCTCGAACTCGCGGGTGAACTCCCAGCCATCTGGATGTACGCGACTGTATTTGCCGAGCGGTTTACCCAGCGGCTTGTGAAGTTCCGGATAGTGTTCCAGCGGCCCGCTCATCAGGGTCCAGGTCCAGTTCCACTGGAAATAGGAATACGGCTGCGCACCAATCAAGTAGAGCGACAAATAAAACTCCAACTGTTCCTTCGCCCACTCGGCATATACATCATCCGTTAGACGGGGTCGAGTCTGCCCTTCCTGGATCGCTTCTAGTGGCAAGCCGCCATCGGGAGATGCCCCGAATCGGTAGATGCAGATCTTCCCGGCATCCGCAATTTTTTCCATCAGTTGCCAGTCCTCGAGCAGCTTCTCCTTAGTGTGTGTCGAGGAGCGCTTGTAATGCTCGAACATAAAGGCGTCCGACACCTCAAACACGGGCTCAATGTGCGCACCATTGTTGGCCAGCAAAATCTTGTCCGGGCCAATCTTAGCCTTCAGTTGCGCCATCATATCGCCCACTCCGTCAATAACGGCTTGGTTCTTATCCGCAGGGTGCAGCCACGCGAAGCCATGCATTTGATCAATAAAAATGCCATCCGCGTTGCCCACGCGCACCATATCGGCGGCCGCGTCGGACCACCAGGCACGCATGTCGGGATTAAGCACGTTGTATCCATATAAGCCACGCGTCTTAACCAACTCGCCCGTCTTCGGGTCGGTCATTAAATAGGCCTTGATCTCCGGATGCTGATCGACCTTCCCTGCCGTCAACATTTGAGTGTAACGGGTGAACGGATAGGTGAGCGCCCCGTTTAGATAGCCCAGCACCTTGATGCCCGGCTTTACCTGCTTGAACGCCTGATTCTCATGCTCCAAGCCCAATACCGCATCCCCAAGAGGCTCGAGCCCGTGGTTCTTTTCGATGCAGATAAAATCCGTTTCGGAGGCGATTTTCTCGACTTCGGAATCTTTCAGCAGGCGACTACCATCGGCGAACATCATATACACCGGCACCCGATCCCAGCTGAATTCAGGATAGCAAGCCTTCGGAACGAAAGGCTTGCCATTGCTGGTGAGTAGCGGCTCTACCGATTGATCTAGCGGTTTATCCTGTGCGACCGAGAGACCACTCCCGATTGCCAGCAACATCCAAGTCAGCATCTTCATTCTTAACATTGCACGATTAAAACCATGCAATCGCACTTATTCAACCCGCAACGTCAGATCGAACTGATACGGCTGAACCGGCAGCATATATTCCGGCAGTGGCTTCGGCCCGCAGCTGGCGTTGCCGAGCCCGAGCATCCGATGATCCAGATACAAAATAGTTTCCTCACGTGGCTTCAGAAATCCAGGGCGGATATAGCGGCTATAGTCCAACTCGTCGAAATGCAGTGCCGTGAACAGGAAAGGCTTAGAAGACTCTACCGTAAAGACAGGGCCGCTGCCATCAGGCTTGCTCAAACTCACATGCGATACATCACTCCGCGCTCCATTATGCTGTGGATTCAAATACGGCACAAACATATCGGTGACTGTTGTAGTATAGTTACCCAAGAAAGCAGACGTCTTGCGGTCTGGATAGTTTTCATGCGGTCCACGCCCATACCACTGCACGGTTTCAAAAGATGAATCGAGTGCTAGCTTGAGACCAACACGCGGCAGCGTTTCGAAGTCCTCAAAACCTGCTGGAGTCATCGCGCAATGAACACGAATCACTCCATTGCCGTAGATCCGGTACTCGAGTTGATAGTCGACCCGTCCGTTCATATGGACATTTTGTTTGCTCACACGAACCCTAGCCGATCCATCCGCTTCCTTGGAAGCATCAAAGCTTAACAACGATTGTTCCGGCGCATAAATGCGTTTATGCATCCACGGCCCACGGAACCAACGGTCATTACTAATCGGCGCTCGATACAGGTTCAAATCAATGCCTTTAATGTTGGACTGCGGAGCAAGGCATTCCTGGCCCTCAACCTGAAGCGAAGTCATCAGCCCCGTCACTTTGTTGAAACGCACCGAAAGCGCCCCTCCAGTAACGACCAGTTCGGATGCCCCATCGGAGAGTTGAACTGCCCCTTGCCCTTCACTCACTGGTGGCGTGGCTTTTTGTAGTATGAATTGCTCACAGGCCACCTCGTGGCCAGCCTTAGCCCAAAGCGTGTCCGAGGCGAGTTTGTAACTGATATTCAGCAAATATTCCGCACCTGGGTCGAGCGTCCCCAAAGGAAGTTGCCCCGCTGCGGTATCACCTGGTTCCACATCGATCGGCGCGAACGCCGCAGAGTTCACGACCTCGCCATTACGCAACAATTCCCATGAACCTACAAACTGGTTCAAATTCGTAAAATTGTATTTATTCTCCAGCTCCACCTCTGCATTGGCGGCCGACAATAGTTTAAAGCCAATATACTGCTGCACCTTCTTCACTTCGTGCATCTCAGGCTGGATACTGCGATCCGAAAAGATTAGGCAATACACGCCGCCATCAGAGGCCGCATGCTTCGACTCGCCTTCATGCGCGGCACCGCGCTTAAAGTCAGTGCCGTGCGACCAGCGCTTCGTGCCATCCTGCCCATCCATCCAAACTGTCTGTGCTACCCAATCCCAGATGTAGCCACCCACAAAGTGTGGCGTTTCTTCAATCAGATCCCAATACACATCATAATTACCGAGTGCATTGCCCATGGCATGCGCGAACTCGATCATGATATAAGGTTTGCCGTCGCGCGGCTGGCCCCAGTGATGCTTCAGATAATCAATCGACGGATACATCGAGCTGTTCATATCGAACCAATCCTTCTGCTGCATTTCAACGGTCTCACGACCATCATACGAAATGGGCCGCGTCGGGTCGATACGTCGAACCACGTCCCCCATAATCATCAGATTTCGACCAATCCCAGACTCATTGCCCAGCGACCAAAAAATAATGGAAGGGTGATTCTTCGCCCGCTCGACCATCGCCGCAACTCGATCAACGCAGGCTCCCAACCAACGGGTATCACTGCCAGGAAGTCCCTCGCGCTTAATAAAAAAGTCACTAGTCTCCAGTGCTTCATCCATCACATAGAGACCATATTTGTCGCAGATATCATACCAACGTGTGTCATTGGGATAGTGGCTACTGCGCACCGCGTTGATGTTAAACTGCTTCATCAAAATCGCATCCTTCACCATACCTTCGACCGTAAGTGTCTTGCCGCCTGTAGGATCATTCTCATGACGATTCACGCCCTTGATCTTTACGTTTTGACCGTTCACGAACAGACCATTGACATTGAGCACAATTTCACGAAATCCGAAATTGGCACCCGTGGTTTCAATCACGTTGCCCTCATTATCACGCAGTGTGAGTAAGACCTGATACAGATAGGGGTCTTCCGCCGACCACTTACGCGGATTATCAATCGCGGCCTCCATATTCATCACCGCAACCAAGCCGCCCGCACCGTCGCGATCCTTAAAAGGCTTAGCCACGGCGAGCTGCTGCGCACCCACTGTTTGACCATTCGCGTCCAGCAAAGTCATCTCCACTTGATAATCGCGCGCATGCTTAATCTGATGATTCAATACCTTCACTTCAGCTTTCAGCACGGCGTCTTCATAATTCTCATCCAGATCACTGGTGAGAAAAAAGTCCTGTATGTGTAGGTCTGCAGTGCTATAGAGATACACGTCGCGCAAAATGCCACTAAAGCTCCAGGCAGCTGCGTCCTCTAAGTTGGATCCGTCCGACCAACGGATCACCTGCACGGCCAACACATTCTCTCCCGGCTGTAAATGTTTGGTGATATTGAAGGCCGCATCTGTCCATGCATCCTGATCGTAGCCAACAAATTTGCCGTTCACCCAAACATTAAAGGCACTGGATACGCCATTGAAATGCAGAATCACCTGACGCCCATCCCATGCCTCTGGAATCGTAAACGTCCGACGGTAGCTACCCACCGAATTTTCCTCATCCGGAATGTCAATGACATGGCCGGTTTCTTCACGCATCCGTGTGGTCGGCACCGTTCCAAAGAAGGGTTTGCCGTATCCATACAGCTCCCAGCAAGAAGGCACGGGAATCGACTCCCAGCCACTCACGTCAAAGTCCGGGGACTCAAAGCCGATGGCGCGCTCGAGCGGGTGCTTTGCCCAGCTGAATTTCCAATCACCATTCAATGACTGAAAATAGCTGGACGCTTCGAGATCGACATAGTCCGCGGCTGCCAAGTGCTGCAGGGAGCGCTTAGCTGATTGCAGATCCGCGTAGGGCACTTTGGTAGTCTGATGCGACAAGGTATTCACCGTATAAACGCTCGGATCCTTCCAAAAGACATAGGCATCGCGTAATGCATCCTTCGCACTCGCCGCTTGCTGCATCGCCTCAGTCACTGGGCGAATCGCCACCGCATCGGCCATCACAAATTCCATCTGACTGGTATTGTCCACCGTCCCAACCCTCACCCTGAGCGTGCCATCGCTAACCTCAGCGTTCTGACAGATCACTTCAAAAGGAATCTCGTGCTGACCATCACTCAATACAGGGCCATTTGCTGCGGCTTGCCGCTGATTGACGGTCCCGACTGCAACACCTTGAACAAACAATGGCGCGGCCGTGGTATGGTTGGTGTCCGGCTCATGGCTGACGGCTACCTCATAAAGCCCGGATGGCAGTCCCACAAAGGTCCATTGCGCATAGCCATCTGCGGTATGGTAGCGTGAGGTTTGCCCCCAGTCCAAGTTCCCGCGCAAGGCTACCGTACCAGAAAAACCGTGCGCCACAAAGGAACCCTTCGAATCGTTCTGAGTCGACTCGTCATTCACGATCCAGCCGTCCACCTCAATCACTCCAGCCGTTGCCAACATGGTGGATAACAGACAAGAAAAAATCAGGGTAATTTTATTTTTCAGTTTAAAGTGCTTCATTATAAATTTTTATTCAATAAATAGGATCAGTCATTTCAAATACCGTCATCTTGTATTGTTCCGACCTCATGACGCATAGATCACCACTATGCATCCTGCATTAAGGCACTACGTCCACCATCGGCAAGCAGCGTGGTACCAGAAATAAAGCCGCCGTGCGAGCTGGCCAAAAAGGCACAAAGCGCACCGATTTCATCGACATTACCGATCCGTCCGACGGGGTGCGAATTCTCCGTGCGTTTCCGTTCCACAGCGGGATCGGGAAAGGAGACAAACCAGGCATCGTTGCCCTCCGTATCAATAAAGCCAGGTGCCACACCGGCACAACGGACATCGGGTCCCCACTCGATCGCCAGCGACTGCACCAGCCCAAGCAGACCGGTCTTGGCCACATTGTAAGGGAAGCAACCAGGAATGGTGTTATTCGCATGGTTCGAGCCAATGATTACAATCGAGCCTGGATCACGATGATCACTGGCCTTCAACAACGGCAAGGCCGCCTTGGCAAGGCGCCAGTGTGAGGCGAGATCGAGATTCATACACTCATCCCAATCATCCTCCGAGCACAGTTCAGCACCTTTAAATATATTACGCCCGGCGTTGGAAATCAAAACGTCGAGACTGCCCCATTGCTTCGCCACTGCCTGCATTAGGCGAGCAGGTGTGTCGCGCTCGGACAAGTTACCCTGCACATACAGTGCTTTGCGACCGTGGGACTCCACCTCGCGAATGAAGTTGTGCACGTTCTCATGCTCCGCAGCAGCCGTGCCGCACCCCGCGACATCACAGCCAGCCATCGCCAAAGCGCGAGCAATCCCAAGACCAATGCCTCGAGCGCAGCCTGATACAAAGGCCCGCTTGTTTTTCAAATCAATATTCAATGCCATAACTGCCTCCCTAGGTTAGACGTAAAAGTTATCCTTTTCTTTCAGACCGCGAATACCAGGATGTTTTTCGAGCTCCTCCTCAATCAGATCCACCCCAAGGCCCGGCCGTTCGGAAAGATGTAGAAAGCCCTCGCGGACATCCAGTGGATGCGTAATTACTTCGTCACGCCAAGCCACATCGTTGACCATAAATTCGCAGCGAAAGAAATTCGGAATCGACGCACAAACGTGCGCACTCGCCAGCGTGCTGAGCGGGCCGTTCGGGTTGTGCGGTGCAACCATCACGCCATAGGCCTCGCCCATCGTGGCGATACGCTTCATCTCAGACGGACCACCGCAACGGGTGATGTCTGGCATGATCACATCGCAAATATGCTTTTCGAGGACAGGACGGAAACCGTGCCGGGTATAGTGTCGCTCACCGACACAAATTGGCACATTGCTCGGCAAGCGTTCACGGAAGGCGCGCAAGGTATCGGAATTTTCCGGCCCAGCGGGTTCCTCGTACCAAGTCACCCCGAGCGGCGCAAGGCGTTCGGCCATCTTCACCGCCACCTCGAAGTTGAGCATCGCGTGGGTTTCAATCATCATATCGAACTCCGCGCCCACCGCTTCGCGCACGGCCTTAGTCACTTCGAAGGCAACATCTTGCTGTGCCGGCGTCAGGCCTAGGTCGGTATTGAGATCCTCGCCATACAAATAGTTGGTATGTGCAAAGGGGTCGAACTTCAGGCCAGTGAAGCCCAGGTCTTTGACGCGCTTGGCCTGCAGCGCATAATCCTCCGCGGTATGCCCACCACCAGTGAACCAGTAGTTCGCGTAGAGTCGGATTTGCGTGCGAAAAGCGCCGCCGAGCAATTGATAACAAGGCATGCCATGGACCTTACCCTTCAAATCGAGCAGCGCCATGTCGATGCCACTGATGGCACACATGCTGGCACCGAAGGGACCAATCCAATTCAGGTCGCGATACAGCTTTTGCCATATAAAGTCAGTGCGCAATGGGTCGAGCCCGATGATGCGCTCACCAGCATGACGAGCCGCCGCCTCGATGATTGGACTGCCCGGCCAATTAGTTGCTTCGCCCACCCCCGTGTGACCAGTATCAGTGAAAATTTTTATCATGGTCCAGTTGTATTTTACACCTTCGACCAGCCACACCTTAACTTCTGTAATTTTCATAATTTTAAATCCACAATTCCGTATTCAAGATCACATTACATAATCCCAAATTTATCCCAGGCTGCTTGCGCACCCATGCCGCCCTTGATCGCTTCAAAAACGCGCTTCTCACCATGCGCTTTCTCCCACGCAGCTTCGATGACTTCCTTTTCAATCTGCTTGGGAATCACACAAACTCCGTCCAGATCGCCAAAAATGATATCGCCCGGCTGAATCTTAACCGCACCGATTTTAATCGTGCAGCGTAGATCCACCACCTTACCGCGAGGACGCTGATCCTGTGCGTAGCGACCATAGGAAAAACAAGGAAAGTTCTGCTCCAGAATGCCCTTAGTATCGCGGGAGTAACCATCGACTACCGCACCGACCGCGCCGCGGTTGATCGCGCAGGTGCTCATCAACTCGCCCCACAGCGCATAGCTTGGTGACGAGCCAGTGCACACATAGACCTCATTCTTTTGCAGATCATCCAAAGCGCGCAGCATCAGGCCGAAAGGTTGGTTAAGCATTTCATTGGCCCGACCAGGGCCTTCGCCGCCATCATCGTCGGCTTCCAGCACCGGCATCGCTCGGCCCGCCACAATCATATCATCGCGTAGTGGTTGCACATGCGGTGGCAGGAATTGATGCGTATGCCCCATCAGGTCCATCACATCACCGATCACTGCGCTAAACAGCTCGTTGCGGCACAGTGCCAAAAGTTCATCGTCGTTGGAATACTTCATCGTGGATTATGGGATCCAACACATATCGCTTGACAATACATGTAAAGGGTTTATTTATGTATATTTCGGACAATAAAAAACAATGAAGCGTACACACACAGTCTACTCCTTGCATCAAGGCTCCGAACAATCCGGGATGGGTCGCATCAGTACAGTGGCTCGGCTCGAGGACAGCTACGGCACGCCTGGTAAAAAACGCCGCAAGCTCGGCTGTTACGCTTTAGTATATGTGCAAAGTGGCAGTGGAACTTATGAGGACCCGCAGCGTACACTGGCAGTCAACCCAGGCGACTTAATCCTGCTGCGTCCAGAGCTAGAGCACCGCTACAAGCCCAGCGTAAAAACGATCTGGAATGAATACTTCATGCTGTTTGATGGCCCAGTCTTCCAGCTTTGGGAGCAGCAAGGTCTTTTTCCTGCAAATCGCCCCTTGCTGAAACTAACTCCGATTGAACTCTGGCTCGATCGCTTCAAAGACATTTACGCCCCAGACACCAACCCACTACAACAGGTCACCCGCCTGCAGGACTTCCTCGCCGAAGCGCTCAAACGTGACCGCTATATAGTCGAAACTCAAAGTACTCAAATCTGGATTGACCGAGCCCGACACATCCTAGAACACCACCTCACCAATCCCAAAGGCGTACTGCACTCCGCGCAAGATATGGGTCAGTCTTACGATGTCTTCCGCAAAAAATTCACCCGCCTGACAGGCCAGACTCCAAAGCGTTTCATACACATTCGCCAAATGCAAAAAGCCACCCGCTTACTAGTCGAAACTAATCTTAGCAACGAGGCCATTGCCGAACAACTCGGTTTTTGTGATCAATTTCATTTTTCTAAACGCTTCAAGCAACACCACGGCATCAACCCCTCAGCGTGCCGCAAGCGCATCAAATACGAGGCGACTAAGTCAATGCCAGCACTACGGGAATGAGCGCTAAAGCGCCTCAAATTCGACAATAACAGTGTGCAAGAAATATTATGGCGCTGGGCTATAGATCCTCGCATCAGACACAAATCATCCTAATTTAGGATGAATCATGACTTCATCCGGCAACCGCTCAGAAACGATTTTAAGGCAAGCAGATGCGCCCTTTCACGTCATCGCCAAAGCCATAGGACCGATCTGTAATCTCGATTGCAAATATTGCTTCTACCTCGAAAAGGAGCAGCTCTATCCTGAAAATGAAAAGTGGAAGATGTCGGATGAAAAGTTGGAAGCCTTCATTCGCGATTATATCGCCGCACAACCTAGTCAAGAGGTCTCTTTCGCCTTTCAAGGCGGTGAACCAACCCTGCTTGGTGTTAATTACTTCCGCAAGGTCGTTGAATTCCAAAAGAAGCACGCTAACGGCAAGCAGATCAGCACCGCTTTTCAAACCAATGGTATTCTGCTCGACGATGAATGGGGTGAATTTCTGGCCGAGAACAAGTTTCTGGTCGGCCTGTCGATTGATGGCCCAGAAGACCTACACAACGCATATCGCGTCGATAAAAAAGGCCGCGACACCTACAAGGAAGTCATTCGCGGTCTAAATGTGCTGCGTGAACACGGCGTCGAATTTAACACCCTCACCTGCGTCAACGCCGAAACCGTCAAGCACCCCGTCAAAATCTACCAGTTTCTTAAGAGCATCGGATCAAAGTACCTACAATTCATTCCCATCGTGGAACGCGAAGTTGACACCGCCGCCGCCAAGCTCGGCCTCGACCACGCCGCACCGCCTAATCTCGCAGAAGCACCGGCAACTAAAGAAAGCCCAAAGATGTCAGACTTTGCGGTGCCAGCCGAAGCGTATGGTGATTTTCTGATCAAGATTTTCAACGAGTGGATCAATCGCGATGTTGGCAAAGTCTATGTGCAACTGTTCGATGTCGCTCTCGGCAAATGGCTAGGAACTCCCGGCGGGCTGTGCTATTTCGCTGAAACCTGCGGAGACGCGCTCGCGATGGAGCACGACGGTGACGTTTATACCTGCGACCACTATGTGTATCCAAACTACAAGCTGGGTAACATGATGAACACCTCGCTTGGTGAGCTAGCCAACAGCCAGATGGCTAAAGACTTTGGCAACGCCAAGCGCGACAAGCTGCCACAATATTGCCGCGATTGCAGCGTCCGCTTCGCCTGCAATGGCGAATGTCCAAAGCACCGTTTCTCTTGGACGCCTGATGGTGAATGGGGCCTCAATTACCTCTGCCCCTCCTACAAAAAATTCTTCACACATATCGACCCCGCCATGAAGATTATGGCCGAACTATATCGCTCTAAACGCGCACCGGCGGATGTCATGCAAATCCTAGCGGAGCAACGAAAGGGGCACAGAACCTAGCTGACACGCTGGACCTGCAAAGGACAAAACAATAGGGTACATTCGCGCCTAATTCCAAATGAGTGCTGGCAGCAGCCACTTAGTTGCAGCGTGATTAGACTTAAGGCTGCAATGTTCAGCACCAAACTGATTGAGCACCAGTTTCGATCAAATCAAACAGTTAAAAACACTGCCATGCCCATAATGCCAAAGAATTAAAGAATCGGATCACCGGCCAGATCTTTTGGTGCTTTGCTACCAATCCAAAACACCGAGGTGCCAAACCAAACTAGCGTCGAAATTAGCAAGCCCTCCTTCATCGCTTCCAAAGTGATTTGCTCAATATAGAAAGCAAGCGGCAGAATAAAAATCACCGCAATCGATAACAGTCCGATCCATTTACAGATATTTTTCATACGCTCTCTCCTTTCTTTACTGATGACTGTGGCATCCCTCGCAAACGACTAAAGACGAGGAACAAGACACCGCATGCAAACCATGCGGGAAATACAAAATACCAAGTGGTCACGCCTTGTGCGAAAATAAAATAAAGCGAGATCGTCACCGGAATGAGCCATGCAAATAAAACTGATTTATTGACGCCACAGCCAATCGCTTCGGCGTGAAAAGGTGTGACTCCGATGCGTTTGCTCAAATACCAATCGGCGAAGATCACCGCGCCCATAGGTGCGAGAATCGTGCCATATAAACCGACAAAACCGAGTAACTTAAATGCAAAGGCTGGAAAAATCGCGGCAGTGGTAGCAATACCCCCCGCAAGTAAAGTCATACTCAAGCGACTCGTGCCAGGCAACATTGCCTGAAACGCCAAACCTGCACGATAGATCGTCGGGTTGGCAGTCGTCCAACCAGCAACGACCACACAGATGATACCTGCGATACCAACAACATTAAAAGCCATGGGGCCGGGAACTGGATCGGCACTTTGAGTCAGTTTAATTTGCGCTGCCAACATCAGTGCAGCAGCGATCCAAGCCATATAGTGCCCGACATACATACCCCCTGCGGTGGCCCAACCACTGGAGGCTTTTTTAGCATAACGAAATACCGAAAGATCCGACATACCGACGTGCATCGCGGCATTACAAAACCATGCGAATAAAACAACTTCGAGGAAGCCCATTGACGTCTTCACCTCACCGCCTTGCGCAAAGCTGATCGACTCGGTCCAAATAGCCTCAAGCCCAGCCCAGGAATCGACGCCTAATTGCTTGAGCGCGACGATCCCACAACCCAAGAAAACCAACACCATCCATGGGGCAGCAATATTCGCAAAACGACTCACCGCATTATAACCAAAACCGGCGACTGCCGAAATCACTACCCCCACAGCCACCACAATCATAATAAAGGATGCACTGTTCGGATAAATCGCATCAAAGGCTGGCATTTCCAGATTGAACGGAATCCCTACTGCTGTGGCGGACACGGTAATCATCGCTCCAGCGAGGAAACAGAAGAGCACACCATTCGCCAAATTGTAGATCTTAACCAGTTTCTTACCGGCGATTTTCTCTAAGTGGCAATACAGGGTTAAACGCGCTTTCGTGGCAATCGGCGCACAAATAAATCGCCAGCTCAACACCGCTAAGAAATTTCCCAGCAACAAGCCCCAGAAGATGTTCTGCAAACTCACTCCAGCAAGTAGAAAGAGCGGCCCAATCATGAACTCCGTGCCTGCCGCATGCTCACCTGCATACATGCCCCAGAAAGCTTTCGCGCCTTTTTGCGCGCGTTCAGGGACAGGGGTCGATTCAAACTCCTCAATAACTGGCGAATCGTCGATGGGTTTATATTTTTGGGGCATAGTTTAAATAGTAATTAAATAAGATGACATAAATAGATATAAAATAATGCTTCACTATCGAGACAGAAATCTCACGTGCACCAGGCTAATATAGCTAACATATAAATGAGAAGTGGACTTTAATTTGCCTCCCTATGGCGCAGGAAAAAATGATTAGTTTTTCGAAGGTTAAGAAAATTGGTTTGACCTTATGAACGGCCGGAAAGGACGGATGCTTCATAGCCCCTGACCTCATCGAGCAGCGACAACTCACCGGGCACTTCATTGCGCTTACAGAACTCCTCCCAAACGACACTCCAAGGCAATGCCTTAGCCTGCTCTAATAGCGCTAGACGTGTGGTATAGTCGCCAGCAAGTTCAGCGGCACGTAATTGCGCGCGCGGTTCCAGTAAAGCTAACAAGAGCGACTTCTGAGCCGCACGTGTGCCAATTACCCACGCGCCAATACGGTTGATCGAGGCATCGAAGAAGTCCAGTCCGATATGCGTGCGTGGCAACACATCGCAACGCACCAGTTCCTGCATAATATTTTGAGTCTGATCATCAAAGAGCACGACGTGATCACTATCCCAACGCACGCCACGAGAGACGTGCAGTAAGAGTTCAGGCACATACATCATAACGGATGAAATCTTATCGGCGATTCCCTCGGTCGGATGGAAGTGCCCGGCATCCAAACATAGTGCGATCTGATTTTTAATCGCGTAACCCATGTAGAACTCATGCGACCCCACCACCATACTTTCGGAGCCGATACCGAAGAGCTTACACTCAACCGCATCAATATGGTGCACCGGATTCAACTTCTCAGCAAAAACTTGATCCAGACTGTCAGACAGTCGTTGGCGGTAGCTTTGACGATCCGCTGGCATATCTTTCATCCCATCTGGCACCCAAACATTCATCACACTAGCGCTACCAAGTTGCTCGCCCATCGCTGCGCTAATGATTCGACTGCGCTTACAGTGTTCGATCCAAAACGCGCGAATCTCTGGATCAGGATGACTTAAGGTCAAACCATCCTCTGCTTTCGGGTGTGAAAAACAGGATGGATTAAAATCAAGACCGATACCCTGCTCTTTCGCCCAATCGATCCAACTCTGAAAATGCTTCACTTCGATCTGATCGCGGTCGACCGACTCACCGCCAAAATCGCCGTAGATCGCATGCAGATTCAAACGATGCTTTCCTGGCAACATTGACAGTACTTTTTCTAAGTCCTGTCGCAACTCGGCAATCGTGCGTGCCTTGCCAGGATAGTTTCCGGTGACGGCAAGACCACTGCCGACTGCACCCGCGCCAACTTCAAAGCCGACCACATCATCGCCCTGCCAGCAATGCAGCGAAATCGGAATCTGACCCAGCGCTTCGATGGCTTGCTCTGCATCAACACCAATCGAGGCATACAGTTCTTGTACTTGATCAAACATATTAAGTGGGAGTGATTAAAACGCAGATAATAACCTAATTACTAATCAAAATGAATACACCCACTGACATTATATTTGCACTTTATGACAGAAAATAGACGATTTCGTTCATGACTACAGATATCGACAGCTTTAGCCGCTACCTGCCCACTGACCAACAAGCTAGGCAATGGGGCTGGCGTCTAGTGCACGCGGGTCGACAAAACGTGCCTCCGCGCTCCCAATATCCAAGTAGGGGGCACCCACAAAGTTACCTTTTTGACAAAGATGGCTGCCGCACACTCGATGAATATCAGATCGTCTACATCACCACAGGCTCCGGCATCTTCGAATCACGTACCCAACCAAAAACGGAGGTGCGCACTGGTGATGCCATCCTACTGTTTCCAGGCGAGTGGCACCGCTACCATCCGAACCCTAAAACCGGCTGGTCGGAATACTGGATTGGCTTTCGCGGGCAAGAAGCGGAGCGCATCATGAAAGCTTTCTTCTCCCCAGAGGACCCGATCCTCAAAGCAGGCCAGACCGATGCGCTCATCCAGCATTTCGACCAAATTCTCTATTGGTTACAACAACCTGTTATCGCCAAGGAACAAATACTGGCCAGCCATGTGCCACTCACCCTCGCGTTTCTAAAATCCGGAGCTCAGAGCAAAAGTCGCTCACAGAGCAAAGACAGTGCACTCGTCATTCAGGCCAAGGCCACAATGCTCGCCAATCTAGCGACTCATACCGATCTTGAAGCGCTCGCACAAGAACTCGGCGTCAGCTATTCCCGCTTTCGCTTCGCATTCAAAAAACAGACCGGCTACTCACCGCGTGAATTCGAGAACATCATCAAGCTCAACCGCGCCCGCGACCTTCTGCTCCGCGAGGGTAATAGTGTTACTGAAACTGCCATTGCTCTGGGTTACTCCACGGTTTACTACTTCTCTCGTGCCTTTAAAAAACAGTTCGGCCAATCACCACAGCAATGGTTGCGCCAACAGAGACACTAGCCACACATAAAATCGAGAACTCCGCTTTTTCAGCAATCTGTTCATCCGCGCAAGAACTTGAACGATTACTGAGATAAAACGAATAGACCTAAAAGTGGCTACCGAGAATAAACGGTATATGCGCGGATATTAACGTAAAAAATAGGTGCTATTAGGTTTGATATTTTCAGCCAGTCACCCGCATCAGCCTTGACCTACGTCGGGCATTTGCGACCATTCGGGCAATGTCCCCTGCTTCGATACAGCTCGCTCGTCCGATACATCTCCTGATAGGGCTTTCGCTCCTCTCATTGTGCGCCTGCGATCAACAGCAAAGTGCGAGTTACTCTGCGACTGAAAAGTTACCGAATGCACAAGAGGCAAACATCGACTACGGCACATTCCCAATTTCCCATAACCCAGAGCGCCAAGCCAAAATCGGTCCCGAGTCCTGCGTTGAGTGTCACGCCGATGAGGTCGCCGACTGGGAGAGCAGCCATCACGCCAAAGCCAACCGGCCCATCTCGATCAAGTTTGATCGCGCAGCCTTCACCCCAACTCGTCGCATTAAGGAATCTGGCGTGACCTATGAAATGGCCGAAACCGACGGCAAATTTGAGCTACGCGTGATTCACGATGACGACAGCATTACCACTTACGATCTTGTCGGCGTGATCGGCGAAACGCCACTCCGCCAATATCTCGCACAGTTACCTGGAGACAAATTCCAAACCATCAGTGCCACCTACGATGTCAAAGAAGACCGGTGGTACGATGTTTACGAGGGCCAAGATCGTCTTCCTGGCGAATGGGGCCACTGGGCGAACCAAGGCATGAACTGGAATGCCAATTGTGCGTATTGCCACACCACTGAATTTAAGAAGAACTTCGACTTCGAATCTAACAGCTAT
>DBBT01000061.1:43050-48735 GCA_002292345.1 Opitutia bacterium UBA977 | reverse complement strand
CTGTCTTTGCCCGATCAGCCGAACCTCTACCATCACGATGGACAAATTCTTGACGAAGACTTCGTCTATGGCTCATTTCAGATGAGCCGTATGGCACATGCCGGAGTGAGCTGCAAAGATTGCCACAACCCGCACACACTTAAAACAATCTTACCGATTGAGAACAACCTGCTTTGCATGCGTTGCCACTCTGGCGGGGTTGAAAATGCGCCAGTCATCGAACCCATCGCCCACAGCTTCCATAGCGAAGGCAGCACGGGTAATATGTGTGTGAATTGCCACATGTCGAAAACCACTTACATGCAACTCGACCCACGCGGCGATCACGCATTCCTTTCCCCAGACCCACTGCTCACCAAAGAGCTGGGCATACCCAATGCCTGCAACAAATGCCACACAGAGGAAAGTGTCGATTGGGCGGTCGAATGGTCTGAGCAATGGTATGGCGAGAAGATGGTCAATCATCGCCAACGCAAGCGTGCCCGTATTATCGCAGCCGCTCACAGCTTCGACCCAAGCGCGCTACCGAAGCTACTCGAACTGTTAAAAGACGAAGACCTTCCTGGCTGGCGTGCGGCCTATACTGGCCTTCTCGGCAACTACCTGCCCAACCAATCTGTGGCCAACGTACTTAAGGCATTGCTCAGTGATGCCAATCCGATGGTACGTAGCCGCGCAGCCAGCACCTTAGGCAGCGCTGGTCAGGCCGATGCCGCAATTGAAACACTCACTGACAGTTCACGTAGCGTCCGTATCGCAGCAGCACGTGGCATCGCCGCCAGCCAATCGATTCCCGATCCTATCGCAAAAAAAGACTGGGAGGAATATAACGCATTCAACACCGATCGCCCACAAACCCTGCTAATGCTTGCAAATAAGGCAAATAGCGAAGGTCGCAGTGCAGACACTCAGAAATATGTCGAGCGTGCGATCCTGATGGATCAGCTCAACCCAGAAATGTATCATCAGTCAGCGATTTTACTTAGCGGTGCGGGTCTCAATCAAGCCTCCAAAAAAACACTGTATCTGGGCTGGGAATTAGCGCCANNTCGAAAGCGCAGTCGGCTTCCTAGAAGAAACCGTCGCCATCGAGCCGAGCTTCAGCCGCGCGTGGTATAATCTTTCACTCGCATACGGGCAACTCAACCGACCCGAAGATGCCGCTCGTGCGATGCAACGCGCACAAGCTGGGCAATAAACAAATCTCGACTGTCCCACAAAGCACATCCACAACGCACCGATGAAACTCAAACAGGGACAGATCTGGAAAAACGAAATCGGCTACATCCGTATTGTTGAATTAGAGCGCCTCAGCGTAGACTTTAAAATAATGGAGGACCCGTTCACCAAAGATGGCACGCATAAGCAACTCACGAAGAAAGAATTTTGTCGCTTAATTAAAGACGCCACACTGGTTGAAGAAGGTTAAGTAAAAGCGACATTCTTGTCGCTTTACTCAGGCTCAATAAGCCGGCACCGCCGAAATCTTAACCAAGCGCGGTGCTTACTGACCAATCTGTACTGGCTTCAAGTTCCAAATCTGTTCGGCGTATTGGCCAATTGTGCGATCGGATGAGAACTTACCCATCTTCGCAGTGTTGATGATCGCCATCTTCGCCCAACCCTGCTGATCACTGAATGCCTTATCCACCTCTTCCTGAGCGCGAACATAATCGGCATAGTCAGCCAAGCAGAGATATGGATCTCCACCTTCTAGCAGGCTACTGCAAAGCGGTGCAAAGGCATCTTTTTCACCTGGGGTGAAGAAGTCAGAACGCAACCAATCGATCACGGATTTCAACTCCCAATTACTATTGTAATAATCATATGGGTTATAACCTTGGACCTTCAACGCTTGGACCTCATCGACCGTGTGTCCGAAGATGAAGATATTCTCCTCACCGACTTCTTCACAAATCTCGACATTCGCACCATCGAGGGTGCCGATCGTCAGCGCACCATTGAGCGAGAGCTTCATGTTACCAGTGCCAGATGCTTCCTTACCCGCAGTCGAAATCTGCTCAGACAAATCAGCGGCTGGAATCATCTTCTCGGCCATAGTCACACGATAGTTTTGCGGGAAGACGACCTTGATCTTATCGTTGATCCGTGAGTCGTTGTTGACCTTCTCAGCAATTTTGTTGATCGCACGGATAATGTTCTTCGCCAATGCGTAGCCCGGCGCAGCCTTAGCACCAAAGATGAAAACACGTGGATTCATTTCGTAAGCTGGATCGTTCAGCAGGCGACGGTACAGCGTCAGAATATGCAGTACGTTCAGGTGCTGACGTTTATATTCGTGTAGACGTTTGATCTGCACATCGAACAGTGCATCTGGACTAATCACTGTGCCAGAGTCCTCCAATACAAAATCAGCAAATGCTTGCTTGTTTGCACGCTTGATGTCCATGAAGCGCTTCTGGAACTTGGCATCATCGGCAAACTGTGCAATACCCTCTAGTTGATTGAGATACTTCGGCCATTCTGGGCCGACTTTTTCTGTGATCAATCCACTGAGGCCAGGATTACAAGCCAACAACCAGCGACGTGGTGTAATACCATTAGTCATGTTGATCAACTTGTTCGGATATAATTCGTGGAATGTCGCGAACAGATTCTTCTTCAGCAAATTAGTGTGCAATGCCGCGACACCATTCACCTTAGTCGAGCCCACGACAGAAAGATATGCCATACGAATCATCTTCGGGTGACCTTCTTCGATGATCGAAAGCTCAGCCTTCTTAGCTCCGTCGCCCGGCCACTTAGCCTCAACTACATTTTCAAGAAACTGTGAGTTAATCTCGAAGATAATCTCTAGATGGCGCGGAAGGACTTTCTCGAAGAGCGGCACACTCCACTTCTCTAACGCCTCAGGAAGAAGCGTATGGTTTGTGTAGTTGCACGCTTTGCTAGTAATTGCCCATGCATCATCCCAATTCAAACCATGGTCATCAATGAGCAAGCGCATCAATTCAGGAATCGCAATCGCAGGGTGCGTGTCATTCAGTTGGATCGCATTGAAATCAGGGAATTCGGCCCAATCGCTGTGCTTGGCCAGGAAGCGCCGCATAATATCCTTCAACGAGCAACTCACGAAGAAATACTGCTGCACCAGGCGGAGTTCTTTACCATTTTCAGTCGAGTCATTCGGATACAGTACCTTAGAGATCGACTCACCCATGGCCTTTTCGCGAACAGCTTCGACATAGCCACCTTCATTGAAAATGTTGAAGTCGAACTCGCTGGAGGCTTTCGAATCCCACAATCGCAAGAAATTAACAGTTTCGGCTCCGTAACCGACAATTGCGATATCATATGGCACGCCTTCGATCGTCTTTTGATCGACCCACATCGGACGGAATCCACCTTTGTCATCCATATGATGTTCGACGCGACCATACAACTGCACTTGTTGTGCGAAGTTTGGGCGCATGACTTCCCAAGGGCAGCCTTTTTCCATCCAAGCATCTGGATGTTCAACTTGGTAACCGTCTTTGAACTCCTGGCGGAACAGACCAAACTCGTAATGGATACCATAGCCAATCGCTGGCAGATCCAACGTTGCGAGGGAATCAAGGAAACACGCGGCCAAGCGACCGAGGCCACCATTACCGAGGCCCATGTCGGCCTCTTCGTCAGCGATCGCGCTAAAATCCTGCCCTAGCTCACCGAGCGCATCACGTGTCTGCTCAAACAAGCCAGAATTGTGTAGGTTATTCACCAACAAGCGGCCCATCAAATACTCCAAACTCAAGTAGTAAGCACGACGCACTTTTTTCTCATTATGCACCGCTTGAGTCTTCATGAAGCGGTCCAGTACGCGGTCACGCACCGCATAGCAGGTCGCTGTCCACCATTCGTCCTGACTGGCTTTTTCAGGGTGGCGCGCCAAGGTGAAACGCAAGTGGTTGAGAATCGACGTCTTGATTGAGTCAGTCGATGTAGCGGTACTAAATCGGAAAGATGGCTCTGACGCCTTACTAGCTGATGCGCTGTTAGCAGCGGTTTTTTTAGTCGCAGGTTTAGCTTTTTTCTTAGCTGTTGTAGTCATAAGATGTGTGTCTGTGTAAAATTGGCGAAAAAGATATCCTCAAGTCTTAAATCGGATTCAAAGAAGCGAGCAAAACGTAACTATTTCCGAAGCAGTTGAAAGCGATAAAGCACAAAAAGCGCCAGTTCTGCCAAATTCCTTAGTAAAAATAAGCAGCAGCACCGCATGCCACACAACCGCCAATAAAATAACCCGTGTTCAACAGTTTACAAAAACCTTGGGTTTGTCTCTGCGCAAAGACAGAGGACATGAGATAAAGCCAGAGCCCTGCGATTCAACGCAGCGAGCAGGTCCAATCTAATACATGGAAACGACGGAGCGTTTCCCTCCAGCTCACTCGCCGCTGGCGAGCACGCACGGCAACAGCGCCGCATCTTTCATTCCGTGAATAATTTTCTTATCTGCGGGGCACAAAGTGGCGAGCACACCCTGTAGCTCCGCGTGTTGCGCTGTTTCATTCACGAAATAATACGGGCACAGCCGCACGCGGCCCTCCATCTGATAGACACTGCCATCGTCTCGATAGACAGGATGCGACAAACGCCGCGGCTTCTCGTAGGCCTGCAAAATATGCAGCGAGGTATCAGCCATTGCCACCGCTTGTTGAATCGCACTATCCCAGTCGGCCTTTGACGAGTCACTCCCGAGTGTCACACTGCGTGCGCCCCAAGCAGTCTCATGAAACCCGCTAATCTTGATAATCAAATTGCGCTCCTTCTTGCTCGCATCGGCTAGTTGCGACCAGCGGGTCATTGGCTTACCACCAATCAGTGGCGCGTCGAGTACCGCATTTGGCGGCAAGTCGACCGGATCCATCACCCAAGTCTGTGGAATCACTCGCTTGAGCACCCGATACGATGTCTTCGACAAATGCTCTTTCCAGAAATCTTCCAAGATGTGGTGGTGAAAAAGCGCCAAGTTTAGTTTCTCCTCCTGAAACGGCCGCATCGGCGGCGTCAGACTCAGTTGCGAATCGCACCCTACTGTTAACAAATGCTCGGCGATCGATACATTCGCCAAGTCAAACAGCTCCCAGAAGCGATAAATCACATCCACCTGTTGTGGCTCGCCATCCAACGGCACACAAATCGTGTCGCCGAGTGGCTTCACATCGTCGGTATGATGCACGTGTACACGGCGCCCATTGGCTCGCAGTTGCTCCGCGATCCATTCCATCTCTGGGCGATAGGTCGCAGCCTCATCACTGACTAAAATTGCGATATAAGGCGCCATCACACCCGGGGCACGACTACGCAGCGCCAGATAAAAGGCTTCAATCATGTCCTGCTCGCCCGCACCGATCAACGCATCCGTATGCACGCCCGCATAGAGGCGGTTTAAAAATGCCGTCAGCCCGATGCCACCCGGCACCGAGTCGATTTCGGTCAACGCGAAACCATTATCGGTCATCAATAGGTCTGGGCGCACCACCATCGGCGTCGAGCCACGCAGCGCCTTCGAGCGCGCATGTTCAATTAGCGCTGTTGGCTTACCACGATCGAGATACTCAGCCACCCAAGGCGCTTTTAACTCACGGTTACGCAGCAAATTTTTATCCGTCGCCGAACGCAGATACAATGTCTCATGCGCACGATAAAAATCGTAGCAAGCTTGGCCGATCAATTCGATCTCAG
>DBBT01000061.1:30615-42942 GCA_002292345.1 Opitutia bacterium UBA977 | reverse complement strand
CCATCCATGACTGCTTGAATGTTACCAGACTCTACGCCAGTACGTAGATCCTTAATCATTTGATAAGGCTGAAAGACATACGAGCGGATCTGATTGCCCCAAGCAATGTCTCCCTTCTCGCCATAGAATTTCTCGATTTCGCTGCGCTTTTCATCCTCCTGTTTTTCATACAGCCGAGATTTCAAGGTACGCATCGCAGAGGCCTTATTCTTGATTTGAGAACGATCATTCTGACAAGTCACCACAATCCCACTCGGGATATGTGTGAGCCGCACAGCCGACTCCGTCTTATTAACGTGCTGCCCCCCTTTACCACTCGCACGATAGACATCTGTGCGAAGATCCGACGGATCGATCACAATATCGGCATCGTCTTCCAACTCGGCAATCACATCGACCGAACAAAATGAAGTATGACGACGAGAAGCGGAATCAAATGGGCTGATGCGCACTAACCGGTGCACTCCACGCTCTGCCTTGGCATAGCCAAATGCATTAGGACCGGAAATTCGAATCGTGGCACCGCTAATGCCTGCTTCTTCTCCCGGCGAAAGGTCAAGAACTTCGACAGTAAAACCTGCTTGTTCGCCCCAGCGCGAATACATGCGAAAGAGCATATCGGCCCAGTCGCAGGACTCCGTACCACCCGCTCCGGCATGCACCGTGAGCAAGGCATTACAGCCATCATTTGGACCACTCAAAAACGATGCCAATTCCAGCTCATCAAGCTTAGGCTGCAGACGCGCCAATGTATCGACCACCTCTTGTTGATACGATTCTGCATCGGGATCGTCAGCCATCTCATCGACGAGTTCTAGCATTGCAGCAAGATCATCTAGTTCAGCGCGAAATGCTTTGGAAGGATTCACTGTAACCTTTAAGCGATTCGCCTCGGTGATTACCTTTTGCGCAGCAGCTTGGTCACCCCAAAAATCAGGGTTTGCCATCATCGCCTCTAGCTCAGCGATACGATTCGTCTTGGTATCACCGTCAAAGATACCTCCAAATATGGCCAGCACGACGGGTCACTTCCTGGATTTGCGAGCGCAGTTCTAGAGTAATCAAATTCATACACTAAGATAGGAACTAAGATCGACAGAGTTAAAGCACAAAATCGCGCAGCTCTGACTCACTGCTCATTTCTTGGCGAACCTTCAAGCTCATCCGCCGCCCCCTCTGTCGTGCCGTATTTCGCAAGCGTATAGATGAATAGATCCTCCACCTTCTTGCGCGCCCAAGGAGTCTTTCGTAGAAACTTCAGGCTGGATTTGACCGACGGATCATCGTTAAAGCAGCGGACCTCGATGCGACCGCCTAAGCCCTCCCATCCGTAATAATCTGAGAGACTGACGACAATCTGTTCCAGCGTGTAGCCGTGTAAAGGATTCTTAGGTTGTTCGTAGTTCATGCACTCTAGTCTGCCACGTAATGAAATTAAACGCTAAATGTGCCAGATCCACGCCGAGATGTGAAGGTTCAAATCAGAGCGATCCACATACCAAGATCGGTGTACTACCAACAATACTAGTTACGGCCATTACCTATGGAGCTCTTCTGGTTGATTGCTAAGGGACTCTGACTCTAAATCGTTCAAGCACATCTCTGAATGCTTTGAATAATCAGGATAAAATACGCATTTTCGTAAAAAATAGCCAATAAATTGGTATTGTCCCCACAATCATGTAAGCTACTATACCTTCTTTATGCGTGTTTCAGACAACAGATTTACCTCCCCTCAAAAGAGTCGATTCGTCGGTATTCTCGTTGTCACTAGTTTAATCCTAGCGCAGCTCTTTACACATGCGGACACAGACAACAATTTAGCGGTCATTGCCAGCCCACTGGTCACTGAAGGCTATGCGCAACTCGAAAGCGGACAGCCTGCAAAAGCACTGATCGCATTTGAGCAAGCGTTGCAGACTGACGCCAAGAATCTCTCTGCACGACTCGGGCAAGCCATGATCTATGCCGAGCAAGAGCGCCACCAAGAAGCCTTCGCCTCTTACGATGTGATCGTGCAGCACTATCCACAACATGCGTTCGCATGGAATGGCCGTGGTCTCGCCGCCTTTAACTTAGAAGACTTCGACACCGCGCTCACCTCATTTCAAATGGCTACTATCGAACAGCCAGTAAATGGATTTTTTTACGAATCATTGGCTTGGACTCAGATGTGCCGTGGCGAATTTGTCGACGCAGCTGAGTCCGCAAAAAAAGCTTCGCTCATGTATACCCACAAAGGTGAGACATCCGTATATCCGCTGCTAATTGCCTATTTCTCTTACCATGAATCAGGGGATGCCCAAAACGCCCTGCGCACACTCGCGTACGCCAACAAAAATAAGCCGGTCAATCAATGGCCCGCTCCAGTGATTGATTATTTAAGCGAGAAAATAAGCGAAGCCGATCTCATCAGTTTTGTCACTAATCCCGCCGAAGAAACCGAAGCGCACACTTACATCGGGCTTTACCTCCGCCTGCTGGGCGAAACTGATGCGGCCGATCAGCATCTTCAATGGGTCAGTAAGAATGGCAATGTCCAGGTTTTTGAGTACACCCTCGCCCGCGCCCTCAACTTACAAAACAACGTCGCTTCAGCCATCCGCTAGCATTGGGATGAGGACTGCCAGGTTCGAGATGTTTTACCGACTGCTGCAACTTGTTGGACTCGGTCTAATTGTTGCGCTCAGTTCGATCCTATCAGCAGGCGAACCAGGGGCATCGGCCACACCGCCGCTGCCAACTAAATTTGAATGTAAGCGGGTGCCAATGGTCACGCAAAAGGGGAATTTCTGCGTGCCTGCCTCTGCTGCAATGATTGTCGGCTTCCACGGCATCAAAACTGACCAAGATCAAATCGCACAGCTCTCCTCCAACGCATCGATCTCAAACGAAGGCACTTACCCTAGCGACATGTCACTTGCTATGGGCAAGCTTGGCTTTGATGGACGAACTCTACTGTGGGAGGGCGAAGTAGAATTCAATGCCAAGATCTTACCCGCCATACGACACGCTTTAGTCAAGACCGGCCCCATCTATATTTCCTTTCGCCCAGGTGTATTCGGCAGCATGGGGCACGGCTGTATCATTGTCGGCTACGATGATCGGCGCCAACAAATGCTCTTTTATAATCCATGGGGCAATGAATTTAAGAAAGACTACACCGTTGTCGCCGTGCAAGGCTATGGTATCGTCGTCTTCGATCCGCCACGCATCGCCCCCACCGCATCAGACGTCTTTGTCACTCAGATTCAACAACGAGTGCCACGCTTCGACGGCGATTTTCTAACCTTAGCCAACCGGCTGCAACAGTCCGAGCAATCCTTCGAGCTTCTCTGGTGCAGTCGCCGTGACTCACGCAATGACAAACACTTTGCAGTCGATACCGCGCGCCACGATGGAAGGCAAATACTGGAACTGGCCTTTCGGCGCAATCCTGCCGTACTGATCCCCGCCAGCCCTGATGGGAAAACCACAAAATACTATTTTGTCACACGCCCCCCGCAAGGAGGCGCCAGCTACTTAGTGCGCGAAATCACCGAGCAGGGTTGGAGCGACCCAGCCCTCAAAACACTTGGCAGTCTCACGCGTGAATGGGCCACCATCTTTACCATGACCGATCAAACCAAACCCCTTTGGGAATTACCGATGATCGAGCTGCACAGCAGCCATTCGAGCGATACAAATCAGCCGTAGGCAACTCCCGGTAAAGAATTTAGTGCGAAGACTCTCCAATGAAGCATCTCCTCCGTTGCCTAAACGAAAGAGCGAATTACCCTCTTAGCCCTGCAGCACCTCAACTACTTCAGAGATGTCGTTAGTGGATGGCAGGCATTGCGTGCCGATGCAGACCTGATAGGCAGCAGACTGTTCCTCAGTCGTAGTCTGAATGAAAACTCGGCGCCAGGGCGCAGCTGCGAGTGCGACTTGCAAGCCTTCAAGCGAGACACCTGCTCGCACTTTAATGACGGCGATACCGATGGTGTGCGTGGTCACCGCTTCCAGTGCATGAGCGACGCCGGCGGCTACTTTCTGTGCATAATCAGCAAAGGCAGGTAGCGTAGCCCGCAGTGAGCTGTCATAGCGCCCTTCGCCAGTGAGTGCGTAGAGCCCAGACAGAGCGTGCAGCAAGGCGGCGTTACCCGAAGGAGTGGCATTATCGAACCACTCCTTACGACGCGCAACAGGTGTCTCGGTATCTTCCGCAGTAAAAAAATAACCGATCGCATGCGGGTCCTCAAAATAGCACAGCGCACTATCGACACAGGCTTGTGCACGCGCCTGATATCTAGCGGATGCCCCCGACTCTAGGACATCAATTTTCGACGCAATCGCCAAGAAGGCCTCTGCCGCCAGCGCATAATCGTGTAGAAAGCCATCGACCTGCGCACCACTACCTTGGTAATAAACAGCCTTTAAGCGCAATGCCCCGTCTTGCTGTTCGGTGAGTTCGTCCCAAATGAAATCAGCAGCTTTTCGCGCACGCTGTAGCCACTCAGGACGTTTGAAATAAAATCCAGCATCTGCCATCGAACGGATCAACATACAATTCCACGCGGTGTTGATTTTAGTATCTTTGCCGGGGCGCGCACGATTAGCTTCGCGATACGCCAACAACTTTGCACGAGCAGCTGCGAGTTTGTCGCGCACAACGATATCAGCATCCACTAACGCGGGATTCGAACTGCCATGTTCAAAGTTACCCTCGGCGGTGATGTTATAAGCCAAACGGATTTCGCGCGACTCTTCAGTCGGCCCTAGTACCGAGTCGATTTCTTCAGGTGTCCACACATAATAGCGCCCTTCTTCGCCTTCGCTATCCGCATCGAGCGCGGCATAGAAGCCGCCACTATCCGCACTCATCTCGCGCTCCAACCACCCAATCGTCTCTTCGACGACTGCAGCGTAAAGCGGATCTTGATTGTCCAACCAGCCGCGGGTGTAGGCATCGATCAGCAATGCATTATCATAAAGCATCTTCTCGAAATGCGGAATCAACCAGTGCGGATCGACACTATAACGAGCAAATCCACCACCGAACTGATCAAATAATCCACCATGCGCCATCGCACGCAGCGTCGTGTGACAAACCGTATCAATACGCTCGCCGAGTTCTGGCTCTGCATCGACTGCCGCACTTCGGCGAAGCGAACGTAGGAAATTTAAAGTCATCGAAGGTGGGAATTTCGGTGCGCCACCGAACCCGCCATATTGATCGTCGTGCGTGCCGCAGATTCCATTGGCTGCCTCAATCAAAAATGCATTATCCCACAAACCCTGCGCGCCACCAGTGCTGGCAGCCATCGTCGAAGCCATAATATTTTTTTGAATCGCATCCGCATTCTCTTCTAGCTCGGCTCGCGAGCGCTTATAATGCTCAGAGATACGCATCAAGACCTGCGGCCATGGAATCAAGCCCTGCCCGCGATCTTCGGGTGGAAAATACGTGCCTCCAAAAAACGGGCGACCATCAGGTAGGCAAAAAACATTTAAGGGCCAGCCGCCGGATTGCTGTATCATCTGCACCGCTTCCATGTAAACTTGGTCGACGTCGGGGCGCTCCTCGCGGTCAACCTTCACGCAAACGAAGTGCTGATTCATCAACTTCGCGATATAGTCACTCTCGAAACTTTCATGTGCCATGACGTGGCACCAGTGGCAGGCAGAGTAGCCGATCGAGACAAGCAAGGGCTTGCCCGACGCTTCCGCGGCGGCGAAGGCCTCTTCGCCCCAGGGATACCAATCGACTGGATTTTCGGCATGTTGCTTGAGATAGAGACTATTCTCTTTAGAGAGACGGTTTTGCATCTGGCTTATTATAAATTGTTTAAAAAATTGAGCGGCGCACACACGCATTGAATTGGTCTCGAAATTATGCGAGACGCGACTTAAGTAAACCCGTTTATAAATAAATTGTTTTGCAGCGTGGCGGTCCTACTTCACAGAATACAGGCTATTGCATACAACATGCCTTCAATCCACATACTATCCGATCGAGTCGCCAACCAAATCGCCGCAGGCGAAGTGATTGAGCGTCCAGTCGCAGTAGTCAAAGAACTAGTCGAGAATAGTATTGATGCTGGCGCAACTCGGATCGAGGTCGAGTTTCGCAACGGCGGTAAATCCTACATCCGTATTGAAGACAACGGTAAGGGTATGTCGCCAGATGAGTCTCTGCTCTGCCTAGAGCGTCACGCGACCAGCAAGATCCGCGAAGCTGCCGACCTCAACGAAGTGTGTAGCTTCGGCTTTCGCGGCGAAGCGCTACCCTCCATCGCATCGGTCTCCAAATTTACCCTGCGCACCCGTTCGAAAGACTGGGAGCACGGGACCGAAATCTTAATCAACGGCGGTAAATTAATAGAGAAGAAAGACTGCGGTATGCCAGTTGGTACCGTGATCGAAGTCGCACATCTGTTTAATTCTGTGCCCGCGCGGCGTAAGTTTCTAAAGACCGATCCCACTGAAACTGCTCACATCACATATAATTGTCGCCTGTTCGCAGTGGCGCATCCAAATGTCGCGTTCCGCGTGCTGGAGAATGGACGCACAGTATTTCAGTCACCCGCCTGCGAGAACCTACGCGATCGCATCGCTGAAATCTGGGGTCGCTCCCTTGCGGATGATTTAATTGCCGTGGATGTCAGTGATCCGAAGACCGGCTTCCGCTTGAAAGGGCTCACGGCAAAGCCAGGGGTAGGACGCTCAACCCGTCGCGAACTTGTGACATTGGTAAATCGTCGCCCAGTAGATAGTCGCACCTTGAGTCTAGCGGTGCTCGACGCCTATCATGGCCGCATTCAAAAAGGCCGCTATCCGCCCGCATTTCTATTTCTCGAAATCCCACCAAAAGAAGTGGACGTTAATGTTCATCCTGCCAAACGTGAGGTCCGCTTCCGCGACGACGGCGCTATCCGCCGCTTCGTTCTGAATGCAATAACAGAGACTCTGGCCACTAGCCGAGCCGATGATATCGTGCAAGCAGTCACGCCTATTGGGCTCGCGACTCACGCGAAAATCGAGTCGCCTGCCTCCCCCGCAGTCAAGGTGGCAGGTATCGAAAAACCAAAATCCGCGGTAGTTCCAACCCCTAGCGCACCGATCTGCCCAGAAATCACCAAAACGACTACCACGGCAGCGATTCACCCCGCACCGCAAGCAGTTGCTTCGACTCCCGATTGGCGTTTGATTACTGTATTAAAAAAGCGCTATGCGCTATTCGATACCAATCGAGGACTAGTTATGTTGCACCTACGCCACGCCGACCAACGCGTGCGCTTTGAACGTATCAGTAAAGAATTCAAAAACGACAAAGCCACAAGTCAACGCTTACTGATCCCGCAACCAATTGAATTCGAGCCACTGGCTTCTGCAGCACTTAAGTCACAACTGAAGCAGTTGAACACGCAAGGCTTTCAAGTCGAAGAATTCGGACGCAATTTCTACCGTATCGAAGCAGTGCCGACATGGCTTTCTCCCGAGCAAGCCGAGTCCTTCATTCGCGATCTCGTAGATCTAATTCGCCAACGCGGTGGCATGCGTAAACCAAACGCACTTGACTCGGAGGCCATCGCGCGTCTCGCCGTCGAAGGCAGCTACCGACGCAGCGATTCATTAACTGATCAAGCCGTCGAGCAGCTCGCCAAAGACCTACTCTCCTGCGACACGCCTCACACCTCTCCGTTCGGCAGACCGACCTTCAGTGAAGTCAGCTGGAACGAATGGGAACGCCGTTTCGGCAGCGATTAACTTTAGCGATGGCAGCGACAAGGCTCAACTTCGAACAATGGCGCACACTGGTGCAAAAATCCCCCGATCGTGTGGCGGATCAATTCCTCGCTCGTCTGGAGGCGCTCCCTAAATTCGATCGTCAAACATGGTTTACGGCGACGCCATTCAAACAACAATTACTACAAGCACTGAACTGCGGCGCAGTGGATGAGGACCGCCCCCTCGCCTGCGTGCCCTATGTGTTGCAAGATATGTTTGACGTCAAAGGTATGCCAACCGGATGTGGAGCTCCATTCCTCGCTCAATTCGAAGCGCCGTTGGAAGAATCCAGTCTATTGTATCAGAAACTGAATGCACTCGGCGCCTGCTTTTTTAGCAAAACAATGCCAGCCGAATTCGGCGTTGATCCGCGAGGGCGAAACCTCACCAATGGCGACTGTAAACATGGCGATGACGAACAATACGTTTGCGGTGGCGGTGCTGGCGCAGCAGCTCGTGCAGTCAGCGAAGGCCTAGTCCCACTGGCCTTCGGTCTCGATACTGGAGGGGGCATTCGTATCCCAGCAGCATTTCATGGCTTGTTCGGATTTCGTATGGGGAAAAATGCCTATGCACGCGACGGCGTGTTTCCAATTACCCCGTCCATCGAATCAGTCGGTTGGATGAATAACTGTATTGCGGACTTATTCACGACTTTTCGAGCTTTCCATCGCATCTCAAAATTAGATTCAGCTGATGCACCCCGTGGCTACTTAATTAGTGAGCTTTCAAGCGCAGTTTCAGCCGACATCAAGTCAGGGCTACTCGACCTCACTCGTGAGCTGAACATCGACGACGATCCGGCAACCGGCACTCGCCTGCGGCAAGCACTCTCACAAGGCAACACAGCTTATCAGACCCTAGAAGCTCGGGAATTGCATTCAATTCATCAATACTGGGTCGAAGAGTATCGCGATCAATACGATCCTGCTCTACTCAAACGCATACAAGCAGGGATCGACTGCACGCCACAAATAGCCGACGCATCTGCATGCACTCAAGAGTGCATTCGCAGTGCATTCACAGAATTCTTCGATGATTACGATTATCTCATCTTACCGATTAGCCCTGTCAGTACTCCGGAAAAATCAGCTTGGAACGATTCATTGGAACAGCAGATTCTGCAGTTAATCGCACCAGCCAGCCTAGCCTTCCTGCCCGCGATTATACTACCGTTCGCCTGCTTAGAAGGCCGCCATAGTGCGGCCCAAGTGATCATCAACCCACATAAGCTACAGGTGGTTGCAGATTTACTCTCGGAGTTGACCGAGTATTACGAAAATTAACGATACGCGGCAGATTTTTTTCTATTTAACACTTAAGCAGTCGAATAAAACGACAGCCAAAATCCGCTGTCGGTGGCGCTCGATTGCGCAAGATTATTTGGTAATGTTAATTAAGAGGATGGTGATTGAATTCAGGCGCCATGAACTGGATACCTTAAAGTGAGTTAAGAAAGTGCAATCGCAGCAGCGAGTAAGTCAGCAAACTCTAGGCGCACACCATCTGCCGTCTCAGCCACCTCTTCATGGGAGAGTGGACCCGAGGACATTCCGGACGCCGCGTTAGTGATACAGGAAAGTCCGACCACTCGAATTCCTAATTGGCGTGCAACGATCGCCTCTGGCACAGTTGACATACCGACTGCATCAGCCCCTAAAGTTGCGAAAGCACGAATCTCTGCTGGCGTTTCAAAGCTAGGCCCAGTGGTTGCGAGATAAATGCCTTCCTGTAAACGTATATTCTGGCTTTGCGCCCAGTCACGGATTTTTTGGCGTAAGGCTTTGTCGTATACCTCCGTCATATCTGGAAAGCGAACACCCACATCAACAACCGCACCAATCAACGGATTGGTGCCGAGGAAATTAATATGATCATGAATCAACATGAAATCGCCCGGTATATAGCTGGGATTGATCCCGCCTGCTGCATTCGTCACAAACAAGGTCTGCACCCCGAGTTGATACATCATTCGAACTGGTAAAGTTAACTGGTCCATCCGATAGCCCTCATAGAAATGAAAACGTCCCTGCATGCAAATTACGCGACGGCCATCCACATGCCCGAAAACAAATTGTCCCGCATGACCAGGGACTGTTGAGACTGGAAACCCTTCAATCTCAGCATACGGAAGGTGCCCTACGATTTCGATCCTATCATCGGCAAAAAACCCAAGCCCCGAGCCAAGGATTAAGCCGACTTCTGGTTTAAAATCAATGAGTTCAGCCGGTAGTTTAGGTAGCTTCATAAAGTTGACTCGTTAAGACGCAACATTCACCTGACACCACACCTGCCAGCAATTGCTCAATATGAGCACGACTCAAAGCGCGGCAGGCTCGTTTTATTGCAATGATGTCTCGAGGGATCTGCATATAGAGGTTACAGCATGCATCCAAATTAGATGAGTTCAACGCAGATATAACTTGGAATTTATACATCCATGCAGATGCTCACAAAGAATCATTTTATTCAACACCACTCATGAATGCTTCAGACTTCGCAGCCAAACTTGATGCTACAAATCTAAAACTTGACGCCAGCGATGGTGAAATTTGCGCCCTCAGCGATGAAGCTGCACACGCTGGTTATGCATCCGTTTGCGTCTACCCCAGCAGTGTCTCGATTTGCTCTGACATCTTATATAACTCCAAGTCCAAAGTTTGCACCGTAATCGGCTTCCCGCATGGGCGCTCAAGCTTGGAGTCGAAGCGCGAGGAGATCTTGCGCGCCAAGGCCAATGGCGCCAACGAAGTTGATATCGTCATGAACTATGCTGCACTGCGTGCTGGCGATAAAACCATCGTAACCGAAGAAATCGTCCGCCTGTGCATAGTCGCCCGTGAATCTGAACTACTAACCAAGATTATCGTTGAGACCTGCTATTTAAATGAGGCACAGAAATTAGCCGCGCTAGCAATCTGTGAAAAGGCTGGTGCCGATTTTATAAAAACCTCGACCGGTTTTGGCTCAGGCGGAGCAACTGTTGCAGACATTAAACTCTTCGCCGACAGCCGTAAGGGCTCAATTAAGATTAAAGCCAGTGGCGGCATTCGTACACTTAGCGATGCACTAAAGCTGATCGAAGCTGGTGCGGAGCGCCTCGGCGTCTCGGCGGCCCGAGAACTACTCGCAGAGCTAAACGGCGTGCGCATCAAAACAAGCAATTCTGATAATTACTAGCTGCGGGGGTCGTGATGGGAGGGCCCACCTCCGAGAGCGCCGTGTTAAGCAGGTCCGTCGACACTTTTTAGCGAAATCACTAACGAAATCGATCGGCAACCAGACATACCAAGATTTCGCGGACGATAAGTAGGTCGTCCTTCTAGCGTACAAAAAAGAGGAGGCATAGGATGCCTCTAGATACTACGCCTCTCCCTGAAAGCGGAAGACACTCATCGACACTGGAGGCAATTCCAGCTTAATCGAATACGGACGGCCATCCCACTCGACTTCGTCGGCAACGACGCCACCAGCATTACCAAATCCAAGACCGCCATATTCTTTCGCATCGGTATTCAAAATCTCCTGCCAGAATCCAGGATACGGCACACCGACTCGGAAGCCTTCTCGCTGCACAGGTGTATAATTACCGACGACTGCCAACGTATCAGTCTTGGCTGTACCATTACGCAGAAAGGTTAAGACACTGTTATCTGCGTCCGAACTATTAATCCACTCGAATCCTCCCGGATGATTATCACCCGCGGCAAAACCAGGTATCTCACGGTAAATTCGATTGAGATCACGCACCACCATCTGCACACCTTGATGATCCAAATATTCCAACAGGTGCCAATCCAAACTACCATCGTGTGCCCACTCTGCGGATTGACCAAAGTCACAGCCCATAAAGAGCGTTTTCTTGCCGGGCCACATCCACATAAACGCGTACAGCAAGCGGAGTTGACGAGCCTTATTCGACATTGGCTCTCCAGGCATTTTCATTATCATCGAGCTCTTACCATGCACGATCTCATCATGTGAAAAAACCTGCGTGAAATTTTCAGAATACTGATAGAGCATCGCAAACGAAAGCTGGTGATGCTCGAATTTTCGATAGATCGGATCCTTCTGGAAATACTCCAAAGTATCGTGCATCCAGCCCATATTCCACTTCATGTCGAAGCCGAGACCACCTTCTGATGTCGGCTTAGTCACTCCTGGGAATGCGGTCGACTCCTCAGCAATCATCAGCGTGCCAGGATAATATTGATGCACCAGATCATTGGTGCGACGCAAAAAATCGATTGCTTCGAGATTTTCGCGACCACCATACTGGTTAGGGATCCACTGCCCTTCTTCTCGAGAGTAATCCAAGTACAGCATCGATGCCACGGCATCGACGCGTAAGCCATCAATGTGATAACGCTCACACCAAGCCAATGCACTGGCGATCAGGAAAGTGCAGACTTCCTTGCGACCGAAGTTAAAAATATAAGTTCCCCAGTCCTGATGGAAGCCTTGCCGCGGATCGGCATGCTCATAGAGAGCTGTGCCATCGAATTGACCGAGCGCGAAACTATCCGTCGGGAAGTGCGCTGGCACCCAATCCATAAT
>DBBT01000061.1:24076-30558 GCA_002292345.1 Opitutia bacterium UBA977 | reverse complement strand
GATAGCGGCATGAATTCGACATGCGTGTACTGCATGTCCTTCAAATAATCGACGAGTTCAATCGCTAATTCACGATAAGACAACGGACGATTGGCATCTTCGACGACCCGCTTCCATGAACCCAGATGCATCTCATAAATTGAGACCGGCGCATTCGCCCAATCCGTCGATTCGCGCTGCGTGATCCAGTCAGCATCCTGCCAGTCATATCCATCTACTTTACAAACGATCGATGCATTACCTGGAGGCGACTCAAACCGAGCGCCATACGGGTCGGTCTTTAATATTGGAAAATCTCCCTGCTGCGTGCCGATTTCGAACTTATACTTAGCTCCAGCTTCTAACCCAGGCACAAATAACTCCCAGATGCCAGATCCACCGAGACTGCGCATCGGATGGTAGCGACCGTCCCAATGATTAAAATCACCGACTAACGAAACACGCTTTGCACTCGGCGCCCACACCGCGAACGACACACCTGCCACACCATTTAACTCACGCAACTGAGCGCCCATCTTATTGTGCGCCTGGTGCTCATTGCCCTCGTTAAAGAGGTAGATATCATTATCCGACAAGCTAGGCAGAAAACTATATGGGTCATAGAACTGACGGATTTCGCCATTATAACGCTCGATCCTTAAGCGGTAAGCAAATACATCCTTGCGCTTAGGGATGACTCCTTCAAAGAACCCGTCATCCGTCAAACGTTTCAACGGGTAACGCTGCCCCCCGGGTTCCGATACGTCCACTACCTCGCAGGTCAGCGCATCATCTAAAAAAGCGCGCACCACGATGCTAGACTTTGATCTAACATCGTGGAGATGCATTCCTAATACTGAGTGCGGCTGACTTGATGTCACCTGAGTAACCGAGTCGAGGAGGGCTTTAGAAACAATCACAAGTACAAGAAAAGATCACTTTCGTTACTATTTGCAAGAACCATAGCCCTGACATACGGTTCAAGTAGGAAGAAATTCCACTTGATTCACACTCTCGCGATAAAAGACTTGTCGCCCTAAAATACCACGCCCATACTCCAATCCCGTGCCACGAATAGCTCGGTTATATTTCCTCTTCTTACTCATTTCGAAGTTCTCGCTGCCGCTTTTTGCGGCTCTGCCAGAACTGAGCTCGATTGAGCCCTTAGAGTTTGACGAAGCAGCTCAGCGCTTAATCGCCCGCGGCGATGCTCGGCTTGACTTTCAAGACACCCGTGTCAGCGCGGATCGTATTACTTATTATCAAGAACACTCTCTAGCAGATGCCTATGGTAACGTCGCGATCTCAAGAGATGGCTATCGCCTTATCGCCGACCAATTGAGCTATGATGCTCAAGAAAGTGTATTCGCCGTCGAAACATTGCGCACCGGCCAGTGGCCGATCTATATTTCAGGTGTCAACGCAGGTGGCACCACAGAAAACATAACCTTTAAGGGCGCGACGATCTATTACGGTAATCCTGGGCGCTTCACGCCCAACGTCTCATCTGACCAGATTGATTTCACGAGCGAAGAAGGCGCCAAATTAAAGATGGGCAGCACGACCTTCAGAATCGGCAACGTGCCAATCGCCAAACTACCAGGCTACACCCACTACATCGATCAAAGCCCCATGCTACTTGATGTTAATGCGGGTTCGGATAGCGAACTCGGTACTTACCTGCAAACAACGACTCTCTTCCCTGTCAATTCATGGCTACGTGCCGGAGCCAACCTTGATCTTTATAGCAAACGCGGGGTGCTGGCTGGCCCGACAGCTCAATATTCCTACAACTCCGAAAGTCAGACAATCATTGGCGCACTCAGCACTGGATATATCGACGATCAAGGCGATCCTGAGCCTGGCCTTTACAACCAACCAATCGATTCCGAGCGTGGCTTTGTAGAATGGCGTCACCAACACCACATCGGCGAACGCATTAATATCACTGCTTCCGCTAGTTATTGGTCTGATTCTGAGGTGACACGCGACTTCCGCGACGACTACTTCAGTGATAACCAACAACCAGACTCTTTTGTCGAAGCCGTTTACGCTGGCGACAACTACTTCCTGTCCGCCTTTGGACGCTTCCGCCCGAATGACTTCCAACTGGTGCAAGAACGTCTACCCGAAGTGAGTTTCGATCTGCTCCCCGTGCCTGTTTTTAATACTGGAGCCTACCAACGTTTCTCTGCCAGTTATGCGCATTTAGAAGAAAATTTCGGCCAAGTTATACCGGAGATCGATCAAGACAGTCAGTCAGATCGCTTTGATTTTACCTATCGCATCGAGCGCCCGATCCTACTCACTGACTGGCTCACCTTGACCCCTCTCGCCGGAGCCCGTGTCACGCACTATGAGAATCAAGAGATCGATCCGCTCGCTCTCGGCAGATACAATGATCCCTACGGCACCCCGACGCCCAGCGAACTCAAAGACGATCAATTCACTCGGGAGATCTACGAAGTTGGTTTCGACCTCGAAGCGCGTGCTTACGCCACTTACGCCACGCAAAACAAAATGTGGGAAATTAACGGACTTCGCCACTTAGTGCGGCCCGTATTACGCTACCGCTACTACTCGGATCCGGATGCTACAGACGAGATCGCCGCCATCGATCGCACTGCTTTCGATCTAAACCGTCCGATGCTTGACCTCAGTGACTTACGCAACGTCGACTCCATCAGTGAAACACACCTCACACGTCTCGGCGTAGAAAACCTTTTTCAAACCCGAGCTAAAGGCTATGGCTCACGCACACTCGCCGCATTGAATTTCTACCAAGACATTCTATTCGAGAAAGACACACGTTACGATGGCGACAAGCAAGATACCTTGAACGCCACATGGATCGAACTCGTATTAAGCCCCGCTCCTTGGCTCAAGTTCGACCTCGCTAGTCGCTTTCAAACCGAGAGTATGTCACTCGAGGAGTTACGCACACGCACCTCAATACGCAGTGGCGAAATCTGGGAAATCGGGCTCTCAACTGTTTTTCTGCAAGATCAAATCGATCAATACCGCATCGACTTCATCTATCGATTAAACGAGCGCTATTCGTTCTTAATAGACACCCGCTACGACGGCGAAACTGGCGAGTTTACCAGCACCGAGTTCGGCATTAACACGCGGCTCAACAACGCATGGGAAATCATCTACGGCCTCACCTTCCGGCAGGATTCTAGCCGTGAAAGCGATTTCGAATTTACCGTGCGTCTACGACTCGCAAATCAGTAAACACTAATCAGCATGCAAGAAGCACTCGTCCCCTCCAACGACTTCGCCATACAGTTGCCAGCATTCGAAGGGCCACTGGACTTATTACTCTACCTAATTCGACGCAACGAGGTCGATATCTACGATATACCGATTGAGCACGTCACCTCGCAATACATTGAAATTCTCGGCTCCATGGAGAATCTCGACCTCGAAGTCGCAGGTGAGTTTTTCGTTATGGCCGCGACGCTGATGTACATTAAGAGTCGTATGCTCCTACCGCAAAAAGACCAAGGCTCCAATCAGGATGTCGAAGACGACGACATCGACCCGCGCTGGGAGCTAGTGCAACAGCTGCTTGAATACAAAAAGTTCAAGGAAGCATCCTCCGAAATTGAAGCGCTCATCCTCAACAGTAATGATCTGATCGCTCGAATCGGCCCTAAAGAGGCACTGCAGGCGGTCGAACGACCGCTCAAGCCGGTCGAACGCGTCGACCTATGGAATACCTTCAACCAAGTGCTTCGTCGGCTTGCAGAGCGCATCACCACCGGCGAAATCAATGCTGAACAAGTCACCGTTGCCGACCGCATGGAGTTCATACTGCTGCGCTTTAAGCAGCAGCCCAACTTTCTATTTTCAGAGCTTTTCGAAGCGACCACCACGATCACCACCATCGTCGCCACCTTTCTCGCCGTGCTTGAGCTCACACGGCTTGGAGAAATATTAATTAAACAAGATCGCGCCTTTTCAGACATTCGTTGTGAACGCGGGACCAACACTGGTTTTAGCTTTAATAGCAGCTTCACTTAAGATGCAGCGTAATATAAAAGAGTCCGGACATTTGCTCGGAGTCGGTTTAGACAACACTGACGGACACAAGCGGGTCACCCAAGCAGATCGCTTTGCGATCGTAGGTGGCTCCAGTGAGACCCACGAGCGCATGACTGAAACCGTCATCAAAACCTTCGAAACCTTGGATCAACGCGGCAAAACGCTCGATCAAATCGAGCAACAAGAACTCGCCGAAATTATCCACAAAAACACCCCAGGCAAATGAGCCGCTTGACAGCTTACCCCGAACGTACCTAATTTCAGCCACTAATCTATGAGCGAACAACCCGAAAATCCTTTCTTGAACGGCAGCGACGAAGTCCCTTCCGACGAAGCCGCCGCTGCCGCAGCAAAATTAGCCGCGCAAGCAGAGGCCGCACGCGCCAAAGCCAATCCGATCGCAGCGACGCCTCAAACCCCGGCGCAACCAACACTTAAGCCCTCCTCGCCGCCATCGGCCAAGCCCGCAGCACCACGGGCCGCAGCACCCGCAGCAGCTCGTCCTACTGCGGCGCCGACTCCATCACCCGTTGCATCTAGCCCTGTCGCAATCACCCCTCCCGCAAGCACAGAAGAAGCATCCATCAGTGTGCCGATGCTCATCGTCGATGCCATCGCAGCCGCAGTTGCCATCGCATTCACCATTCTGCTGCTCCAAGATCTCTCTCCTTTCTTAAACTAAATTCAAAATTAAACTCTTATGTCTGAAAACATCACTGAACTCGATAGCAGCAACTTTGAAGCTGCGATAAGCGCATCCGTCCCCGTCGTCGTTGACTTCTGGGCTCCGTGGTGCGGCCCTTGTAAAGCGATTGCGCCAATCCTGGAAGAACTCGCAGCCGAACTCGGCGAGGCAGTCAAAATTTGTAAGGTCAACGTCGATAATAACAGCGAGATCGCTGGTAAATTCGAAATCCGCGCCATTCCAACCATCTTAGTCTTTAAGGACGGTGCAGTCTCTGACACCATCGTCGGGCTCACCTCTAAGGAAGACCTCCAAGCGAAAATCTCTTAAACGACCAAAATCAACTCTTTCCGAGAATGCATCCGACCAAAAGGTCGGGTGCATTTTTTTATTCACCGACCGCCCAGGCTCACTACTTAGAGCCGAGTAGCTCGGCCGTTCGTTGCGGTACGCCGTCGAACGCCCCATTGGTGAAAAACACAAATACCCAGCCCTCCGCGACCGAACTGTCTGCCCGAATTTGTTCAAATAGCGCATTATTGTCCGCAAAAGCCATCGCCACTGAGCTGTCCTTAGAAAGCTCCGCCACCATATGCTGGGTATCTAAACGCTCATGCGCCGCCATCGAATCTGCGCGATGAACTGCACCGAGATAGACCCGATCGGCCCCCGAAAACGCCTGAGTAAATGCTTCCTGAAAGAGTGAGGTACGCGCAGTGTTACTACGCGGCTCAAAACTCACACACAACTTGTGATCTGGATACGCCGCCCGCAGGCCCTCCAACGCGCCAGCAATGGCAGTCGGATGATGTGCAAAGTCTTCGAGCACCGTCCACTTAGCACATTCGTGCAATACATCTTGGCGACGCTTCACTCCACGGAAGCGTGCCAGCGCCCCTAGATCAAACTCTACAGGCGAGGCATGGCCGCAGGAAAACGCCGCAGCCAAGGCAGCCATCGCAGCATTTCGGGCATTGAACAAGCCATGCATGGACCAGCTCACGCGTGTCCACAGCTCCCCTTGCCAAATCAAGTCAAACGCCGCGCCCTGCGCCGAATCGGTAAAATTCGCGATCACCAGATCATTCGTCTCACCGGTGCCGACGCGAACCACCTGCGTCCATGGGGCTGGTAACAGCGCTGTAATATTGGCATCGTCGCCATTCACGATCGCACAGCCTTGGCTCGGAATGATCCGTAAGAAATGCCGAAAGGTACGCTGCACATCTTGCAAATCTCGAAAAATATCTGCGTGATCAAATTCCAAATTATTTAGTACGGCAAGCTGCGGCCGGTAGTGGATGAATTTACTGCGCTTATCAAAAAACGCCGTATCATATTCATCGCCCTCGATCACAAAAGCGTCACCACTGCCAAGTTTCGCGCCACTTGGTAAATCGCACGGCACTCCACCGATTAACCAGCCCGGTTCGGCGCCAGCAACGTCGAGTAGAAAGGTCGTGATCGTCGAAGTAGTGGTCTTACCATGCGTGCCCGCAATCACCACTGACCGCCGCCCGAGCAACACCGTATCATGAAGCAACTGCGGCAGTGAGATAAATGAGACCGCGGATTGATTGAGCAACCACTCTACCTCAACATTCCCCCGACTCATCGCATTACCAACGACCACGCGGTCCGGCTTCAGCGTGGCGAGTCGCTCGACATCGTAGCCATCAAATACTTCGATTCCCGCATCTGCCAGCACCTCCGACATCGGAGGATATACGCCAGTATCCGCACCGCAGACCTCGTGGCCCTGCTCGCG
>DBBT01000061.1:10008-23993 GCA_002292345.1 Opitutia bacterium UBA977 | reverse complement strand
AGCCTGCGCAGCTGACACGAATGACCACTCGGACGGTGCGAACGAGAATCACGATATCGAACCACAACGACCAATTATGCACATAATAAGGATCCCAACGAACCAGAGAAAAACCAGCGACTCTCACCTAAAACAGCCTTTACCTCTGAAAAGGATTCTGGAAACGTGCTTTGTATTATGGCCGATACATCTAAGTTTTCTATTCTTGTCGTAGGTTCTGGTGGACGCGAACACGCCCTCGTACAAATGTGCCTAAAGAGCCCACTCGCCGATCGTGTCATTGCAACACCAGGCAATGGTGGCATGGCTTCTGAAGTCGATTGTTACAACGTCGGCGTCGAAGACATCGAAGGCATCGTCCAACTCGCACAAGACCACCACATCGGCCTCGTCATCGTCGGTCCGGAAGTGCCACTCAGCCTCGGTCTCGTCGATGCGCTACAAGCCGTCGGCATCCCCGCCTACGGCCCGAACGCTCAGGGCGCTCAGCTCGAATCGAGCAAAGTCTTTTGTAAGGATTTTTTCGCCCGCCACAACATCCCCACCGCAGAGTATGCGAGCTTTACCGATGTCGCCGCCGCGCTACAGTATCTCGACACACACACCGCGCCGATCGTCATCAAAGCCAGCGGCCTCGCCGCAGGGAAAGGCGTGATCATGGCGGAAACCCAAGCAGAAGCGATTGCTGCGGTCAAAGACATGCTCGAAGGTAACGCCTTCGGCGCGAGCGGCCACGAAATCGTTATCGAAGAAACACTGTACGGCGAAGAAGCCTCCATTCATGCCATTGTATCTGGCGATGATTTCGTCTGCCTGCCACCGAGCCAAGACCACAAGCGCGCCGGCGAAGGCGATACTGGTCTGAACACCGGCGGTATGGGCGCATACACACCGACCAGCCGCGTCACTGCAGAGATGCAAGCCCAGATCGAAGCGCAAGTGCTGCGCCCGACCCTCGAAGGCTTTAAAGCAGACGGTATTCACTTCTGCGGCACTCTTTATGCTGGTCTCATGCTCACACCAAAGGGTGTGCGCGTTCTCGAATACAACGTCCGCTTCGGCGATCCTGAAACACAGGTGCTGCTACCAATGGTCGCCGACGATCTCGTGCCAGTACTGCTCGCCTCCGCAAAGGGCGAAGCACTCCCAGCAAAGCTTAACTTTCATCCTGGCGCTGCGATCGTTATCGTACTCGCAGCTGGCGGCTACCCTGACAGTTACGCAAAGGGCGACACCATAACGTTACCAATCACTACTCCAGAGCGCTCCGCAATTGTGCACGCTGGCACCAAGCGCGCAGAGGATGGCACGATCACCACAAACGGTGGCCGCGTGCTAGGCGTCAGTGGACAGGCGCCTAGCCTAGAAGCCGCCGCCGATCTCGCCTATGGCATATGCGACCAAGTCCACTTTGACGGTAAATATCTCCGGCGCGACATTGGCCATCAAGAGCTCAACCGCTAAACTGGCACCTTGTGGATGATGGGCGTTAAACAGTTTCTCAGTACGACGATGGTCTGCGCAGCAGTCACATACCAGCCGGCTCAGGGGCAGGATGCGACACTATTTCCATCTTTGCGCGATTACAGCAACGAAGCGATTCGCCTGCACGGCTTGGCAGCATTATTCCCAGATCGCGTTTTATTTGAGCAACCGCAGCTAGAGATCCACTCCGAAAGTCGAGTCGCTGCACGCGTCGAAGACTTGCCGCGCGCGATTAAATACATCCGCCTCTACCGCCTAAATGAAGCAAAGTACGTGCTCGCAGAGTTCCAAACACATTCCGCGCTCATCCTAGATTTACGCTTTCTTAAATCCAACTACACTGCGGTGGATACACTCAGCGCCTTTGCGACCGCAAAACAGGCCAAGACATTGGCCACTGTTGGTACGGTGCCCGCTGACCTTAGCATATCTGGCGAGACTTCCAGCACTGTGCGCGATTTCCCTGCCATCGTTTTATGTAATCGCGAAACAGCTGGCCCATTCGAGGCAGTGCTGCATCAACTGCAAGCAGCAGGTGCGATCATCGCCGTCGGTGAATCAACCGCAGGCCGCACCGGATTTTACACCAAGGCCTCAGCCAACGCTTGGATTCTCTGCGGAGAGGTTCGCCCCGACAGCGACACATCACTGGTAGGAGTCGGGTTTGAACCGCGTATCCAATTAGAAAGTGACGCGAAAGAAAACTACCTCAGCTATCATCTCTACGAAGCAGGCACAGACATCCTGCAACTTCTTGGCAATGAGGATAGCAGTAGCGATAGTGATCAAACTAGCGAGGCAGACAGCGGCATCATTGAGCCGGATCGTATCCTGCAACGCGGCGTTGATATCATCTCCGCCCTACAAATCTTACAGCAACAGACCGAACTCTAATCACACCCGGGCAAAAGAGTTGTGATAGGCCCGACTACTTGTTTAATCTCTCGTTACGATGGCTCAAGATCGCAATCTCATCCTCACTGTCTGCACCGGCAATGTTTGCCGCAGCCCAATGGCAGGAAAACTCCTGCAACATGCGCTCTCGGCCGAAGACGCTCCGCTTGATCAGCTAACCGTCGAATCGGCTGGCGTTGCAGCTGGATATGGTGAGACCGCCTCGAATAATTCAGTCGCAGCGCTCAAAAAAGTTAAAATTAATCTAGCACAGCACCTGAGCCAACCCGTGACTCAAGATCTGATCGACCGTGCCTTCATGATCATCGGCATGACTGATTCACACCTCGATATCCTGGCGCACTACCATACCGGACTCCCAAAGCGCCTGCATCTCTTTCGCGAATTCATGGGGCCGGACGTAGATGTACAAATCCCCGATCCCTACGGCCAAAATTTCGAGGCCTATCAGCAGTGCCTCGATTCTATGATCGAAGCCATCCCTTCTCTGGTGGCCTATATTAAGCAGGAATTCAAGTGACCCGACACGCTTTCGGCGACCCATTTGATTGGCAGCGGTTTCACACTCGCAAGGGTCTCGCCACGACGATTTCGAAGTCAAATCACTTTGAACTAGAGCGCTTTAAGTGCCGTCCAAACGCACGCATGACTAATAAATGCGCACGTGCTTGAGTGCATGCATACAACCACCACGGTAAGGTCGGTGCAAATCCATGAATCGATGCCACCACACAATCGCGCGATTCAACAATACGAAACTCCAAGCGTCCTGGAGGATCTACCGTTCGTGAAAGGCATCCACCTGTAATATAAAAAGCACAACGCTCAGCATCCTCACTGAACGGTGTCGGAGTCAGCTCCAACAGGCACAGCTTCAGGCCGCCGATCAAAAAACGAACGACCCCCACACTGTCTGTTTCGACTGCCAGTAATCCACGATAACGCTGGCTCAACCATGTGCCATATTCGCGCGTCACTCTTGCCGCAGTCCATCCAGCAGGCCACGCCATACGTTGTACCGAGCGAACACGACGATCGCGCTTGATCGCTTGTTTGTCTGCCAACTGCGTATGACTTCTTGGGTTCGGTAACGGACAGCCAGAGGCATCCACCGCAGCTCGAAACGATTCCGCGAACGAGACAAATTCTCCCTCTAAGCGTTGCAGTAAGGGATTCGGTCTGGCCTGCAGATCGTGCTGCAAACTTTCCTGTAATGGCCCAACCAAGGCCGGCGCAACACCACTGAATAGCGCGACCCAATGTTTCGACAGCGCAAACCAATTAGCCGGGACACGCAGGGTTCGAACTTCACGGCCCAGCAACTTCCCGGTTTGTAAAATCAGCTCACGGTAAGTCATCGGCTCATGTCCGCCTAAATCGTAAATACCCCCAGCCAAGGTCGCATCCCCCAAGCAAAGACGAAATGCTTGGCAGACGTTTTTAATATCAACCGACTGCGTCATTGAACCTGTCCACAAGGGCAGCAACATAACTGGCAAGCGTCGCACTAAATTAATCAGCATCGAGAAGGATGAGCCGCCGGGCCCAAAGATCAGTCCTGCCCGGAGCACCGTGACCGTTACAGAACGTGAACGTAACACCTGCTCAACTTCACAGCGGCTACGCAAGTGCGGCGACAAATCATCCTTCTCATCTGGCAGCAAGCCGCTCAAATAAATCACGTGCTTTACGCCGACTGCTTCGGCTGCACGTATAAAATTATCTGCCAACAATAAATCAGTATCCTCGAAATTACCCTGCATTAAGCGACTCGAAGGTGCCATCGAATGCACCAAATAAAACGCATATTCACATCCCTCTAGCGCCTCGGTGACTTTTGGTAGCGAATACAAGTCGCACTGGCTCCATTGCGTCGAACTTTCACGCGTATTGCGCTCGACTACACTGGGACTCCGCGACAGCGCCCGAAACTCATACACATCCGCCAGCTCAGCGCGCAAATGAGTACCGACAAAGCCACTCGCCCCAGATACGGCGACCAGCGGTTTGTGAATTTTTTCTGACTCAGCCATAATACAGACAGCGGCAACTTACATGGCCAAGCACCCGTCGGCCTAGGCAAAGTCTCATTGATCTGAAGCACGGCGCTGGCGATCAATCTCACGCAGCTTCGCTCGCTCCTTGTCGAATTTATCGCGCTTGCAGTTACAATGCAGGCAGAGCGGCGAGTTGTAGAACAATGCAAGACGCTCATGCAATTTAAGCTGACGCTGCTGCCCTAACTCAACGAGGCGCAATCCTTCCATGCAGCTCGGGATGACAGATCCGACCAGAGCACAAGCACGCTCAGTTATGGATGAATTTGAAGGATCAGATGACATTCTTAACATTATCGAATTGAATGGTGTCTCCTTACAAGAAAAACCTAATAAATTGCTCATTCTATGAGTTGTGGCTCAACACATTGGCGCTCTAAGCACGATTCCCTACTCTAGCTTTATCTACAGTGAATTAAGACATACAGTATCCGACTTGCACGCACACGACCTAGTCCTAAGTTACAAACTATACTATTAGCCGCCTGAGGACTCTGGCTTCTCACTAGCCTCGCAGCGCTCTTCTGGAGTGGTTACGCAACGCTCGATAAGAACCACGAGAGCCCAAAGATGTCGTGGGCATCACAAAAGGTGCAAGCAAATCCTAGCAATAAGCTGCTTTACTACTTACGAAGCGTTTATTATCGGAGTGAAATTAGTGCACCGACGGCTGATGACTACCAAACACCGCGGTCGCTCTTCTTGAGAGACTTGGCAACAGCCACTAACAATTGCACCGTGTGCTCAATATCCTCAAGATCCACCATCTCGCTGGGTGTGTGCATATAGCGCAGCGGAATCGACAGAAGACCTGTGGCGATACCGGCCTGGGCGACTTGAATCGCACGGGCATCGGTACCAGTCGGGCGTGAGTCGGCTTCGATCTGATAAGGGATCTTGTTGTTCTCGGCACAGGCAACGATCTTCTCAAAAATGACTGGGTTGATATTCGGACCACGGCAAATAATCGGGCCACCACCTTGAATGAAATTACCATATTTACGCGGATCACAATCGGGTGAATCGGTCGCATGGCCAACATCCACTGCGATCGCGAAATCAGGGTTTTCGGAGAACGCGGCGGTCATCGCACCTCGTGTGCCGATCTCCTCTTGAGTTGTCGCTGCAGCAGTGACCCTAGCGACCAACTTCTTTTCTTGCTGAAGCCGCAGCACTGCTTCGAGCACTGCGTAAGCGCCCGCTTTATCATCAAAGGCACGCGCTACCCCGACGCTACCGCGAATGAGTTCAAAACTTTGATCGTAAACCGCGGTATCGCCGATCCGGACCAGAGATTCAGCCTCTTCCTTATTTTTGACGCCGAGATCGATCCATATCTCGTGCGTATCAGGCACCTTCTTACGATCTTCTGCGCTCATCAGATGAATGGCACGCTTACCAGTCACTGCTTTGACGATGCCCTCTTTAGTTAAAATTGAAACACGACGCCCAGAAATCATCGACTTATCATGACCACCAAGCGTGTCGAAATAAACGAAGCCTTTGTCGTTGATGTAGGTGATGATCAGGCCGAGCTCGTCGATGTGCCCAGCAAATAGCAGAGATGGTTCGCCATCCGAATTCACAGTAGCGAAGCGGTTGCCCATGGTATCCTTACGATAGGCATCGACCTTTGGTTCAACATAGCGATCGATCACCGCTTGAGCTTCGTATTCGTGTCCCGTAGGGGAACGCGCGTCGAGTAAATCGACGAGAAATTGAGGCGCGCGGTAGGACTTGGTCTTTTTCTTGGCAGTTGTCTTTTTTGGCATGTCAGTAGAACTAGAGCACTTAATCACAAAGCGCACGAATTTTTAGTAATTAAATCTGGGGGTGACCGAGGTGGGAACGGAAGATCGAGCAGTTGGCACGCCCGCAGTCAATCGAGTGAGGGCGACTCGCTCTTGTTGTGAGGTGAGTCGATGCCGGGAGCGAGTCGCCCACCCTCTTCTTCTGGGAATCAACTCATACTAGCCAAAAAAAAGCGCCCTCAGAGGAGGACGCTTTCGAAAATATGATCTAACAGCCTACCTAGTAACGGTAGTGCTCAGACTTGTAGGGGCCAGACGGCTTGACGCCAATATAGTCCGCTTGCTCGTCACTCAAAGTGGTGAGCTTGCAGCCGATCTTCTCTAGGTGCAGACGTGCCACTTCCTCATCGATATGTTTCGGCAAGATATACACGCCAGGTGTATATTTCTCGACTTGCTTCCAAAGCTCAATTTGAGCCAGCGCTTGGTTAGTAAAACTGTTCGACATCACGAAAGATGGATGGCCAGTGGCACAACCGAGGTTCACCAGACGACCCTTGGCAAGCAAGTAGATGCTGTGGCCATCGGGGAAGGTATATTTATCAACCGCACCTTGGATGTCTGGTTTGACCATTTCAACCTCAACCCCTGGCATGTTATTGAGCGCGTCCACACCGATCTCATTATCGAAGTGACCGATATTACAAACGATCGCTTGATCCTTCATCTTGGACATATGGTCGGCCGTAATGATACCATAGTTACCAGTGGTAGTGACGTAGATATCGCCCCAGCCGAGGGTGTCCTCGAGGGTCAGTACGCGGTGGCCTTCCATCGCAGCTTGCAGTGCACAAATCGGATCAACTTCGGTCACGACAACCTGTGCGCCCATACCTTTAAGTGCAGCAGCGCAGCCTTTACCCACATCGCCATATCCACAAACGACGCCAACCTTACCCGCAATCATAACGTCAGTTGCACGTTTGATGCCATCAAGTAGTGATTCGCGGCAACCATACAGATTGTCGAATTTCGCCTTAGTGACAGAGTCATTTACATTGATCGCAGGGACAAGGAGCTTGCCGGCGTTGTGCATTTCGTAGAGACGGTGCACACCAGTTGTTGTTTCTTCAGAAACACCTTTCCAGTCTTCCACAACCTTGTGCCAATGATCATTGGAGAAATTCTCCGCTTGGATCTTGTTTAGGAGCCCTTTGATTACGGACTCTTCTTCACTTTCGGAAGCTGTGTTCACCCAGTCACTACCATCCTCAAGTTCATAGCCTTTGTGGATCAAGAGTGTTGCGTCTCCGCCGTCGTCGACGATGAGTTGAGGGCCCGAACCGTCTGGCCATGTGAGTGCCTGCTGTGTGCACCACCAGTATTCTTCGAGTGTCTCGCCCTTCCAAGCGAACACAGGAACTTCAAGGTTCTTCGCGACGTAGGCCGCTGCATGATCTTGAGTGGAGAAGATATTGCAAGAGCACCAACGCACGTCAGCGCCGAGCGTCTTCAATGTTTCGATCAACACCGCAGTCTGAATCGTCATGTGCAAAGAACCCATGATACGCACACCCTTGAGCGGCTGCTCAGCGGCGTATTTTTCGCAGGTCGCCATCAGCCCGGGCATCTCGAATTGTGCGATCTCGACTTCTTTGCGACCGAAGTCAGCAAGGGTGATGTCTTTGACCTTATAGTCAGTTTTTGTAAGTGTGTCTGTGCTCATATTTTTTTAATTCTTAATATTATTCTTAATTGTAAAATTACAACGCGGCCTTAAGTGCGTCTGCCTTGGCAATCGATTCCCAAGGGAGATGTTCCTTGGCAAAGTGACCATAGTGAGTGGACTCTCGGTAGATCGGGCGCAGTAGATCAAGCTGGCTAACGATGTCGGCTGGCTTGAAGCTGAATACTTGTTGCGCGGCGGCGGCGATTTGCTCATCGCTGACAGTGCCAGTGCCAAATGTATCGACGTGAATACTGGTCGGATAAGGATGACCAATCGCATAAGCGACTTCGAGTTCGCAGGTATCTGCGAGACCCGCCGCGACAATGTTTTTCGCCACCCAACGTGTGAAATATGCCGCTGAGCGATCGACCTTCGAAGGATCTTTACCAGAGAAAGCACCCCCGCCGTGACGCGCCCAACCGCCGTAGGTATCAACGATGATCTTACGACCCGTGAGACCTGCATCGCCTTGAGGACCTCCGATGACGAAGTTGCCAGTCGGGTTGATCAAATATTCGGTCTGATCGTTTAATAGCTCAGCAGGCAACACCTTGCGGATCACCTGCTCAATGCAAAATTCTTTAATTTCAGCGTGTTTGACGTCTGCGGCGTGCTGCGTGGAGATCACCACGTTCTTAATCGCAACCGCCTTGCCGTCGACATATTCGAGCGCAACTTGGCTCTTTACGTCCGGGCGCAGCCAAGGAATCTTCACATCCTTTCGCTGATGCGCCATTTCACGGAGCAATTTATGTGCATACATCACAGGCGCTGGCATGAGTTCTGGCGTTTGGTTACAGGCATAGCCAAACATGATACCTTGGTCTCCTGCTCCTTGCTCAGCGGTATCTTTTCCCGCGGCTTCGGCCGCATTGACGCCTTGAGCGATGTCAGAAGACTGAGCTGTCAGGATATTGGAAATAAACACCTTATCGGCATGAAAGATATCGTCGTCGTTGGTGTAGCCAATCTCACGAATCGCTTGGCGCACGATCTCTTCGTAGTTGAGCTTCGCGTTGGTGGTAATTTCGCCGGCAAGAAACACGCAGTTACTCTTGACCAATGTCTCACACGCAACACGGCTATGCGGATCCTGCTCTAAGCATGCATCCAACACGCTGTCAGAAATATAATCAGCTACTTTGTCTGGATGGCCCTCGCCAACAGACTCGGAGGAAAAGATGAAGTTTTTACTCATAAGTCAGTCACTATTGCCGATTATTTAAATTAATCAAGCAACTTATCAACATATCAGGATAAATTGATATGTTGAGTGAATCTCACTAGATATTACCTATCCAGCATATATTCAAACCACGTCATGCAGCATACTTTGGATCCATCTTGACCATGACACTTTCGGCCGACCCGCTCTCACTTTTAAAAGCGACATTTGGGTTTGAGACCTTTCAACTAGGGCAAGAGTTACAGGCTAGGCACCGCATTCAACAGCTTACGCGTATAGGGATGCTGCGGGTTATTATAAATCTCATCCGACGAGGCTTGCTCAACGATCTTGCCTTCAGTCATCACCAACACCTGATCGCTAATATGCTCTACCACCGCCAAATCGTGCGCGATGAACAAGTAAGTCAGCCCTAGCTCATCTTGCAGATCCTGCAGCAAGTTCACGATCTGCGCCTGTACCGACACGTCTAGTGCACTGACTGGCTCGTCACAAATAATGAACTCCGGCTCCACTGCGAGCGCTCGGGCAATACCGATGCGTTGCCGCTGGCCGCCACTAAACTGGTGCGGATAGCGCTGCATAAAGTCTGCACCCAAGCCGACCTTCTCCAACAGATCGGCGACGCGTGCCACCTTCTGAGCTTTCGTCCAATCTTTGAAATGTATATCCAGTGGCTCCGCAATGATGCTGTAAATGGTCATGCGCGGATTGAGCGAACCGAAGGGATCCTGAAAAATCACTTGAATCTTTTTACGGTATGCAAAAAACGCCGAGCGTGAAAGGTGTGCTAAATCCTGCCCCTCATAACAAATCGTGCCCGCAGAGATTGGCACCAGTCGTGCAATCGCCCGCCCCGTCGTCGTCTTACCACTGCCACTCTCGCCAACCAGTCCGACAGTCTTACCACGGGGCACATCAAACGACACACCGTCCACTGCTTTCACATGATCCACCGTGCGTTGCAGCATGCCACCTTTAATCGGAAAATGCACCTTAAGGTCACGAACGGAAAGGAGTGGCGATTGAGCTGATGTGGAGTCGGTCATATCAATGAATTAGCTAAAATGTGACGTCACAAATGGATTCGCAACCATTGATTCGGATAACAAGTTGCACTTGCCACAAAAACACAGACAGCTAACCTAGCAAGACAATGGACTTGAGTGGTTATCAGACAATGGATCCACACCTGCTGGTCGGCGTGGTCAACACTGTGATCCGCAATCACTGCGAATCCTTGGACGATCTTTGCAAAACGCACGACCTCGATGCGACCATCCTTATTGAGCGACTCGCAGGCGCTGGCTACCACTACATGCCAGAGCATAAGCGATTTCGGTAAAAAGTAGCAGCGACAAGAGTGTCGCTTCTACAATTAATCCAGCGCCATTTCTTTATCAATCGTTGTCAGGCGATGCTGCTTTGCGCCCAGCTTCGGAATACATGCGATCAACGCTTTGGTATAAGGATGCTGCGGATTATTCAGTACCTCATCCACCGGGCCCTGCTCCACGATCTCGCCGCGAAACATTACGATCACCTCATCCGCAAAGCCTTTGACGATTCCGAAATTATGCGTAATTAAGACGATACTCATGCCGAGCTTATCGCGCAGTTCACGAAGTAAATCCATGATTTGTGCCTGAATAGTCACATCCAACGCGGTCGTCGGTTCATCCGCAACCAACAGCTTCGGCTCACAGGCCAGCGCCATCGCAATCATCACACGCTGCTGCATACCACCACTCATTTCATGCGGATACGCCTGGTAGCGTTGCGCCGCATCGCGAATCCCAACTAGCTCCAGCAACTCCACCACGCGCCCCTTCACATTCGAAATATCTGGGCGGTGCAATTTGACAGCCTCCGCAATCTGATGACCAACTGTGAAAACCGGATTCAATGAAGCCGATGCCTCTTGAAAGATATAGGCGATGCCATTGCCGCGAACTCCTCGAATGGTTTCGCGGTCCATCTCGAGCACATTCTTTCCTTCAAACAGGATCTCACCACTGACGGTGCAGGTTGGCGCCTCTGGCAACAAGCGTGTGAGCGACATACAAGTCACACTTTTACCACTGCCACTCTCACCGAGAATCGCCACTGTCCTTCCGCCTGCGTCGATTGAAAAATCGATCCCATGCACCACCTCATTGGAATCACCACGCGAGTGAAAGGCGATTCGCAGATCAGAAACTTTTAATAATTCAGACATCAGTTCTCATACATTCAACATTCAACATTCAACTGACAACGCTCAACTTAAAGCTAGCGTGTTTTCATTTTTGGATCGACCACATCGCGCAGCACATCGCCAAGCACGTTGTAAGCAATCACTGTGATGAAGATCGCAAAGCCTGGCGTCAATAGCCACCAGAAGTTCAAATAAAACACCTTTACATCCTGCGCTTGCGAGAGCATCAGCCCCCACGATGCGGAGGGTTCTTGAATGCCTAGCCCCAAAAATGACAGAGCCGCTTCACCTAGGATATAGCCAGGGATCGAGAGGGTCGCGGCCACCAACAAATAACTCACCAAGTTGGGTAAAATATGCTTCCGTAAAATCACCACAGGCGACTGCCCCATACTTTCAGCCGCCATCACATATTGATTTTGGCGGAGAGAGAGTGTCATACCCCGCAGCACACGCGCCGTGCCAGCCCAACCGATTAAAGACAGAATTAGAATAATCACGAAAAACATCTGATCGGAAGCGAAGTGCGGCGCCAGCGCAGAGCGTAGCGCTAATAACAAATAGAGCCCCGGCATCGCCATCATAAATTCGACTAAGCGCATAGCTACAAAATCCATTCGACCACCAAAGTAACCGCTCAAGCCACCGACTAGGAATCCGAGTGTCGTGGTAATCGTGATACCTAATAGCCCGATGAACAGCGACACGCGGGAGCCAAAAATCAACCGCGAGAACACATCACGCCCAGTTGAATCACTACCGAGCAGATACACTCGACCAGCGTCGTCTTGGATCGTGAACAAATGACGCTGCGTCTTAAACAGCCCTAAAAAACGATATTCAAAGCCCTTACCAAAGAAATGGATTGGATACCCCTGCCCCACGACTTTTTTATACTTCGCTTCGGTCGGATCGACTAATTCGTAAGCCTGAACTTGCAAGCCACCATCTTGAAAGATCAACGCTGTGGGCGGATGGTACGTACGCTCTAAGTCTTGTTCATTGGTCGCATACGGCGCAAAGAAATCCGCAAAGACCGCCGCCGCATACAAGGCAACCAAGACCGCTGCCGACACTGCCCCCAAGGGACGCCGCAGTACTTCTCGAAATATACTGAAGATGATCATTCTACTTTTTCTTCTCCAATCGAATACGCGGATCTGACCACGCTAATAAAATGTCTGCCAACAGGTTTCCCAGCACCAGCATCGAGCACCCCATCATCACCGAAGCCAATACCACAAACTGGTCTTCTCGGAGAATCGACTGATACATCAACTGACCAATCCCAGGATATTGCAGTACAATCTCAACCATCAGGGCACCGCTTAATAGCCCTGAGAATGCGAAACCAAATGAACTCACCAGTGGATTGATCGCATTTCGCAAGATGTGCTTAAAAATCACCGCAAATTCACTTAAGCCCTTCGCCCGCGCCGTCGTCACGTACTCCGCGAGCATCGTATCGAGGAAATTAGCCCGCATAATTCGCATGATACTTGCGATCGAACCAATCCCGAGTGCCAAGGTCGGTAAAATTAAGTGATACGCACGGTCGCCGACCTTTCCAAACCAGTTCAGATAATCATACTCAATTGAAGTGGCACCTCCCAACGGGAACCACCCCGTTTGTGCAGCAACAAAGACAAACAACAACGCGAGAAAGAATTCAGGAATCGAAAGCGCCGCATACGCCAACGCCGAAGCGATACGATCAAAAATTGAATCCTTATAAACTGCCGCCAAGACACCAAGCGGAATCGCAATACTCCAGGCGAATACAAATGCGCTCACTGACAGTAGCAAAGTCGCCCACAGGCGTTGTCCGATCAGATCGACAACCGGCAATTTATAAGCCCACGAATGCCCCAAGTTGCCTTGCGCAACATTGCCCAACCATTTCCAGTATTGCACATACCACGGACGATCTAATCCAAACTCGATTTCAATCGCTTGGATTAACTCTGCTGGCACATCACGTTGCGCTTTGACTGGCGTCAGAAAGTCTCCGGGTGCGAGACTCATCAAAATAAACACCAGCATCGTGATTCCTAGGAGCAAAGGAATCAGCGAGAGCAATCGTCTAAAAATAAATGCGCTCATGGATTCGGCTCCGCCCACAGTGATTCTTGGTTCCAAGTCACCCCACCGAGCGGAGTGGGATCCACATTCTGCCATCGGTTACGATAGCCAACAAAGTCCTTTGGGCTGACTAGAAAGATCAGCGGCTGTTGCTCAGCTAGAATTTCCTGCACCTCGAAAAAATACTTCTTACGCACCTCAACATCAGTATGCCGACCAATTTCACGCATCAGCGCATCAATGCGAGCCTCCCACTCGGTCGCAGGCTCAACCTGTTGCGGATACCATTGATGTAAGCGACCACCACTCATCAATATATCTTTACCCGCATAAGGATCTGGTGCACCACCGCCAAGACCAAGCATGCACGCCTCATAATCAAACGAATCCGATGTCTTATTAATGATTGTATTAAAATCTAAGAACTGCAGTTCGACGTCGATACCAAGCGCTGCCATGTTCTCCTTAAACACCGTGGCCATCTCGACACGTAGTCCACTACTCGAGTTCGTCATCAATGAAAACTCGATTGAATTGCCAAGCGGATCTTTCAACTGACCCGCTTCTAAAGTGAATCCCATTT
>DBBT01000061.1:0-9989 GCA_002292345.1 Opitutia bacterium UBA977 | reverse complement strand
CCACAATTTGCGTTTAGGCGATACGTAGCCATGCAAAATATCGGCGCGATTAAAATACACCCCACGAACAATGCCTTCGCGATTAATGCCATGCGAAATCGCTTGTCGGAACCGCTGATCTGAAAACCACTTGAACTTATATGGCTCAACATACGCAACGCCCTCGGCATTCTGCCCTGGATTTAAATTAAACCAAATAAAATTCGTCTGACTCGATGGCCCCATATCGAGCACGGTATAGTCGAAGCGTTCCTCTCCCCGCTTCACCCAAGCGACATTATCAGGGCCGATTGATTCGAAATCGGTCAAGCCCTGCGCAAAGGCAACATTACTACTATTCTGATCCTGCACGATTTTGGTAATCACCCGCGCCACATAAGGTAGTCGCTGTCCCTTTGTATTTACCTTCCAATAATTTGGGTTCTTCGCAAATACGATGCGTTCTCCAGGACGATACGATTCGAGTACAAACATGTTTAAACCCACAATTTTCCATGGCTCATTGATGGCCGTTTCCACACTCCACTGATCCATCAAGGTGCCGTCATCAAAAGACATTTGTAATATATGTTTGGGTAAAATCTCCTCACCACCACCAAACAATAGAAAAGGCGCATACACCTCTGGAGTCGTGAAGCGTACCGTATAATCGTCTAGTTTCTCAACCAGAGGCTCTTGCCCATTAATAAGCTGTCCAAAAGTAGATCGCGAACTGTAGCGATATTTCACACGACCGTTTTCATCTAGCACGGGCTCGCCGGAATCAACATCCAGCTGTTTCGCAAAAAAACAGTCCCAGGTAAACAGGACATCATCTGCGGTAAACGGCTGGCCATCGCTCCAATGAATTCCACGCCGCAAATGAAAGGTATACTGAAGATTGTCTGCCGAGATCTCCCATGACTTGGCAAGATTCGGGATCACTTCACCAGTATTAGGGTCCAGCGTGATTAACCCTTCCAAAATACGCCCAATCACTGCCGATCCTGCCAGGGTCTCATTGACCAGAGGATTGACCGTCGCCAAATCACCCGCAAGCGTTTCGACAATATTTGAGTCAAACTCCCCAGATGGAAAATCGACCACCAACGCATCTACGGGAATCGGAGCCACGACACTGCTCGATGGTCGCTGCTGCTCGGAGCCACATCCAGACAAAATCAGCGACGCAGCCAACAGCAGCTGTAATTGTGGTGCAAATATGTCGCCAGGATAGAGTGCCATGTAAAAACCTTACCAAAGCGCTCTCCCTCGTTTGTTCAACGCTTTTTGTGGGCGATTCAAACCCAGCAGAAAGATCGTCTGGCAAAGCACGGCTTGACAATGATCAATTGTTCACCTAAACAAGTGAACACTATGAAAGATCTCACAACTCGACAGCAAGAAATCCTCACTTTTATCGAGCATTACGAATGGCGCAACGGCTTCTGGCCGAGCATTCGTGACATCCAAGAGCAGTTCGGCTTTGCCAGCACCAATGCCGTGATGGGCCATCTTCGTGCACTTGAGAAAAAGGAAATGATTGAGCGCATCCCTGGTCAGGCACGGACTTTTCGCATCAACCGTCCAGATGCACCCGAAAAACCCGAAATTCCAGAGGACGCTACCGAGGTGGTCGATATTCCCGTCATGGGTGACATTGCCGCGGGCTATCCCGATCGTGTGGAACCCGCAGGTGAGATTGGTCGCTTACAAGTCGACATTCAGAGCGCAGGCTTTTCTAGCCGTCGTCGTAGCTTCGCCCTTCAAGTGCGAGGCGAAAGTATGGTCGATGCCGAAATTTATGATGGTGACATGGTCATCATTGAGCCACGCGATGCCTATGATGGCGACATCGTCGCGGCACTCATCGATGGCGAAACAACGCTCAAACGCTACATCCAAAAAGGTGGTGAACCACCCTACCTCAAGGCGGAAAATAAATTTTACCCAGAGCTTTACCCTGTGACTGAACTCTGCGTGCAGGGCGTCGCTAAAGCAGTCGTCCGCAGTTTGTAGATTGTTGAAAATCGTGGCGTTGCGAACGTGGTGCTTTGCACAGTTAAGGCGATTTTAATCGAACGGCAGAAAACTGCGACACTCTCAGTTGCATCTACGCGTTTTACCCAGCTAAAGCGGTTTCCGACGAAGCGCTAATACAAATTGGCCTTCAGACGTTTTCGGATACGTAATAATCCAGCGATCATCCCCCATGCATCGCGTAGCGGCTTAACCTTACCTCCGGGCATCTCCTGCCATGGAATACGTAACTCCTCGACGCGACAGCCCTGCGCCTGTAGCGCAACTAGTAACTCAACATCGAACACAAAGCCGCGCTCCATCAACTGCTGCGATACTGCACGATACGCCGCTGCGGGAATTACTTTTGCACCACACTGCGTATCCTCAAATTCAATACCCACCAAGCCATGCACCAATTTAGAAAACATGCGGAAACAAAGCAATCGCAGCCACGGACGCTGTACCGGTGTTTCCACTGAGTCATGACGAACACCAACAACACCGACACCAGGACCACACTGGCACGCATGCCTAAGTAAACGAAGGGTTGACGGAGCATCCACCGCACCATCAGCGTCGACAAAGGCCAACAGGTCGGCATCAGAACATGCAGACCACGCCTGATAAACCGCACCGCCCTTTCGCGAACGCTCGGCAAACAGCATTACTTCGACATCCGCATAGACGACCGAAAAGCACTCAACCAAGGCTGAGATTTTAGCTTGCTCCAGCTTGGACGAACCATCATCCGCCACGATCCAACGCACCGGCAAACCAGACTTCGAAAGCGCCTGAGCCAACTTCGGGCCAAACAACTCCAACCGTTTGCAGTCGTTCCAAACTGGAGTCACCAATACAATTTGTTGTTCTAAGGAAGGCACAGTTGATAAGTAATAGTGACTACAGAATCAACACAACGGCAAAGCAAGATTGCAGCCGGCAAATAAATCGCTTCATATAGAGCCACCTCACAATGTCGCAACGCCTTCTTATAATAGTCACATGGATCGGTATCGTTATACTCTCGTTAACGTTACGCCTGCATAACTTAGAAAAACGTCCGATCCACGCCGACGAGGCGACCGGCGCACGCATTCTTGCACGTCAATTAGCTGGCGAGGACTACCAATTTGACCCACAGCATTTCCATGGCCCGCTACTCAGCCTAAGTTCGCTGCCCATCGCACGCAGCCGATCTGAAACCTCCTGGAGCGAACTATCCACAACCACTTTGCGTCTCGGCGCTGCCATTGCCGGCCTACTAGTGGTTTTTACTCCGCTACTATGGAGACGATCCATCGGATCATGGGGTGCATTGGCCGCCGCCGCACTGCTAGCGAGTTCACCGCTGATGGTGTATTACAACCGCATGTATATCCATGAGAGCTTACTAACGCTCTTTGCTATGCTGGCCTGTGCAGCAGTCTTTCGCCTTAGCCAACAACCGAGTAAGCGCATCGGCATCGCTTCAGGGCTCTGCATCGGCCTCATGTTTGCCACCAAAGAAACCTTCGCCATCTCGATACTCGCGTGGCTACCGGCCGTTGGTATCTGCTACAGGAGACAACCAAAAAATGACGCGCGACATCTCTACCCCAACCTTCGCCTCTATCTATTGCCCAGTGTATTGTTAGCGATCACCGCAGCAATCACCGCCGCTTACTTTTACAGCGATGGCTTTCGCTCCATGCAAGGGAGCATTGACGCAGTGCGTACTTATTTTGTTTACGAGACCAGCGCTGGCCACGAAAAAGGACTGGGCTATTACTTCGAGCTGCTGTTATGGCCAAAGCAACAGCTCGGTATTTGGTGGACCGAAGCACTGATCGGGCTACTTGCATTGTTCGCGATCGCCTTCGCCGTAGTGAAACGTGTGCCCAACCCTGCGGTTCTATTCCTAGCCGTCGCTACGGTATGCCACTGCATTATTTACAGCTGCATCGGCTATAAAACCCCTTGGCTCATGATGGTGCCGTGGGCACATGCCTGCCTCCTCGCGGGCTATGCCTTTGGCTATTTACCTGATTTGAAAATAAAGTCCCGCATTATACTCTCATTACTGTTAGTCACTGGACTCGCCTATCAGACCAAACAAAGTATTTATGCCAGCGGCCGCCTAGCTAATGACAGCCGCAATCCTTATGCTTATGTGCCTACCAGTACAGACGCACCAAAAATCGAAATCTGGCTACACGATTTGCGGGCGTTAGCCGATTCGCCAGTACTCTCACCCATCGCCGTAATCGGTCAAGAGTATTGGCCACTGCCGTGGTATTTACGCACTTTCGGAACCATTGGCTACTGGCCGACTCCGATTCAAGGCATCACGGACTTACCAATCATCTTCGCGATGCCCGCACAGGATAACGCCTGCAATGATTTACTCGGGACCACCCACACTAAACTCCCGCGCGGCTTACGCGCAAACGTCGCCGTCACACTTTATTTACGCAACGACATCTGGCAGCAATGGATGCACACCGACGAATAATGAGCCAAATCCATCAATTTGACCACCACGCGATGAAGTCCACCTTCATACTTCGCATCGTTGCCGAAGATGCGAAACTCGCCCATGATGTCGCACACGCAGCGATCGTCTTACTCGACGAGATCGAAAACACTCTCAGTCGCTATATCGAAGGCAGTGATGTGTTCCGAATCAACCACATGGAGACCGGTCAAACACTGTTTATAAGTCAGACCTGTTATGACTGCTTACGACTAGCCGCTGAGGCACATGAGCACACTGATGGGCTGTTCGACATCACCCTCGGCACATTGATCGAGCATCAGAAAAACAAAGATCCCGGCAGCGCCCCTCCGCTCAGTGGCACGCTTAGCATTGATCCGGATAGACCAGCGATCACATGCGTCACAGCCGGAAGAGAAATCGATCTCGGCGGCATTGGCAAAGGCTACGCGCTCGACCAACTCAAAACCCTACTGGAAGACTGGGGCATTGAATCGGCGCTGCTAAGCGCTGGCGCGAGCACGCAGTTAGCATTCGGCTCGGCGACTTGGCCGATTGAACTGAGCGGCGACCACAATCAGCAGACCATCAAATTAAACAACCAAGCACTGAGCGCCTCAGGAATCGGTATCCAGGGCAGCCACATCGTCTCTCCGCACGAACGCCTCAACCCTGATTACAACTTCAAACGCGCATGGATTTTGCAACCCAGTGCCGCGCTGGCTGATGCCTGGTCAACCGCTCTAATGCTAATTGATATCGAACAACTGCGGAACTTTGAGGCCCCTCAAGACGCGCTCTACTTCGAAACCCCTAGTGGTATCCACACCCTTCAAAAGCTGCAAGCAACGCTGCCCAAGTAATTGCGGGTGCAACCTTCGAGATTAAAGTAGCCAAGTTGAAGCCGTCCGAGAGGGTGAGCATTCTGAATTCTAGCAACAAACTTGTTGTCGCCGCTCGAGTAGCACAGATACTCCCCAAAGAATATGCCAGAGCATACACCAGAAGACTCCGCCCCAGCGCCACTTGTTGATATCGTCTTACCAGTCGAACAATCGGAGCACGTATCGGCGTGGAAAACCGCCATCGCCGAGAAGCTTGCACTAGCAGAAGAACGAATCGTCGATATGCGCCTGCGCAAACATTCTATCGACGCCCGCCAAAGGCAGATCAAGGTGCAGCTACGAATTGAAGTCGGCCTCGATCAAGCTCTCACGCCTGAGCCGCAACTGAAGCCCCTCTACGAATGCCCCGCCGCGGATGCAAAAAATATGCTCGTCATTGGTTGTGGTCCTGCGGGCATGTTTGCGGCGCTGCGTGCTCTCGAACTTGGCCTCAAACCAATCATATTAGAGCGCGGCAAGGACGCCTCGGCACGGCGCTTCGATCTGGGCCCCATTCTCAAAAAAGGCACCGTCATAGAGGACTCAAATTATTGCTTTGGCGAAGGCGGTGCCGGCACCTTCTCGGACGGCAAACTCTACACTCGCGTTAAAAAGCGCGGTCCAATTCGCGACATCTACGAGACTCTCGTCGCGCATGGCGCTCCTGAGCGCATCCTAATCGACGCGCACCCGCACATTGGCTCTAACCTACTTCCGAAAGTCGTCATGGCGATGCGCCAATCTATCCTCGAAGCTGGTGGTGAAGTCCACTTCGGCGCGAAGGTGAATCAATTTATTCTCAACGATGGCCGTATTTGCGGGGTAACCACAGCCGATGGCCGCGAGTTCCTCAGCGACCATACGATTTTGGCAACTGGCCATTCCGCCCGCGATATTTACCAGCAGCTTGATACGCAAAATGTGCGCCTTGAGCAAAAGCCCTTCGCGGTCGGTGTACGCATCGAGCACCCGCAACCTCTGATTGATAGCACTCAGTATCACTACCCTATCGGGCAAGAACGCCCACAACTACTCCCGGCAGCGAGCTACCGACTCGCTACTAAGATTGATAACCGTGGCGTTCACTCCTTCTGCATGTGCCCTGGTGGCTTCATCGTACCTGCAGCGACAGAGAACGATGAGGTAGTGGTCAATGGCATGAGTCTAGCTCGGCGCGACTCCCCTTTTGCCAACAGCGGCATGGTAGTTAGCGTTGAGCCGGAAGACACCGTGCCCTTACAAGCCGAACACGGCGTACTCGCCGGTATCGCATTTCAAAAACAGTTGGAAATTGCCGCCAAAAAAGCTGGCGGTGGTGGTCAAGTCGCGCCTGGGCAGCGCGTGACCGACTTTCTTGAAGGCAAAACCTCAGCAGATCTGCCGAAGACCAGCTACTTCCCTGGCATTCAAAGCGCACGCCTCGATGCAATCATGCCAGAATGGATTGTCTCACGTATGCGCCGCGGCTTAACCCTGTTCGGCGAGCAAATGCGCGGCTATATTACCGAAGAGTGCAATTTGATCGGTTTTGAGACACGCACCAGTTCGCCCGTGCGTGTGCCGCGCAATCCAGACTCACTACAGCATCCAGACATCGCTGGACTCTACCCATGTGGTGAAGGCGCAGGCTACGCCGGCGGCATCGTCAGCGCCGCACTCGACGGCATCCGCTGCGCAGAAGCGGCGGCGGGCCATTGAGAAAGCGCTAGTTAAACGAACGGCCACAGCCGCAAGTACTGCTGGCATTCGGGTTGCGCACTTCGAAGCCTTTGCCCGTCAAACCATCGTCGAAATCGACAACACTCTCGTTGAGATACTCGAGACTCGTCTCATCAACTAGAAATTCGACACCGTTATTTTCAAATACCTGATCGTCTTCCTTCTTATTATCAAAAGACATACCATACTCGAAGCCTGAGCAACCGCCTGCCTCGACCAAAATACGTAGTTTTTGCCCCTCAGTAGCCTTCTCGGCCTGCAACTGTCGGATTTGTGCCACGGCACTATCTGTCAATGTGATCATACCTTAAAGCAAATGCGCTTCGATGCCACTGTCAACCAACACATTGAATAGATCTATCGCATTTATTAGCATTTTCCGTGCTAGATTGGGAATTTACTTGAAAAAAATATTAAAAGACATCTGATCCAATCTATGTCTAAGATAAAACATATCTTCAATGAATTGCATTTCGAACTCGTCAATACGATTGCTGAGGGCGGGATGGGCATTGTGTATGAGGCTAAGCAGATGGGTGCTGGTCATTTCAGTAAGCGAGTGGCGATCAAACTGGTCCGCGAAGAATACTCAAAAATCGAAGAATTTCGTAATAATTTTATCGGCGAAGCTCGCTTAGTCGCAGACCTGATCCATACCAATATCGTCCAAACTTATCACCTCGGCGAAATCAGTGGGCAATATTTCATGACGATGGAACATGTGGACGGAATTACCCTAGAAGACTTCATCCATCGCCACACCGAAACGCATCAGTCCATCCCCATCGACCTAGCGGCCTTTATCGTTTCACGAATATGCCGCGGCCTCTCTTACGCCCATCAAAAATGCGACATCAAAGGTCGAGCGCTCGGCATCGTGCACCGCGATGTGAACCCGCGCAACATTATGCTCGCCTATGAAGGCGACGTAAAGCTCACCGACTTCGGCATAGCGAAAGCACTCGACCTCATGCATAATGAGGAAGGAAAAATCATCGCTGGTAAAGACGAATACCTCTCCCCCGAGCAAGCCCGCCGCGAAGTAACCGATGGCCGTGCAGATCTTTTCAGCTGCGCTATTGTTCTGGCAGAAATGCTAGTGGGTGAAAATATTTTTGAGGCTAATTCCGGCGAAGCCACTCGCAGCAACATTCTTAAGTTAGCGATTCCCGACTTCACCGAGATTCGCCCCGAGGTCGAGCCGAGCCTCGACGATATTATGCAGCGCGCCTTTCAACGCGACCGCGAGAAACGCTATCAAACCGCGCAAAATATGCTAACCGCCTTAGAGATGTTTCTCTACGGCAAAGGCTACGGACCAACTAATGAGAAGCTGGCGAGCTACATCAAAGATCTATTTGGCAACAACAGCAGCAGCGCGGCAAAACGCTGGGCATTAGGCGAGACACCGGGACTCGAACAAGACAAAAAGGCCTAGATACAGCCCTCGTCTCCCAACCACCATGAGCTCACAAGGGTTCCAACAAATCCAGAAACAGGCGCAAGCACTCGTTCTAGCGCCTCAACTTCAGAACTCCCTAAAGATTCTTCAAGCGCCGGCAGTGGAACTGCGTACCTCGATCCTCCAAGAGCTCCAAGCGAATCCGCTGCTCGAAGAACTGGCGATTGATAGCATCAGTGTCGAAGAACACCGCGAAGAGCCTAACGCCAACCAACTCGAACAAGACAAAGAAACCGAGTTCAATCCAGAAGATTTTAGCATCCTAGAACGCATGAGCGAAGACATGCGCGAGCACTACGCACTGGAAAACACAGGACAAAGCCACACCTCAGATGACGAAGAACGCCGTGAGCACTTCATGAATTCGCTCACCACGAGCGTCTCGCTTCAGCAACATCTCATCCAACAAGCCGAACTAACCGACTGCTCCGATCAAGAGCGAGAGGCCCTACTCTACCTGATTGGTAGTATTGACGATAATGGTTTCCTCACAGAGACAGTTTCTAACATAGCTCTTACCAGCCGCATCCCTTACAGTTCGGTCAGCAAGGCCAGCGAAATACTCAGGGCCTTCGATCCGCCCGGAATTGGCACTAAAGACACACAAGACTGCCTCGTTACTCAGCTGGAACTACGCGGGCAAGGCAAGTCGATCGCAGCTCAAATCCTTCGCGACCACTTTCAACTTCTCATTCGCCGACGAATCCCCGAACTTGCCCGCAAACTCAGCGTAAGCGCTGAGGATATCCAAGATGCCATTGCAGCGATCGCGACGCTGGAGCCCTCTCCAGGTAAGCGTTTCAGTCCTGACTCAAACGCTGTCATCGAACCCGATGTCACTGTATTCAAAGATGAATATGGTGAATGGCAGATCACGCTGAACAATGACTACATCCCTCGCCTACGCATCAGCAGCACCTACAAGAACATGCTGGCTAAAGGGAATCTGAACCAAAAAGAGAAAGAGTTTATGATCGAGCGAATGCGTTCGGGTAAATTCCTGATCAACTCAATCGAACAGCGCCAACAAACCATCGAGCGCATCACACTTGAAATCCTCAAATTTCAAAACGATTTTTTCGCAGCAGGCGTCTCCAAGCTGCGCCCACTGACAATGAATACCATCGCGCAAATAGTCGGCTTGCACGAGACCACCGTTAGCCGTGCAATCGCGAATAAATACATTCGCACCCCACATGGCGTTTTCCCATTTAAATACTTCTTCACGCCAGGCTATAAAGCGGGCAGCGGCGAATCAGTCTCCAACAAATCGATCAAAGATATGATCAGTCATATCATAGAAGAAGAAAATTCAGCCAAGCCCTATAGCGACCAAGGCATCGTCAACATCTTAACCGAAAAGAAGATCAAGATCGCCCGCCGCACCGTGGCCAAATACCGCGAAGAGCTCGGCATTCTACCGACCAACTTGAGACGAAGATACGAATAA
>DBBT01000070.1:1308-2682 GCA_002292345.1 Opitutia bacterium UBA977 | reverse complement strand
CCGTCGATTTACCACAGCCGATACCACCTGTAAGTCCTATTTTCAAAATTCTATTAATCGTTCGATATAAACTTTAAACAACGTACTAAAGCATAGACAAACAGGCAAATTTGTTCACATTCATTTCGAAAGAAATTATTTAAATATGCTAGGAATCACACAATCCGCCGCCTTAGTTGGAGTCGATGCCCACTCGGTTCAAGTAGAAGTAAATACAGGTGAAGCGGGTGAACTCAAATTTATTTTAGTCGGCTTGCCTGACGCCGCGGTCAAAGAATCACAGGACCGCGTCTTCTCGGCGATGGCCAATAGCGGCTTTCGCACGCCCGCTACCCGTACCACGATCAACCTTGCGCCCGGCAGCCTGCGCAAAGAAGGCCCCGCCTACGACCTACCTATCGCGATCGCTATTCTCGCTTCAATGAATAAATGCCAGAGTGATCGCCTCAATAACTTCCTGATCGCAGGTGAACTCAGCCTTTCGGGTCAGACCCGCCCCGTGCGGGGCTCACTCGCAATGGCGATGCTGGCGCGCAAACTTGGCAAGCAAGGCCTCATCGTGCCCGCCGAATCTGCCGACGAAGCCGCGTTGGTTAAAGACGTCGACATCTATCCCGTCCGCAGTCTCGACGAAGCCGTGCGCTTTCTCAATGGAGAGCGTGATATTCTTCCTGCCAAATCTCGCGACAGCAGCTTTTACCAAGCACCGCCGGAGTCGCAACGGACTGATTTCTCCGAAGTTAAAGGCCAACACGCCGTGCGCCGCGCCGTCGAGATCGCGGTCAGTGGCGGCCACAATTTGTTGATGATTGGTTCTCCCGGGTCCGGCAAGTCGATGATCGCTAAGCGCATACCCACCATCATGCCACGCCCCAGTATTGATGAGTTCCTCGAAATCCTCAGCATTCAATCCGCGGCAGGCACCACACTAAGCGACGAAAATCGCTACTTTCAACGGCCATTTCGTAGCCCGCATCACACTATTTCAGATGTCGGACTACTGGGCGGCGGCACCATACCCGGTCCGGGCGAGATCTCTCTGGCGCACAACGGCGTGCTATTTCTCGACGAGTTACCCGAATTTAAACGATCGGCCCTCGAAGTCCTGCGCCAACCACTCGAAGACGGTAATGTCACCATCTCCCGCAGTGCAGGTAAGATAAATCTGCCCTGCTCGGTGATGATGGTCTGCGCGATGAATCCATGCCCATGTGGATATACCGGCGACAGTGCCCGCGAGTGTCGTTGCTCCGTCCCACAAATTCAGCGCTACCGCTCCAAAATTAGCGGGCCGCTGCTCGACCGTATTGATATACACATTGAGGCACCATCGCTACGAATTGAAGAATTACGCAGCACCCAGCCTGGCGAAAC
>DBBT01000070.1:0-1246 GCA_002292345.1 Opitutia bacterium UBA977 | reverse complement strand
AATAAAGCACAAGGCGACCTGCTGCAGCAAGCCATGGAGCAACTGGCACTCTCTGCGCGCGCCTACGATCGCATCTTAAAAGTCGCGCGGACTATCGCCGACCTTGCCGGCAGCACACCAATCGACACACCCCACTTACTTGAAGCCATTCAATACCGCAGCTTGGATAGAAACTTGTTCTATTAATTACTCAAACGGCAAAAGCCTGTAAACTAGACTACCAGCAAAAAAATCACCCGATTTAATTTAACGTCTTGCACTTACTGGATCATCGCCTAGGAAATCAGCCATCAAGCTTCAGGAGAGATGGCAGAGTGGCCGAATGCGGTAGTCTTGAAAACTATTGAGCCGAAAGGTTCCGGGGGTTCGAATCCCTCTCTCTCCGCCATTTTTATTCGCATGAAAACAGTCGCTATCATCGAAGATCAGACGGCCATTCGCGAGATGCTGATTTAGGTATTACTATTTTGACCAAGTGTAAGCGTGAGATCCTCCGACTGATTGCCAAGAGTAACTGCACTTGAGACATCGCGGCGAAGCTAAGCATCAGCGTCAGAGCAACCGAAAATCACCGCACAAATCTGATGCGCAGGCTAGATCTGCACGATGTTGCCAGTCTCATGCGCTGCGCAATCAACAACGGCTTGATTGTCAAGGATGGCAACTAAGCTGACTCCTCACACGAGTCCAGCGCAGCCCGTAGTCGGTCTGCCAAAATATCGATCAGCCGCGGATGCTCCCCGAGTAACGGTGTACGCACTGCCGATCGCAGAGTATGCTCCGCGATCAGTCCGTCGCAAATCTCCGCGACATCTCCACCGGCTCCAGCATGGCGGCCTGGCAACAAGAAGAACAGCGCCACAATCACCTCCGCAGCGGCCCAGCCATCCAGCTGCGCCACTCGCTCTAACAGTGGTTCATTAAAATCATACTCGATCCCCTCACGGCGTTCCATCGAGCACGCCGCCACTGCTGCGACTTCGGTTTGCAGCAGCACCGCAAGTTGATCTGCCACTGCATTGCGCACCTGATTCACCACTTCCGCAGGTGTGCCATGATCCACCAGCGCAACTCGCGGATGCGACAACCCCGCAGCCTGCATCGTCAGCCGCACATGATCCGCAAGCATCTCAGCTAGACGCATATCCGGAGCAGCCACGTCCACACCTGCTAACGTATCGGCCACCACCACCTGCAAGTCCGGAGCCGACAACCGCGCCTCCGCAATCAACTCTGGCAAATAATC
>DBBT01000088.1 GCA_002292345.1 Opitutia bacterium UBA977 | reverse complement strand
AATGGAATCTCGTTGCCCTGTCAAATGCATGGAAAGTCCGACTTTTTGCGGGTGTGTGACAGGCAGGTGGTGGGCCGCATGGAGAGCGGGGCAGGGCAGTTGGGCTGGTTGGTCGTTGAATGCTGTTGTGCCGTTTTATGTAACGTTCATTTAGGATGTGTGTTTTAAATGGACTGTCAAGCGGACTTTTCGTGGAATATTGTGCTTGACGAATCGATGTTTGTAGTAGATACTGCGATGTATGTTACAAGTGACCCTCATTTGTAGCAGAAAACTACCCTTGAGAGATTGGAAGTATAAATGAAGAAAAGTTACCTATATAATATGTGGTCACGGCTGTCCGTGACTTCTGCGGCGCTGCTACTCGGCGCCTCGGCCGCTCAGGCCCAAATAACGGCCGTCGATTTCGGCGGCGATTATAACGACGGCCCTACTAATGCGGATAAAACTTCTCTGGCCTACGAAAACGGCGATTTCGATGGTGAAGCCGACACGGATGATCGTCGTGCTTATATCGAGATTGACTCCCTGTTTGCGTCGATCCCTGACACAAACGGAGTGGGTAATACGACGGTGTTTAACGCTGGGGCTCAGGCCACTCAGATGGACTCGACTGCCGGCACTCCAGGGGTCAGCATCTACCGCTTTAACGGTTCCAATACGGCAGTTGACTATCTTCAGGTGGGAAATAGCGCGACCATCGGGAATGGTGCGACGATCAACGACGACTACCCGCAGTCATTGACCTTCGCGCCGAATGTGGCGAAGGCTAATTTCCTCAATGGAGCTGATGACACTGGTTATACGCTGGCATTCGATGCTGCTGCGGGGTCGGTCACCGCCGAATTTAACGACACGAGTGGTGTCTTTACTGTCCGTGCGCTCGTGAAGAATGGTTCTAGCTGGTATATTTCAGATACGAGTCAAATAGGTGATGGCACTCTCAGTCTTAACGGCGCGACTGATACCTGGTATCCATATGCTCCCGATACGAACATGTATATCAATGCGGGCACTTTGACGGGGGGCGTGCTTGGATCGACCCTCACCGATATTCAAGCTTTGGGACTCGTCGGTCAAGTGGACGCTGCAGCAGGTCAGGACGCAAATAAGCCACGCATACAAGTGACGGCACTGTCGGCGAGCATGGTGCAGACGGCGGTTGTGCTGGCTGTTGAGTTTGGCGGCGATTACAATAACACCAACACCGCTGGTAGTTGGTCGCCTGCGTTGGTTTACGAGAATGGTGATTTCGATGGCGAAGCCGACTTGGATGATCGTCGCGGATACAATCCGATGGATGCCACCATTCTCGGTTATAACGATGACACCCCCCTTGGGACGAACCTCAAATTCAATGTTGGTAATCAGGTCACGTATTTTGACAAGACAGATGCGGATCCGTTGCGGGGCTTCTTCCGCTGGGCCGGTTCAGGCACGACTGCCGATTCGTATCAGGTCGGTAGCGGTGCGACTAATGACGGTGTGGGGCAGATCTTCACCTTTGTGCCGAATCTTTCGAAGGCTGACTTTCTCAATGGCTACGACGATCCGAGTTACGCTCTATCGTTTTCCGATGCGGACTCGATCGTGATCGATACGGTCAAGCAGACCGGGGAAGTGCAGACTGTCCACGCGATCGTTCAGAACGGCAGCGACTGGTATATCTCGGCGACAAGTAAAGTCAGCACGGGTGTCCTAGCCATCAATGGTTTCACTGAAACATGGCACCCCTACTATCCTGACACCAATATGCTCATCCCTGCGCTGACAGGGGGAGTCTTGGGTTCCACACTGACCGACATCCAAGCAGTTGGCATGGTCGGACAGGTCACTGAGCCAGCGGGCCAATCGGGAAGTATCTTCCGCTTCCAGGGCTTGACGGTTCGCATGGATCAGACACTGATTCCGCTCACTTATGGCGGCGTCTTTACGGACACGACTAACACGCTCGCCCTGTGGCATATGGATGCGCTGAATGCGAGTGGTAAGGTGGATGATGATGACAGCGTCGTGACGGGCCGAAATGCCACACTGGGTGTGAGCGCTGGCACGATCTTGGTGGATCCCGCCGTGACACCCGGTCTGGATTATCCGGACCCGGCCAATGCAGATTACGGTAAGTGCATCTACCTGGACGGGGTGGACGATCGCTTACCCATTGCGAATGCAGCTCTGGCAATCGACCCATCGGCTCTGCGTATCGAGTTCTGGGCCAAATCGGATGCTGCGGTAGCCGGCCAGTATATCTTTGATCGTTGGGGCCAGATTCTGGTGTATTCGGATGCGACTGGATTTCAGGTAAGAGTCTATGATGCCTCTGCAGCGATCCAAGACCACTATGCCCGGCCTGCAGGCTTTGATCCCACCGATTGGAACCATCTTGCCATTGAGGTGATCGGAGAAGATTTGGACATCTATGTCAATGGAGAGCTTGTCATCGACAGCGCTACGATTTCGGGTGGAATGAGCACGACAACAGCCAAGACGACCACCTATTTCGGGATGCGTTATAATAATACCGGACATTTTGCAGGCTATCTGGATGAAGTTCGAATCAGCAGTCTGACTCCACCGGCACCAACCCTCCGTGAGTTTGACACACCAGTCGCAGTGGTCGCACCGACCATTGACGGTATTGTATCTCTGGGGGAATGGGGCGATGCGTTCGAGCTTCCAATGGCTTGGCCTGACCTCGGGGTTCTGCCCAACGTTGGCTCATTGTCAGGTGATGCGCTCGAAGCGACGCCGTCCGACATCAGCGCCGTGTTCTCCTTTAAGTGGGATGCGACTAATCTCTATATTCTCGCCGAAGTCACGGACGATATCCTCATCAAACCAGACGCGGCAGGAAGCGCCGGTTATCCTGATGACCACTTCTTGCTTGGCCTGGATCCGGATGTTACCGATGGAGACATCGCTGCTTCCGTATTCCTGACTGAGTTTGGGATCAACACTAATGACGTCGCCGCAGCTTATTACAACGGTAACGCAATTGCCAATCCGGCTCTGAATGACTTTAGCAACCACGAAGTCGAAGGATCCATCGTTGCCGGAGGTTATGTCATCGAACTGGCTCTGAGATGGGCTGACTTAGGTGTCATTAGCCCCGTTGCGACCGATATGATTGGTGTATCGATATTGTTATTCGATAACGACGTCGATGATGGGAATAGAGACATTCTGATGAAGAGCATCGGCGACGTTACCATACCGAGCGAGTATCATCAAGTGACACTCGCCGGGGCGATGAACACCTTCGAGAACTACATTAGCCAATACGATGTGGGTGTCTTTGATCAACCAACGGATGACCCTGACCTCGACGGCGTGGATAACCACACGGAGTATGCACTCGGTGGTGATCCAAGTGTGAGTGATGCACCGAGCTTCCAGCCTACATCCGAGGCAAATGCCGGGGGTAATGAATTCACTTACATCTACAACCGCCGTATCGGCGCCAGCGCTCTGGGGCTGACTTATACGGTTGAGGTCGAGACTGATTTGGCCAACGCCGACTGGAATACCGGCGGTGTGACTGAAGACGGTGCCGTCGTGATTGACGACGAGTTCGAGGAAGTCACCAACACAGTCAACATGACTGAAGATGAGAAGTTCCTTCGCTTGAATATTAATTAAGCGGAATAGCATGAGTGGGAGGCAGGCATTGTAGGGGGTTGCCTGCCTTTTTCCTCACATTTTAAATAACGAAATAAAATCTAGCCGCCTGTTCCGGACTTGTGGCAGGCGGCTTTTTATTGGAAATTATCCAATCCAGAACACGAATTGATGAGTCGATTGATATACAGAACACTGGCTTTACTGCTGGCCCTGCCGGGAATCTCCATGGCGGCCGATGCAGCTAAAAGCTTTTTTGAATTTACCGAAGCGCCTGCCGCCTCTGCCACCTTGCTTGAGGAGCGTGGTGAGGCCGTGACGGTGCTGCAAGGATTGACGATCGAGGACGGCTTTTATCAGATCAGCGGCCAACAAGTGAGCCGCGTGGATGCCGAGGGCTCAGTGAGCTTGCCGGATCTACCGCAGGCCTTGGACGCTGCCGCGGCAGTGCTGATCGGCGAGCAACTCTACGTCGTTGGCGATCACAGCTTATTGAAGCTGGATGTTGGTGACAGCGCAGCAGACTGGTCTGAGTGCGCGGCGCTGCCGGAGAATACTGGCACGCAAGCGGTTCTGGCCAATCAGCAAGGCACGCTCTATTTAGCGGGTGTCGGTATTGCTGGAACGGATACCTATGCCTATGATGTATCGCAGGATCTATGGACGGCACGGGCCGTAGCGCCACAGGATCTGCGCGGATTTGTTGCCACTGCCTGTGGCAACGATCATATACTGTATTTTAATGGGCAGGTTGCGGATGACGTCATCCTGGCCTACCACCGCACGACCGATACCTGGTTTGCGATGGGGCAGCTGCCCAGTGCGCTGCAAGTCTTGGCTGTCGGCTCCAAGGGCACAGAATTTACGCTCTTTTCGGCGGAGTCCACCGTGAGCGGAGAGGCCTTGTTGCGCCCGACGAAGTACGGTTGGGTCGATCATTCGGTGGTGGCTGTTTTGGTGCTGTTATTGGTGGGCGTCGGCTTGTATTTCTCCAAGAAAGAAAAGTCCAGTGGCGACTACTTTCGCGGCGGCAATCGTATCCCGTGGTGGGCTGCGGGCTTGAGTCTATTTGCCACGGGTGCGAGTGCGATCAGCCTGATGGCGATGCCAGGCAAGGCCTTTGCCGAAAACTGGATCTATTTTTCGGGTGCAATCTTCATTGTGATGATCCAACTGCCGCTCTTGGTCTGGGTCTATATACCCGTGGCGCGACGGCTGAACATTTCGACTGCGAATGAATACCTAGAACGCCGTTTTAGTCTGCCAGTGCGCATGCTTGGATTCGCCTGCTTCTCACTGAACCAAATGTTAGGCCGGATGGCTGCGATACTCTTGCTGCCGGCATTGGCGATTAGCGCTATTTTCGGCCTGCCGATGGAGTATAGCATATTGATCATGGGTGTAGTCACGACCATATTTGTCACGATGGGCGGGCTCGAGGCGGTGATCTGGACGGATGTGCTTCAGGCCGTGATCATGTTAGTCGCCGTGCTGTTGTGCGCGGTCTATGCCCTAATCTCAATGGATATAACGCTTCCGGTCGCGGCAGACCTGCTCTCAAATCTGGACAAATTACAGATGTTTGATTGGCGTATTGATTGGCAGGCGCCGGTCGTCATCGTCATTTTTTTGAACACCTTTGTCTCCGTGTTGGGCATGATCGGCGATCAGAACTTCATCCAACGTGTGCAGTGCACCCATGATGAGAAGGAATCGCGCAAGGCGGTCTATACGCAGCTGGCCGTGGCGGTGCCGATGAATTTTGTGCTGTTTGCTTTGGGCACCTTGTTGTTTCTGTTTTATGTGACCCGTGCCGATACACTCAGCCCTGCGTTGAAAGCGGATGGTGTGTTTCCCTTTTTCGCCGCGCAGAATTTGCCGGCAGGCATGGCCGGGTTTGTGGTGGTCGCCTTATTGGCCGCCACGATCTCCACGGTGTCCAGTGCGATGAACTCGGTGGCGAATTTGGGGGTGGAGGATGTCTATCGGCGCTTTTTTCCGAAGGTGAGCGATCATCAATGCCTGGTGTTCGGGCGGCGCTTGACGCTTGGGCTGGGAATCTTTGGCACGGTGGCGGCTTTGCTGCTGGCCAATACCAGCGGCCTGCAGTCGATTTGGGATCTGTTCTTGATGATCACCGGCGTGGTGCTCGCGCCGATTACCGGTATCTTTGTGCTGGGGATTTTTAGCCGACGGGTCAACACCTTCGGAGTGTGGGCCGGTACCGCCGCGTCCGTGGTGGCGAATTACTACGCGAAATTTCACCTGGATCTGCACGCGATGGTTTATCTGATCGTGGGCGTGTTTACCTGCCTGATCGTCGGATGGTTGGCCAGTTTCTTGGCGCCGCCACCGCCGCAGACCAAGGTGCATGGTCTGACAATTTTTACTTTGAAGGACGCAGAGGGGGAATAAACTTTTATGAAAAAACGAATTAAAATGGCCGTGGTTGGTTTACGGTTTGGCGAGTATGTCGTCGAATGTCAGATCCTTGGGCAACCGGGGATGGATGCGATCGAACTGGTCGGTGTGTTTGATCTGGATGCATCGAAATCAAGCAAGATTGCCCAAAAGCACGCGGTGCGGCAGTATGCATCACTGGACGAAGTTCTGGGGGATCCGCAGGTCGAGGCCGTCGGCCTTTTCACGCCGCCAAACGGGCGCGCGGAATTAATCCGCAAGATCATCCGTGCGGGTAAGCATGTGATGACCACCAAGCCGTTTGAGCAGGATGCGGCGGATGCGCTGGCGGTTTTGGAGGAGGCGCGCGCACTCAACAAAATCGTCCACATTAATTCGCCGGAACCCTTGCCGGATGCGGAGACTGCACAAATTTTAAACTGGCAGGAAGCGTTCCAACTCGGCCAGCCGGTTTCGGTTCGCTGGGAAACCTATACCCGCAACCATGAGCAGGCGGATGGTAGTTGGTATGATGATCCGGCGCAGTGTCCGGTTGCTCCGGTGTTCCGGTTGGGGATCTATGGCATCAACCAGCTGCTGCGTTTGTGTGGCAAGGTCGATGCGGTCAATGTGGCGCATTCCAGATTGTTTACCGGTCGGCCGACTCCGGATAATGGGGAGCTGTCACTGCAGTTTGAAAACGGTGCACTGGGCAGCGTGTTTGCCTCGTTTTGTATTGATGACGGTCAACGCTATGCCAATCACTTGTGCATTCATTTTACACGCGGCACCGTTCGGAGTGAAGTCACTCAAACCTTCGATAATCATGATATGCGTGCCAAAAAACTGAGCCTGCAAGCGCTGGACTCTGAGGGGCGCGTCGTGACTCGATCCGTCAATCTGGAGAGCGAGCAACTGAACGGGAAATATCAGTGGGAAAATTTCCGCGATGCGGTTCGCAGCGGGCAGCCGCTGGCAGGGGAGATCGATCCGGAGTTGATTGCGCACGGCGTACAGGTGATCAATGCCATGTGCGAGGCTGACCAGCAGGGCAGGTTGGTTGTTATTCCCGAGTTACATTCGCGCGAACCGAGCACCGAGCGACCAGTCGCAATGTATCCGCCGGTCAAAATAGCCACGTGAATTTAAGCGGCGGAGAAGGATGAAGCTGGTCAGTCAGGGCAAGACTTACCGTGTGCTGTCGACTGTGGATCTGTCTGAAGAATGGGTCATCGAAGCCACCGGACTGCAGGGCGATCCACCTGAGAGTAGCTACTTTTTCAACACCGAACCGAACCAACAATTTTTCAAAATCGAAGTGGAATGAAGCCGATGGGCTGACGCGTTATGAATATTCAAAAAAAACAAGGCTTACTATTATGTGCGGCACTCCTCGGCTGTGCGCTGTCGAGTCAAGCTGAGGTGCTTCCAGCGACGGACCCGATTCAGGAGGTGCTCGATGGCATCGTTTCCCGTCAGGAAGCGGGGCTGCTCAAACAGGTGAACAAGCCTTTTCCTTCCACCGGGCTGTGGCGGACGGTAGATTTTGCACTCGGCGCCTATGGGCTCGATACGTCGACTGCCTTGGCGGATGCGGAATTAATCGCCAGTCAGACCAACGGTCTCTATGATGATGTGATAGCAAATGACAGCTTTCATTGGTATGCTTATCTCCAGGAGCGGATTCTGTTTCTCTATTCGAGCACCAGTGATTTTTATCCGGGGCGCATGAGCACCGATGCGGAGAATGCCTGTCTTGAGATGCTGTGGGATTGGGCTGCGCCGAGTTGCGAGATCGGCCTAGCTTCTCCGGATGGGATTCACTTTTATTGGGGAAGTGAAAATCATCACCTCCAGGCCTGGGTCAGCTTCTGGGGCGCGGCCCACCTGTTTAAAAACCATCCCGACTATCAGAACCGAACCTATGCGGACGGGTCGACCCCGGCGGAAATGGCCGCGGCCTTTGACGACTATTTTAAGGCGTATGTTCGAGACCGGGCGGCAAAGGGGCTTTTTGCAGAGGTGGCCTCGCCGACCTATGCCAAATATTCCCTGAATACCATGTTTAATCTCGCGGACTTTGCCGACGATCCGGAGTTGCAAGAGGGCGCTGCGGCATTGCTGGATATTTATTGGGCCGATTGGGCGGTCGAGCAGCTCGATGGCATTCGTGGCGGCAGTCGGCATCGCAGCTATCCCGGCAACGGCTCGACGCTAAGCGGCGGTGGACCCGGTTCCATGGCCTGGTACCTGTTCGGCTTGGGCGAGGAGCTTGGCACTCCGCATCCGGGGTATATGTGCGCGGTCACCACGCTATGGCGGCCCTCGCGCGCGGTCGTTGGGCTGACTTTGGATACGGAGGATCGCGGAAGCTATGGATACAGCTCCCGTCGACTGGGACTGCGCGACCTGAGCCCGCCGGCACCACCCCCTGATTTGGGCGATTATAGCTATACTCCGCTGGACCCGGATGGCGGCAGTCTGCTCCGCACGACCTGGTGTACGCCGGATTTTGTGATGGGCATGAGCCAGATGGAGGCGCGTTCCTACTCGGATTGGACGCCGGTCAGCAGCCAAAACCGCTGGAACGGGGTAATTTTCGGCGGGCACAGCAGCGCCCGCATCTTTACGCAGCGCCCGGACCCGGAGGCCGGCAGCGTCTATAATGCGGAGTGGGGCGTACAGCATAAAGGCGCCATGATTCTCCAGCGCCTGTCGACGCATGAACATGCGACCGGCCAGGCGGTCTGGTTCGATGCTTCGCTGACCCTCAATGAGATCAGCGGCTGGATTTTTGCGGAAGCCCCGCAGGCCTACGCGGCGGTGCGGGTTCTGGACGGCGGCTGGAGCTGGAATGGGAACTGGGCGGAGCTCATCGACCAATACTCGCCCATTATCATTGAGGTAGGCCGTAAGAGTGACTACTCAAGCTACACCGCTTTCCGGAGCGAGATACTGAGTAACCCGCTGGTGTGGGACGGCACTCGGCTCGATTACACCAGCACGGGATACGCGACTACGCTGACTCTGTTTGCCGATGAAAGTGCACCGCCGCAGGTCGATGGAGTGCCGCTCAATTTCGAGCCGAAACAATGCTACGACGCACCGTATCTGCAGGGTGATTTCGCCGGCGGCCCCGTGATCATTAACTATGGCGACGACCGCACCATCCACGGCGTGGCGCCGTTTGCCGATGATGTCGAAACCCTTTATCATTGGGATTTCGAGACGACAGTTCCGGCGGTGCATGTGGACAGCACCAACCATATTTATGAGATTGCCGATGGGAAATTCGGTGCGGCATATCGCTGTGACCTGCAGGCCGGCGATCAATACATGATGACATCCAGCGCCTGGCCGGCTGACCGTGGCACCTTCCGCTATCAGGGCTGGATCCGCCTGAACCCCGGCGATACCGGCGGATACCTCTTCCATGTCTACGACCAGATCTACCTTAGCGTGAATGCTTCGACCGTGACGTTTTCGATCAACCGCTCCGGTGATGGCAGTGACTCCAGCGCAACCAACCGGATTGAGTTGTCGGCCTCCATCAGCACGGCGAACGACTGGCAATATATCGAGGCGGTTTATGATGGCGAGCGGATCAAACTGGTGACGGAAGAGGAAACCGTATCCGCCCCAGGCATCGGGGTGATTGTGCCGAACAAACGCAATGTCTATATCGGCTCGCGTAAGAACAAAGGGAATTATATCGGCGACATCGATGAGGTGAAGATTTCCGCTTTCATGCAGCTGCCAGTCGTGGTGCCCGCTAGCGCCGAACACTTGCAGCAGTCGGATCCGGATATCGCGACCAATACGATTGCGGATTTTTTCCCGGTGATCGGTGAGAATTGTAAACTGGTGGTCACTGCGAGCTGGGAAAGTGGCACTTCTGGCGTTGCCGGTGTCACCTATGCCGGTGAGTCGTTTAGCGAAGCCATCGCCAGTAGCGGTAGCGGTCGGCAGGGCTCGATCTGGTATCTGGATTTGGATGCGCAGTCGCCGAGCAGCGGCGATGTGGTCGTTACCTTTAATGCGCCGACGGATTCCCGTGTCGGTGTGCTCAGCCTGGAGAATGCGGTTCCGGGCGACCCGATTGAAACGGTTGCCGATACAGGGGTGACCACACTGAGTTTAAGCGCTGCGGCCTATAATTCCTTGTCGGTTGGCGTTTACACCGAGAATAACAACGGTGCATTGAGTTCAGATTTTGCCCAGACACTCTATTCCGGCAACAGTGGTTCCTCGGTCGGTAACGCCGGCTATCAACTCGAGGCAGTTGCGGGCGCGCAGTCGTATAATTGGACTGCGGCCAACGATTCCTCTGTCGCTGTCGCTGCCAATTTTGCTCCGGCCCCGCTCAGTATTAGTATTCCAGAACTGATCGATGATGATGCCGATGGTATGGCGGATGTGTGGGAGCTTGAGCAATTCGGTAATTTGGGAGCGAGTCACCAAAGCAGTAACGCCGATGCTGACGCATGGACCGACCTTGAAGAATTCATTGCCGGCACCGATCCGTGGGATCCGGCGTCGATGTTTAAGATCAGCGCGATGACTGCCGAGTCGGTCGCNNNNACTTACCGTGTGCTGTCGACTGTGGATCTGACTGAAGAATGGGTCATCGAAGCCACTGGACTGCCGGGCGATCCGCCTGAGAGCAGTTTCTTTTTCCCCACCGAACCAGACCAGCAATTTTTCAAAATTGAAGTGGAATGAGGGCACGATGAGCTTGCACGTTATGGAAATTGAGAAACTAGATGAAGAAACATTATAAAAACCTCCAATGCGTCGGACTGATGTTCGCGGCACTGTTCGCAGTGTCGAGTGTGCACGCGGAGACCTTAGCAGAGCAGGCTCAGCAGATGCTGGATTCGACGGTGATCAGTGCGCTCGAGCACCCTTATATCCTCTTTCATAAAAAGGATGTGCCGCAGATTGCCCAGCGTTCCCAGACAGCGCCCTATAAATATATTTGGGAAAATTTGACGGCGCAGCCCCCCGGTAAAACCGATGGCGTGGTGAACGCCTTTATTTACGCCATCACCGGTGATGTTGAGCGCGGCCGTGCGGCGCATCAAACATTGGCCGACTTGTGTGCGTTGCCGAGTTGGGGGGCTAAAGCCAAGTTGGAAGTCTCCGGTAAATGTCGCCCGGCTGGTCTGATCTATGACATGATCTACGATCTGCTCACCCCGGCCGAACGGGACGCGTTTTCGCAAAAGATCGCTCAGGCAGGCATCCTGCGTCTGTATAATGACACCTTTACTTCATGGTGGTCTCAGCGCCGGCAACATAATTACTCCGCCGCGTTTAACTCCGCCTATGGCATTGCCGCGCTGGCGATTCTTAAAGAACAGCCCGAAGCCATCGAATGGATCCATCGGGCCAGCGACCGGACACAATTGTTTCTGCGCTCTCAGGGGCCTGCCGGTGGCTATGGCGAAGGCATCAACTATTGGTGCATGTCGTTGCGCAGTATCTTTCCGTTTATGGACGGGCTGCGCAATGTCTTTGGCCTGGACCTGTACGACACGCCTTACCTGACCGATGCGACCGGGAATTTCGTGTTGTATAGTCTTTCGCCCGATCGCAGAAGCACGCTCAACTTTAACGACGCGGGAATTAACCGCAAATATGATCCGCATGTGATGGTGCGACTGGCATCAGCTTGCGGCTGGTCGCAGATTGCCAAGGTCGTGGAGCAGGATCTCGCTGGAGCAGGGGAGGGCAGTATTGAATTTGACTGGCCGGGCAATGTGCCGCCGGCCTCCGATGGCAAACCGCGTAGCTTCGCCCTCGGCGATATTTATTCGTTCCTGTGGTATGATGCGCAGGCGGCCTCGG
>DBBT01000042.1:605-7110 GCA_002292345.1 Opitutia bacterium UBA977 | reverse complement strand
TCTTTTTTAATGCCTGATCAAAATCCTTGTAAACTCATACTCGCCCTCGACCTCGAAACTCGGGAAGAAGCCTTTGCTATGCTCGACCGACTCGGCGATTCTCTCGAATGGGTCAAAGTCGGCCTCCAGCTATTTACTGCCTACGGGCCCGACTTCGTCCGCGAAATCGCCGACCGTGGCTATAAAGTATTCCTCGACCTCAAACTTTACGATATCCCAAATACTGTAGCTAAAGCCGTGCAGAGTATTTCCAGCCTCCCCGTCGAACTGCTTACGCTACACGCCTCCGGGGGTGGCGAAATGCTCGAATGGGCTAACAAAGCCCGCGCCGATTACTCACCCAACCTTAACCTGCTCGCCGTCACTGTCCTCACTTCCATGGATGAGGCTCAGCTACGCAGTCTAAACGTGCACGCCAGCACCGAGGCGCAGGTTAAACACTTAGCCGACCTCAGTCTCAAAGCTGGCATCCAAGGGCTCGTCTGCTCCTCACTTGAACTCGCCCCCCTTCGCGCACGTTTCGGCTACGAACCAATCATCGTCACCCCTGGAATCCGCCCCAAGGGCAGCTTAGCCGACGAACAAAAACGCATCATGACACCGCACGCCGCTGCCGCTGCCGGTTCCAGCTACATCGTCGTCGGCCGCCCGATCCTCAACGCCGACGATCCCGCCGTTGCCGCTGCTACCATCCGCGCAGAGCTGAGCAAAGTGGCGTCCTAATTCAAACCTCATCAAAATCTAACTTTCTAGCCACTTCGTACTATTCACAAGCCCACCGCACCATTCTCCGCTCTAAATTCCTCCGCCAGCGCAATCATCCTGGCGGCTGGCAGTGGCTCGCGTATGCAAAGCACGGTTGCGGATAAAACACTCGCGCCACTCAACGGTCTTCCCGTGCTCTGCCACAGTATCCAAGCCTTCTTGGCCAGCGGCTGCATCGACCGATTTACCATCGTCTACCGCGACACCGCACACAAAAAAGAGCTAGAGGCCGCCCTGAACCAAATCGATCTCCAAGGGATACCTTTCGACTGGGTAATCGGTGGCGACCATCGCCAAAGCTCGGTCTACAATGCACTGCGCATTCAAGTAAAGACTTGCACCCACGTCTTCATCCACGACAGTGCGCGACCTCTCGTATCCGCCAAATCAATACAAGCACTCCACACCGCAGTGCTGCGAGATCGAGCCGCAGTGCTCGCTCACCCCGTGACCGACACAATCAAACGCATCCCAAACGCAGAGCAACTCACACAAACCACGCTCGAAGATCTCGACCGCTCTCACATTTGGGCAATGGAGACACCGCAAGCCTTCGCCCTACCAGATATCCTCAAAGCTTACCAGCACGTGCATAATTCTGGCCTACGCGTCACCGACGACAGCGCCGCCGCGGCCACAATCGGTTTAAACATCACTTTAGTGCCCAACAACGCAGCTAACTTAAAAATCACTACCCCAGCAGATTTAAGTTACGCCACTTGGCTGCTTCAGCAGTAGTCAATCTCCGAGACGCATGATTGGATTGATCGAAAATGCAGGAGGCAGCCCCATAAAGCCGGGCTACCTAGTCACGCTTATTGACTCCATTTTTAAAGAAGGCGGCACCTTGCAAACCGTTCTGCAACTCGACTACCGTCCACAACAAGCAGCCATGGCGCTCGGCACTGCACAGTCACTGGAAACCAATAAACCACTACTATTCGAAGCAGGCACCGGCGTTGGCAAAAGTCTCGCTTATCTGATTCCTGGCCTTATCCACTCAATCGATAGCGAGCGCCCGCTGATTGTTTCGAGCCATACCATCACACTTCAGGAGCAAATTCGCAGCAAAGACCTCAAGATTTGCCGTCAACTGTTCAACGCAGTCCCCGAGCTAAAGCGCTACGCCAATTTCAAAACCGCACTCATGGTCGGTAAAGGCAACTACTGTTGTACCACCCGCTTGACCAACGCGATTAAAGACGCGCAATCTTCCAAGCAGACCGAATTACTCGCAGACGAAGGCAAGGCCGAACTCATTCGACTCGCCAAATGGTCGGCCACAAGCAAGAACGGCATTGTGCAAGAACTTTCCCCCGCACCACTCCCTGAGGTGTGGGATATAGTCAACGCCGAGAGCTCCACCTGCTCTAAGAAAAACTGCGATCCAGCGACTTGTTTCTATCAACGCGCACGTAAGAAACTCCTCACCTCCAACTGCGTCATCGTCAACCACAGCCTGCTGTTTGCTCTGATCAATGCTGGCATGCCCCCAAACGGTGACGCTCGCGGCATCCTTCTGCCCGACGACTTTGTGGTGCTCGACGAAGCACACCGCATACCCGCGATCGCCACTGATCACTTCGGCATTCATGCCAGTTCATACGCGGTCGATCGCGCGCTCAAACGTATTTATAACCCGCGCACTAATCGCGGTATCCTGCGCAAACACGGACAGAAATGGGACCATGATGCAGTAGAAAACGCCATCGTCGCCGCCGCCGAATTCTTCAGTTACCTCGGCGATACCTTCCTCACTAAGCACTCCATTCTGCGCATTCACGAGGCCGACTTTTGCGATAACATTGTCTCTGGCCCGCTCAAAGAAGTCGCTGAACGCCTTGGTGCGATCATTCAAAAGAGCGATAACGAGCGCGTCCAAGACGAACTCAAAGACCACCGTCGCCGCATCCTCGGTTACCGCGATACCATCAACGGCTTCGTTACACTGGCCGAAGATAACCATGTGCACTGGCTTGAGCGCGGAGGCAAAAAAGGCCAACTCATTACTTTACGCAGCGCCCCACTCGACGTCGCTCCATATTTGCGCGAGGCACTCTTTAGTCGCCAGACAGCAGCCATTCTCACCAGTGCCACACTATCCGACGGCACCAGCATTAATACCTTTCAACAAAAAGTCGGCGGTGAGATCGCCGAAACTCAAGTCGAGTATTCACCATTCAACTACAAAAAGAACTGCAAAATCTACCTCGCTACTGATGCTCCAACTCCAGAACCCGGGCAGGGCCGCCTCGACCTCGACTACCTTGCCAACATGATTTGCTGGCTCAGTCGCAACGTCGCTGGCGGCACTCTCGTGCTCTTCACCAGCCACTTCGACCTGAGACAAGTACACCAACGCACCGAAGCTTTCTTTGATAAAATTGGTCGCCCACTATTTAGCCAAGGTCACGGGATCGACCGCAGCGAACTCACTCATAAATTCGCCCAAGCAGGCAACGGTGTACTATTTGGCACCGACAGCTTCTGGACTGGCATCGATGTGCCTGGCCCCGCCCTCTCCCAGGTGATATTAGCACGCCTTCCGTTTGACAATCCGAGTCACCCAGTCAGCGAAGCCCGCAGCGAATATATTCGCGAACGCGGGGGAAACCCCTTTGCTGAAATGACTGTCCCCGAAGCATTGGTTAAATTCCGCCAAGGCATCGGCCGCTTAATTCGTCGCCACCAAGACTCCGGCAATATCGTCGTGCTCGACTCCCGTATATTAACAAAACCCTACGGTCAGCGCTTTCTCGATGCCCTGCCGGTACAAGACTTTAAACGCTTTAATCGTGACAACCGCGGCCATATTTTCCAGTAACACATTTCGCTAGCAAGAAGAACCGCACTCCACTATACTCATACTTTCATGCAACTTTTATCATACGGAATCACTAATCAAGGCAAAGTGCGCAACGCCAATGAAGACGCATTTCTCATCGACGAAGAACATCAAGTATTCGCCGTTGCGGATGGCCTCGGCGGACTCCCCGGCGGAGCCGAAGCCAGTCAGCGTATTATCAAACTACTCCAGCAGACCTATCGCCAAGTGGACGCCGAAGAAGAATCTGCCGATCTCGGCGAACTGATTCTCGGCATCAATCGAATTCTCACCAAAGAAGGCACTGAGGCACATCCCTTCACTGGCTTAGGCAGCACGCTGACTATCGCTCAACTTATCAACGATCAGTTACTGATTGGTCATGTAGGCGACTCCGCCGCCTATCATCTACGTGGCGATGACCTTAATAAAATCACTATCAATCACACCTTGGAGCAAGAATTTATCAAACGAGCTGGCGAAAGTGCACGCAGCAGATATGTAAGCAGCGATGGCTTACATAAAACCACGATCAACCACGCGATGGAGCAAGAGTTTATCGAACGAGCTGGCGAAAGCGCACGCAACCTGATGCCGGAAGAATATCCGCATACCCTGACACGCTGCGTCGGCCAAAACGAAAACGTCCGCATCGATCAGTTCCGCCTCACCATCGCATCCGGCGACCGCCTCTTACTTTGCACGGACGGGCTCGATAACATCGTCACAAAACAGCAAATCTACGCCGCTCTTCGGGCCGACGCCACACCCGAAGCCATTTGCCAAGAGCTAGTCGAGTATGCAAACGCAGAGGGCGGACCTGACAATATTACCGTCATCGTCGTCTTCATTCAGTAAATTCAACCCGACAAAAGCGGGGATAACGCCCCCGGAAGTCATCCGAGACCGAGATCAAATCAGACCTCAATTCTCTCCATCTCTTGTTCATGAAAAAATCTGAAGTCTTCCGACCTAAAGTCGTAGCCAAGCCCGATAACATGCTATTCCGTTTCAGCCTCGGCCAAGCCCTGTATGATGAAGGTTCTACCGAAGCCGCTATTCCGCACCTACAACGCTGCACCGATTCGCGCGATGACTGGATGCTTCCTCGAATTCTATTAGGAAAAGCCTTACTCCAGCACGGCCAGGCAGACCTCGCCAAGCGAATCTTAGAGCACGCCTTACAACTCGCAGTATCTCAACACCATGACGAACCCGCCGAAGAGCTCCGCAGTATTTTGGAAGACCTGTAACAAACCTTTATCATCGGTCCGCTACGCGGGATTCGCTGATCGTATTGTTTAGCGAGCGCCTCGATCGCCATGCACACGCACCGACTGATTTTAGTTCTCTTGATACTGCCGATACTGGCTTTTTTAAAATTATGTCAGTGGGCTCAAACACCCTACGCATTTGCCTACTTACTGTTAATCTCATTCGTCACTTACGGTACTTACTGGTACGACAAACAGCGCGCACAGTCTGGCGCTTCACGTGTGTCCGAAGCTACCTTACACTCCCTTGAATTCTTTGGCGGATGGCCAGCCGCTTATCTAGCTCAACAACAGTTTCGCCACAAGACTATCAAACGTAGTTACCAGATCATTTACTGGTGTATCGTAGGATTCTATCAATACCTCGCTCTCGAGATACTACTACAATGGCGTGCCTTGCATGGGTTCCTCACATTGTTTCGATAATCCCTACCTCTAAATTCTCGCACTCTGCTAGCATATCACGCAATCTACTAACCATGCCCAACCGCGTCGCGATATACTTAGATTGGAATCTCTCCCTACTCCCCGCCATCACCCAGCAGCTACTCAAAACTGCCAACGACGATTGCATAGATCTCAGTAGCGACCTAATCATCGTTCCCACCGTTCAATCTGGCCGCCGCTTACGCGAAGCGCTGGCGTTGGCCGCTGGCGATTGCGGCTTATTTCCGCCCGAAATTGTCACGCCCGATGTCTTCCTCGGGCAAGCGATCACAGCCGAGCCGATCGCCAACGAAGAAAGCGTCACCGCCGCATGGGTCACCGTGCTCGGTGCGATTGATTGCACTCAATTTGAAGCCCTCTTTCCTATTGCCCCTGAGCAAAACACCAGTTGGCAACTCGGCATGGCGCAACGCCTCATGCAGCTGCGCAACGAACTCGGCGAAGAAGGCCTCGACTTCGCACTCGCCGCACAACGCACCGCCGAGAGCGGACACGAGCCAGCACGTTGGGGCGAACTCGCCCGCCTCGAAGGCCTCTACCTCGATCAACTCCAAACACGCGCACTTAAAGACCCCAAACACGCCCGCCGTACAGCCGCACAGAGCTACGTCGCACCGCCGCAAATTAAACGCATTATTCTCGCTGCCACTCCCGACCCACAACCGCTGCCGCTGCAAGCCCTCGAACGCGCACAAGAAAGCATTCAGGTCGAAGTGTGGATCTACGGTCCCGAAGACGCACAGTTCGATCAATGGGGGCGGCCGATTACAGAGCACTGGACGCAACGCCCGCTGCCCTTCGAAGCATGGGGGTGCCATCTACAAACCTTCGCCTCAGCCAAAACGACCGCAGCTACTATCGCCGCAAGCACCCAAGGAAAAGCTCCCGAATCCGTGCTCATCGGACTCGCGGACCCGACGCTCAACCCCATCGTGGTCGATGCCCTCGAGCGGGCTAACATCCCTAATTACGATCCCGAAGGGCAAGCGCTGCATCTCGGCGGCGTCGGGCGACTCACTGAGCTACTTTGCCAACTTTGCGATGATTGTAGCACTACTACGATCCGTACACTCCTTCAGCACCCTGACATTCAGCTGTGGCTAAAAACCAGCAGCAGTGACGAGTTACTGCGCCAACTCGATCGCCTGTTCGAGAACCACCTCGCGCCCGACCTGGCCACACTGATCCACTTTGC
>DBBT01000042.1:0-538 GCA_002292345.1 Opitutia bacterium UBA977 | reverse complement strand
AAATTGAGACTACCGGCCAAGCCAGCAGCCAGTGGAAGGAGCGTGCCGACGCCGTACGTCAGCTACTCAACAACGCCGCCGAAGCAGAAAACTTATTTTCAAAACTCCCCAAAGCGTTCAGCCGCTCTGCATTTCGGCAGAGTCTGCAGCGCACTAAAGTTTATCCCGACCGCCCACGCGAAGCGCACGACCTACTCGGCTGGCTCGAACTTCTGTGGAATGATGCGCCCCACCTCATTCTCGCTGGTCTTAACGAAAGCATCGTGCCCGAGTCCGTGATCGGCGATGCCTTTTTACCCGAGGCCCTGCGCGAGGAACTCGGCCTACGCACCAACGCACAGCGCTTCGCCCGCGACGCCTACCTACTCGAAGCACTCTGCCGCCGACGCGCAGGCGAACATGGCCACATCGACATTCTCGTGCCACAAGCGGGCGACGATCACACGCCATTGAGACCCTCACGCCTCCTCTTTCAGGGCGCGTCCGACACACTCCTCAGCCGCACTCGACAGCTCTTCCGCGAGACCGAAGACAGCAG
>DBBT01000077.1 GCA_002292345.1 Opitutia bacterium UBA977 | reverse complement strand
AAGATATGATTGCTGGCACTCGTATGCCGCCTTCGTATAGTGATCCGCTGCCAGAGCGAAATGGACCGTTGTCGCTCACAGTTTGTTTTGTATCACCGTCGCCAGAGAGATACTTGCGTTTAACGGCACCCCCATTATCACTATGAAAAATAACAACAGTATCTTCTCGCATTTGTTTTTTCTTGAGTGCTGCAATAATTTTGCCAATCGCTTCATCAACCTGTGAAACCATCGCTAAGTAAGTTTGAGTCGCCTTATCCGTAACATGAAGATACTTTTCAGCTTGTCTTTCTGGCGCTTGAAGCGGCATCCCTGGTGCCGCGAAACTGATCATCATGAAAAGTGGTGTCGATGAATCGTGATTCTCGATAAGCGATGTGGACTTGTCTCCAATTAAATCAGTCGAATACCCGAATTCCGTCATTTGTTTCTCGCCCTCGAACCAGTCAGTAAGTTCAATGGTATTAATTTTTTTTAAGTGATCTCCAACTGGACTGAGGTTGCCATAAAAATAATCAAAGCCGCGTTGAGTTGGTAATTGACTTCTTTCAGCGTGCCCAAGTAACCAAGATCCCAGCATGACCGTCCGATAACCAGCTATATTCAATGCTTGTGGGAGGAGGCGTTCACCCTTGGGAAGACCATAGGTGCTCCAAGATAGGATCGACTTGGTTTGAAGTCCGAATCGATACGGGTAGCGTCCCGTGAGAAGGGCCGCTCGCGTTGATGACGAGTGAGGTAACGTATAAAAGCTCTCCAAACGTGCTCCAGAATTTGATAGCTCATCGATATTAGGTGTTGGTGCACGACCACCATGGAACCCGACATCTCTCCAACCAAGGTCGTTGGCTAAGATATAGATAATGTGTGGCTTATCATTTGCATTTGCCCAGCCAGGGTGAATGATGGAGCTTACGCACCCAATGCATGTCACAGCGAGAGCAATCAGTCTTATAATTCGCGTGGAAGTCATTGCGCTATATGTTTTAGATCGGTCGAACTTTATCAAGGTGCTTGTAGTCGTTCCTAACTATAATAAGGTAACACATGGTATACAATTGAAGAATAATGACGCGCCAAAGCCCATCAGAACTTAAACAATTAGTAAACCAAGTTGCTCGCAACCTCAAGTTAAACCGCACCCTCAGTGAGGTCGGGTTTGTGATAGCGACACTCTTGTTCGCGTGCTCTGGCTTATTGGTGCTTTTAATACCTTTTGATTTTGCTGCATTCCACTGGCTTTTCACCGTTGTCGGAATCTCATTCATTACGTTGTTAGCTGTTATCTGTTATCGAACGTGGTCTAGTATTAGTGACGATGATGCAGCATGTTTTGTGGATGAAAGAGCAGGTTTAAAAGATGAGTTGCTGAGTGCCATGTGGTTTTCGAGCTCGGATAAACAACCGGGTGGTAGTGAAGAGGCCTTCGTTTCAGCACATCTGAGCCGTGCGATGGAAAAAGCGAGATCGATTGACGCTAACGCTATAGCGCCTTTTGTCTACCCTCAAAGTGGCAAAGTAGCAGCGTTGGCCGCCGTGACATTGTTTGTTACTTGGCTGGGAGTGTCCAACGTTGTTATCGCAAAAAAGGGGGATTTAGCGGAAGCGAATCCCTCGGGGGTCAATGTTGATCTTGTGACAGAGAGCACCACTGAACCAACAGCATCTTCGAATGTGGAGGAAATAAACGATGCACTTGCCGTGTTGAACAGGGACGACATTAGCTTTGAGGCGAAACAAGAAGCATTGAAGAAAGCGCGTGAGGTCCTTGACCAAATCAATATGGATGCGGTCATGACTCGAGAGGGTTTATCCAAGTTGTCAAAACTTCTTATGGAGCAGGACGGTTTTGAGGGCGTTGGCAGAGCTTTAGAGCAGGGCAATATAAAAGAGGCGATAGGCTTACTTAAAGAAAAGCAGGAGCAACTTTCAGCGTTGTCAGGTACTGATCAAAACTTAAATGTCGACGACCAACAGGCTGGAGCAACTGCGCGAAGCGAAAATATATCATCCGCCGAAATCGGTGATGCTGCTCGAGACTTGTTGAACGAGGTAGGTCAGCCAGACCCGCGAAATATTACTAGGTTAATTGAAAATCTAGAGCAAGCGCAGCAAGATATGGAGTCACAAGAACGCGCAAATACTGCTGCGTCTAGAATGGAGAGTGCGGGAGAGCGTATTGGTATTGCTCAGACTGGTGCGGCCGATTATGGCGGTCGATCAGCCACTTCTGATCAAGCGGAGGCCGGTAACGGAACACCCTCTCCTGACGCTGGTAATAATGACATGACTGGTGGCTCACTTTTCAGACGTGGATCGGTAACCGCGAACGAGGAGGATCAAGGGGATGATGGGAGTTCCACTGGCGCGCCCGAAGGTCATGCGGCGGCACTAGCCTTGGAGGGCCGAATGACCAAGCGTCTAGATGCTATTTTGCGATTAGAAAAAACCGAGGTTGAAGGTGATGAGAGTGTTGATAGTGAGGATTCGGCTTGGGAGTTTCAAGC
>DBBT01000087.1:48384-51432 GCA_002292345.1 Opitutia bacterium UBA977 | reverse complement strand
CGAGCAGCGGCTGGTGTTTGACTGGCAGGTGGATGCAGCGGATAGTGCGTTGAAAGCCGGACTGGCGGTGTTAGCCGAGGGCTTATATCGAGATTTGTTGGCGGTGCCAGGCGTGGCGGCGGACAATGTGGCGGAATTGCAGATTCAGTTGGCGGCTTCGCTAATTGCGCAACGCCGTTTCGTGGATGCGCGCTCGGCGTTGCAGTCGGTGCCCGAGGAGGCGCGCGGTGATCAGTATTATCTCTACCTGGGGGTGAGCGCGTATGGCAATGGTCGCAATGTCGACCAAGAGACCTTAACCTTGGCGCTTAGCAATGTCGCTGAAAGTGTGTTGAAGCCAGAGGAGTTGCCTTGGTTGTATATTCTGCGCGGACTGCAGGCGGAGTTGGTGGGGCGAACCGATCAGGTGGCAGCTGCTTTTCAGCAAGCACGGGCAGCGGCCGTTTCAGAGGCGCAGCGAGCGTTTTTTACTGGATTGATATTGCGCGAAGAGGTTTTGAGAGCGCCTGCCAATGATGCACTGGCGGCAGAGGTACGTGGGCAGTACGAGCGTTTGAGGGGGACTGCCGCAGCTTATCCGTATGTGCGCGAGTATGCGGTGATTTTACATAATCAGGGGCGTAATGCAGAGGCGATTGAGCTGATTGCTGGGGAGTTGGCAACTGCACGGTCTGGCTATGCTAGCCGCGAGCGCGAGCAATTGTTATTGTTGAAGGGCATCCTCTATGGGGTGGATACCTTAAGTGGGCGTGATGCGTTGCGTGGCTTGCTACGTGAAGGAAAAAACCGTGAGGTCATGGCGGTCGCATTGCAGTTGTTAGCACGTGCGAGCAGCCCCTTAGAACGAGATGAACTGACTATTTTTCTTAATGTGATGGTTGCCGAGTCCGAGCCGCATCCATTGCTTGGGCAGATGTACTATATTCGCAGTCAACTGGCGTTGGCTGTGGGTGAGACGGCGTTGGCGGAGGCGGACGCACGACTCCTGCTAGAGCAGTTTCCTGGTCTGAGCGAGATTACTAATGTGTATCGTTTGCTGGCATATGCGGCGCTGCAGCGCGCGCCTGCGCAATATCGGGCGGCCGCGGACTTTTTGATCCAGTTGCGGGATCAGGCAGAAGAAGCGGAAGCGCGCCAAGTGTTAAATCGCTTGATCGGGGACTGCTATTTCTTGAACACGGATTACCGCAATGCGGTCGATTTTTACCAAGCCGCACGCTATCAGGGCGTGGGGGTGGATCATGATGGAGAATTTTTCTTACGCTTGGTGACTGCAGAGCTGCGGGGTGGACAGATTGAAGCCGCTTTGCAGCTGATAGATGAGGCAGATTTCAGTGGCAGTATCTCGGTGTCGGATCGTTGGCGTGCGGAGTGGAATGTGGCGCAGGCCTTGCAGGTAAGCGGAGAGTTAACCGCGGCCTTGACGCGGGTCCAATTACTGCTCGCAGAAGATGGCAACAGTTCAGTGCCAATTGCCCTAGACTTACGTTTCCGTTGGTTGGAGGCTCGTTTGTCATTGATGGTCGGAGCGGCAGAGCCGATTCAGGACCGTGTTGATGTGCTGCTGACTCGAATTGAGTCACTCCCTGCGGAGGCATCAGATCCAAGTCCAGCCGAAGTGCGTCTATTGCGCACAGAAGTGTTACTACTACAGGCGGATATTTTGATTGGCTTAGGCGATTCGACTGCTGGGATGGAGGTATTGAACCGCTTGCGCACTGGTTACGCTGAGAGCTCCGCCGCAGAGCGTTCGTATCTGACTGAGGCAAATTATTACACATCGATAGATGACTTTGCGGCGGCTCAACAGACGCTGCTGAAGTTGGCTTCGCAATATGAAGCGGGTGAGCTCGCGGCGCAGGCCTTGTTTGAGGCGGCGTTGTATTGCGAACGTAGGGGCCCGGAGTATTTCGCCGAGGCAGTGCGCGTGCACCATGATCTGACCGAGCGCTACCCACAGGATACGTTGTTTTTCTCATCGCGTCTGAAGCAGGGAGACCTACTTCGGCAAATGAATAATTTTGCGGGTGCGCAAATTATTTATGAAAATTTGATTCGTTTATTTCCCGAGCATCCACGCCGATATGTGGCGGAGTTGTCGCGGGCGGATTGTATGTTAGCATTGGCCAAGGATGATACGGAGCAGTTGCAAAATGTCGCGCAAGTTTTGGAGCGTTTAATCGACCTGCCGAACCTGCCGATCGATTTTCAGGCGGAAGTCGGCTACAAGTGGGGCTTTGCATTGCTGCAGCACGAGGCCTTTGATCAAGCGCAAGTCGTGTTTACTCTGATCGCGAGTCGCTTCCTGTTGGATGGTGAAAATGCGATTCGCTTGGGAGTGACTGGTCGCTATTGGATGTCGCGGACACTCCTAGAGCTGGGCACTGGTTTAGAGGCCCAAGGGCAACTGGCGGAGGCGCGGCGTGTCTATCGCAAGATGGTCGCTTATAATTTACCGGGTCGAACACTTGCGCAATCGCGTGCGGATCGATTACCAGTTGTCGAAGAGTAGGTCGTACTTTATATTTAAAAAAATTATTCCATGGATTACTTGCAACAGACATTCATTCTACAAGGCGGACCAGTTATGTATCCGCTGCTTTTCGTCAGCCTATTAGGCTTTGTGCTGTTTATTGAGCGCGCCTTGTTTTTGCATAAGGGCCAAATCGGCACCGAAGATTTCTTGAGCGGAATTAAAAATTTGGTAGGCAAGAAACGTCTGGTTGAGGCATTGACCTTGTGCGAAGATACACCCGGGCCGATGGCACGTATCGTGAAGTCGGCACTGCTGCATTATGGTGAGTCGAGTGCGAGTATTCGGACCGCGATTCAGTCTGCTGCGATTATTGAGATCCCCGTGCTGGAGCGTCGCATTGGCACGATTGCTGCGTTGGCTCGAGCGGCGCCTTTGCTAGGCTTTCTTGGCACCGTCATTGCGGCGTTGCAGGCGCTGTATCAACTCGAAGCCTCCAGTGGTAATAGTGGCGAGTTTAGTCGGTTGCTGGCGGAGGCTTTGATTACTTCAGCTTCTGGCTTGGCGATTGCGGT
>DBBT01000087.1:0-48332 GCA_002292345.1 Opitutia bacterium UBA977 | reverse complement strand
CGGCAACAGTAGCAGCGCCGATCGAGAAAGGTGAGGGTTAGCCAATGAGTATGCCTGAGCAAAAGCCCGCGGGTAATTTAACCGCACCGACTGCTGAGTTCACCGCGTCGTTTGGTTTGTTGGAGCGATTGAAGCGCCCTGAGATCAAGATCGATCCGATTCCAGTGTTGGATTTATTGGTATTGGCGCTATTGATCAGTTTACTGTTTACACGCTTTGTGATGTTGCCGGGCGTGCGGGTGAATTTACCTGAGACAGATCTACGTCTGCAGCACGATGCTGCTGAAGTGGCGGTGTTGACGATCGGTAATGGCGGGATGTTATTTTTTGACGGCAGTGTATATGAGCATGCTTCGGTGGAGCAGGCGTTTGGTCGACATCTAGAGGATCGCACCGAGCAGAATGCCGTATTGTTGGTTAAGGCGGAGGCCTCGATGGAGCTACAACTATTTTTGGATCTGTGCCGGATGGCCCAAAGTGCCGGATTTGCTGAGGTGCAGATTGCGGGAGATCAAGTGCCAGAGGTGCTCGAGTTGATTCCTGGAGATGCATTGCAATCAGGGAGTAACGCATTCTTTCCGGTATTGTGATGTCGATTGCTCCCCAGTTGTCCGAGCCTGTGACACAGCGCTCACCCGAAATGATTTCGCCGCTATTGCGTGTGAGCTTGTTGCTCGGGGTGGCGCTGCATCTTGCTGGGTTTTTGGTGTTTCGAGTAGTTTCCAGTCCGTTGCCAGATCGAGTCGCCACTGGTCCTTATGTGGAGTACGTTTCGGCAGGTTCGCTCGCAAATGATCGTGAACTGGAAGAGTTGGCCGCGTTGTTTGACTCCGCGCCACTGTTTATTCCGACTCGCTGGAATGCATCTCAAGTGCTGCTGATGGATCCCAAAGATGAAATGCAGGGACAGTTTCCCGAGTTTGAGCCGAAGATTCAGTTGCTCAGTGAACTGCAGCCGTCGATTTTTTTGGTGCCTCAAAATATTGCGGTAGATAAGCCGCTCGATTTATTAGCGTCGCGCTTTTGGCGTTTCTTCGCAGGCATTACTGAATCGCCGCAGTCTCTCGCGGAATTTCCAGATGCCACGCCGATCGCGGAAGTTTCGATTCTTGGGGAACTGGCCGCGCGTCGCTTTTCAATCCCGGTGGATTTGAGTTACACCACCTCGTCCTCTGTGGAGCGGCCGGTGTTGTATTTTATGCGTGTTTCCGGCAGTGGTCTGACATCATATGCGCCGACGCTAGGCCAGTCCTCAGGTAATGCGGACTTCGATCGTGCTGCGGATGAGTGGTTGCGCCGGCCGGAGGTGCGTAGTCAGTTTCCGCAGGGCTATCTTTCGGTTAAAGTATTTCCTTGGTAGCTTGCAGTGCAGGCTAACTTCACGATTGCGAACGCGACGATCCGAGCAATATATGAATCTATTATGAGTAACGAATCTGAGTCACCTGTCGCTGCTGCGCTGAGCGATACGACCATGTTGAATCAGCTCGAGAGCTTGACCGAATCATGGGGGACACGTCCGTCTTGGGATATTTATTTCATGGCGACGGCTCTGCTAATGGCCTCGCGCTCCAGTTGTGATCGCTTGCATGTGGGCTGCGTGATCGTCTCTGGCGGGTCACAGAAAAACCGGATCATTGCGGCTGGCTATAATGGTTTTTTGCCAGGTGCGCCGCATGCCTCGCGCGTGCGTGATGGGCATGAGCAAGCGACGGTGCATGCCGAGCAAAATGCGATTTGCGATGCAGCGCGGCGCGGCGTATCGCTCGAAGGCACAACTGTATATGTGACACATTTTCCGTGTATTAATTGTGCCAAAATTTTGGCGGCGGCAGGAATTGGTTGTATCAAGTATCATAGTGATTACCGGAATGATGAACTGGTGAAGGCAATACTCACTGAGAGTGGAGTCAGCCTAGAGCAGTTATAACTGGATCTTGGTATGCGTTTGATTCCAGATCGTAATCAGAATGATGAGGCGATGCATCTCGCAGGCTCTTTATTGGTGGCGCATCCATCTTTGTTGGACTCGCAGTTTACGCGCACAGTTGTGCTGTTGACCGCGCATTCGGCGATCGAGGGCTGTTTGGGTGTGATTGTCAATAGGCCACTCCATCAGACGCTGGGTCAGTATGATCTGGAGTTGGCAGGCACTGAGTTTGCCGGAGTACCCCTCTACGACGGTGGTCCAGTCGGTCGCGATCAAATGATTCTAGTGGCGTGGAAGTGGTCTAGCGCCGATGGCACCTTTAAGCTTTATTTTGGGATTGATGAGGATAAAGCCCGCCAAATTCTGCAAGATGACCCCGAATTCGAGTTGCGCGGCTTTATTGGCCATTCTGCTTGGGGTGATGGTCAACTGGAAGGCGAGATCGAGGAGGATGCTTGGCTGGTATGCCCCTTAAGCCCTGACCTCGAGTTGCTTGAGAGCGTGGCTCTTTGGCGCGCGATGCTTGCCCAACTTGGGCCCGAGATGCAGTTACTCGCAGAGGAACCTGACGACCTTTCAATGAACTGAAATTAGGTGGTTTATTTCGGTCTTTGCCATTGACAGAGGGGGGGCTCGACCCTTTTTTCACCAATTCTCTCTTTTCTTGTTATGAAAGTTGTATCTTCTCTTAAATCTCTCAAAAACCGTCACCCGGACTGCCAGGTAGTTCGTCGTAAGGGACGCGTTTACGTAATCTGCAAGTCTAACCCTCGCTTTAAAGCGCGTCAGGGATAGCTCGAAACCTTCGAAAGGACACTACTGTGAAAGCTGATATTCATCCAAAGCTCAACCCGATTGCCTTCGTCGATGTTTCGACGGGCACTAAATATCTGACTCGCTCCACAATGCGTGGCAGCAAGACTGAAACAATCGATGGCGTTGATTACCAAGTGGTAATTTGCGACATTACTGCTGATTCGCACCCCGCCTTCACTGGTGAGAAGCGTTTCGTGGATACTGCTGGTCGTGTCGAGAAGTTCCAAAGCAAGTTCACTCGCCGTCGCTAAGACGCGGGTTGGCTTCAGATCGTATTTTCAAAAAAGGCCCGCTGCACATTGCAGTGGGCTTTTTTTGGTTCATCGCCGATGGAGGTCTGCCGGAGATGGCGTTGCATTAGTGGCAAAGTCTCGATTGCAACGGGTCCTTGTTTCTGGGGCATGTTTGAGCCATTGCACTCTTCGAGTATAATAGACCGCGATAGGAGTGTGGGCAACTCACCCAAATTCATCCTGTGTTGCTGTAAAGGAGGGCGAGTCGCCACTACACTATTGTAATTATCGTTGTTCAATCAATCACCACCAGCCCAGTTATAACAATACTGATTATGACGAGTGGTGGTAGCCACATGGCGTGGCCCTGTAATCGCGCCGCGCAGCGATGCAGCCACAATAATATGGCAAAATAAACGCACAGTGCAGTATAGCTGAGAGCGGTTGAGAAGCCATCACTGGGCAGAATGGCACAAGGGAGTTGTGCGCAGAAGATTACCATGTGATCCATTAGATAAATCACAGTCCAAGCGGAGTGGTTGATGAATTCCGCAAGGCCAGAGAGCAGGGTGCCGGAACAAGTCAGAGAGATGACGCCGCCACTGATGACGATGGCGACTAAATAGACCAACAGCATGTTGAGTAAAATCGCACCGGGCGCGACGAACCCGAACAGTCCAGCGCTGAGCGGTGTACTCGCTAGCCAGGCGGAGAAGCTAATGGCAAACAGTAGTAAAACTTTGTCGAGCGACCAAGCAAAGGCGCGCTGCCGAGCGTTCCAGTCTTGTTCCGGCAACCACTGATAGGGCTGGCAGCGGCCCGTTAAGACTTGGTGTAGCGGTAGGCCAAATAATAATATGCTGAGTACCACCGCGTAGGAGAGCTGAAAGCCAAGGCTCCACAATTGATTGGGATCGATTATTAGTACTAAGATGGCGGAGCACATCAGGGCAGAGAATGGGGAGCGCTGGCGCTGGCAGGCAAAGCTGGACCAGAAAAAAGCCGCCATCAGAAACGCGCGAATGGCGGAGGGCGTGCCGCCGGTTATTTCGACATAGAAATACAATAGCGGCAGTCCGATCCATGGGGCAACTGCTCGCGGCACTCGGATGAGTAAGAGGAATTGAGCAATCACCGTCGCAATTACACCGATATGTAAGCCACTGATCGCGAAGAAGTGCATGGTACCAGTCATTCGATAGCGCTCGATTTGTGCTTTGCTCAGTTCGATCTTACGGCCCAAAAGCATCGCGACGTATACATTGGCAAGTTCCGAATTTTCTGGTGCTCCCAACCGCAGTGTTGCTTGAAATCGCTGATTCATTGCCGCGCAAAACCGATCAAAGGCGACTGGCGCTCGCAGTATTTGCAGCGGGCCAGTGCGGTCGAAGCGGTAGTGTACGCCGATGCTTTGTAGGTAGGTTTCGAAATCGTCTTTATCACTGGTGGTGGCCGACGGTAGGATCGGCGTGAGCACACCGGTGGTCTGCAGTTGTAGCCCGCGCTGGATGTTTAGTTGGGCGGTCTGTTCTGCTAGTTCGGGCGGAAGCGTCAGTTTAAAGTAGATCTGATCGTCGGTATGTATGCGGCTGGTGGTGGGCGCGTCGAGAACGCGGGCGATTCCGCTAGGTTTGCCATAACGTACGCCAGGTTGCATGACGCGTTGTATTTCGATGGCTAACTGCGCCTCGCGCGCTGGTAGGGTAAGGTTGTAGGCCTGTGGCGCCTTAGGTAGTCGAAGTTGCCCATAAGCCCAGCAGCAGAGGGTTGTGCTGATCAAGAAACACAGCATCCATTGCCACTGTAAACTTTCGTTTCGTGCGAGTCGAAGCGCCGCGACGCTGCCGCTAAATGCGACACATAGAAGCAGGGGCAGTGGCGCGGTGTAGTGACGGGCTAGAATCAGCCCGAGGAGAAGTCCTAATAATAACGATAAAATCGGGGCGCGGACTTGAGTCGTTGGTGTCATGAGGCTGCGTTAATTCTATTATTACAAAGCGTTAGCTTAAATTTGCTTCGTTGCGTTCTAACTTGCAAGACTGCGTCACGCATCTGATGGTAGCTTCGATGTCTGAAAATATCGAACAGGCTGGCATTTTTGATGCCGAGCAGGACGCTTCGACCGGCTCCTTGGTGCGGCCGTTGGCGGTACGTATGCGACCGCAGCACTTGGGCGAGATCATTGGTCAGGATCACATAGTCGGTGAGGGCTGTTTGTTGCCGCGCTTGATTCAGGCAGATAATTTCGGCAGCCTGATTTTTTATGGCCCACCTGGCTGCGGTAAGACTTCGATGGCGGAGGTGATTGCGGCGGAGACGCAGAGTAAGTTCGTGCGGATCAATGCGGTGCTGTCGAATGTGGCCGAGGTGCGCGATATCCTACGCTTGGCACGTTACGAGCCAGATAAGCGCACCATCCTGTTTATCGATGAGATCCATCGGTTTAATAAGTCACAGCAAGATCTACTGCTGCCGGATGTGGAGGCAGGCAATATTCGTCTGATTGGCGCGACCACACACAATCCCGGGTTTTATGTGAATCCGCCGCTGTTGAGCCGTAGCCACCTGTTTCGTTTGGAGCCGGTGGATGTCGAGTCTGTCGCGATTGTACTGGCGCGTGCCTTAAAAGATGTGGCGCGTGGCCTCGGTGCACATCGTTGCACAGCGGAGCCAGCGGTGTTTGAAGCCGTGGCTGATTTTTCTGGTGGTGATTTGCGCCGTGCACTCAATGCCTTGGAAACACTGGTACTGAGTCAGCCCTTGGGCGCGCATGTCGATGCGCAGGCGGTCGAGGTGTTCGCACGCGAGCGGCAGATTCGCTACGACCGCGATGAGGATGAGCATTACGATCACGCCTCAGCGATGATTAAGAGCATCCGCGGGTCAGATCCCGATGCCGCGCTGTATTGGACCTTTAAGATGCTGCAGGGCGGCGAAGATCCACGCTATATAGCGCGGCGCTTGACCATTTTGGCTTCTGAAGATGTCGGCCTTGCTAATTCGCATGCGCTGACAGTGGCCACCGCCGCATTTGAGGCCTGCGAAAAGATCGGCATGCCAGAGTGTGAGTATCACTTGGCGCACGCGGTGCTTTATTTAGCGACCTCGCCAAAGAGCAACTCGGTGACGAAGGCGATGCATGCAGTTAAAAAGTCGCTCCGAGACGAGCCTGTACAAGCCGTGCCCCTATGGTTGCGTGATGCGCACACCAAGACAAACAAGGCGCTCGGCCACGGTAAGGACTACCTGTATAGTCACGATTATCCCTCAGGGATTTCTGGGCAGGAGTTTATGTTGGCACCCCAGCAGTTTTATGTGCCGGGTCATTCGGGAGCGGAAGCTGCTACGGCACAACGGCTCGAACAGTTAAAACAGCTTAAAGTTGCCATTCAGCAGCGAGATGCTTCTACGCAGGATTGATCTCTGTACTGTTGTGGCTATAGTGAGCGCTATGAAATTAACAATTCCAGTCATTTGCCTTGCAGTATGTACACTGTCGTTACCGATTTCTGCACAAGAGCTCGTGTCCGCGGAAGTGGTGGATAAGGTGATTCCTACCGAGATTTCCGAGCCGCCGTATCAAGTCGGCCAGCTGCCTTCGCAGCAGGGATATTACATTGAGCGTCCAGGGCAGACCTCGATTAATTTTCGTATTGTGGCTAATAAAATGCGGGTATATTGGATCGATGCGGATGGTTTAATTGCAGAGCCAGAATCGACTGCTGGCAATGTGCGCCTAAATGGTAAACCAAAAATTCGATCTTATTTCAACTTGCAGCCGATCGCCGCTGCAGCCGGCTTAGGCGGCGAGGGAATCGTCCGCCCACCGCATTTTTTTAATGTGGTGCTTTACTTAAAACAGACAGAGGACGGAGCAGGTGATATACATACATTCCGTTATCTGATGTCGATGAACGCTCCGATCGAAAGTGGGGAACCGAATCCAACTTCGACCGACTAAGAAACTATGGATTTAAAGCAAATGCTCAAAAGTTGGGTGATCGTCGCGTTCGGCGTGCTGATCGCCTCCAACACTGCTTCTGGTATACATTATGATAGCCGCGAAGCGCTGATCATCGTGGTGATACTGCTAAGTGCCTGTAATGTCTTTCTTAAGCCATTACTCATGCTGTTCTCGCTGCCCTTTATTATTCTGACATTTGGCATTGGCATCTGGGTAATCAACGCGTTGCTGTTCCTCTTTGTTGCGGCGCTGGTGAGTGGCTTCCATATCGATAGTTTTGGCAGTGCGCTTTGGGGCGCGCTCGTCGTCAGTATCACCAGTGGCGTGGCGACTCTACTATTCGGTAGTCCGAACCCACGTCGGGGTGTGAATATCAATGTTGGACGTGTCGGGCCCACGCCGGGCGCTGAGCCACAAGCGCGGGGTACGAGTCAGCCGCGCCAGCCAAAGCGAGTCATCGAAGATGACGATGATGTAATCGATATTTAGAGGCAGGAATGTCACTGTGTTTAATCGAGTAAGGGAGTATCGACCCTATAGTTTGATGCTGTGGGCGAGTCCCCCGCACCCTTTTACATACGATCATCCGAGGCCCCTTGGCATTGACGACACGTAACTCGTCTGTTTTTCTTCGCAATCTTCTGCAGTGACTATTTTATCACTTTGCGGATTTAAGCACCTTCAATTTAATTATTTATGTCAACTAACTCAAAATATGATCTCGTTGTGATCGGCGGTGGTCCCGCTGGTTATGCGGCAGCCATTCGCGCGGGGCAACTCGGTAAAAAAGTCGCCTGCGTTGAACAGGAGCGTCCCGGTGGCACTTGCTTGAATTGGGGCTGTATCCCTTCCAAGGCGCTGCTGAAGAGCGCTGAGTTGTTTAATAAAATCAACCACTGTGAAGAATTCGGCATCAGTGTGAAGGGGGCGAGCTATGACTTCACCAAGATCATTCAGCGTTCACGCAACGTATCGGGCACGATGGCCAAAGGCATCGAGTTTCTGTTTAAAAAGAATAAGGTCGATTACATTAAAGGCGTCGGCACGATCGCAGTGCCTGGGATGGTAGAGGTCACTGACGGTCCAGATAAGGGCAAAATCCTTGCCACTGAAAACACCCTCATTGCGACTGGCTGTAAGCCACGTCAGCTACCTGACCTCGAAGTCGATGGTGTGCGCATCATGACCTCACGCCAAGCGTTGGAGATGAAGACGCAGCCAAAGTCTATCGTGATTGTCGGCGCTGGTGCGATTGGCGCAGAGTTTGCCTATTTCCTTAATGCTTTCGGCACCAAGGTCACGCTGGTCGAGATGCTCGATCAAGTGTTGCCAGTCGAAGACCACGAAGTCGCAGCCGTGGTTGCGAAAGAGTTTAAGAAGCAGGGTATTGACTGCCGCACTTCCACCGCGGTCGAAAACATCAAGGTCGCCAAAAACAACGTAAAAATGGACCTGGTCAAGGCTGGTAAGGCCGAGTCGATCACTGCGGATTGCGTGCTGATCGCGATCGGAGTGGTTGCCAACACCGCCGGACTGCTGTCTGCGCGCACCAAGCTCGCGGAAGATCGCGGTTACATCAAAGTCGATGCCAACTACGAATCCAGCGTCAAGGGGATCTACGCGGCAGGCGACATCATTGGGCCGCCTTGGCTCGCGCATGTGGCGACCTATGAAGCGATTCAAGCGGTGCAGGGTATGTTTGGTCACGGCCAAGCGAAGCAAGTGACCGATTTCCCAGGCTGCACTTACTGTATCCCGCAAGTCGCTTCGATCGGTAAGACCGAGAATAAGCTCAAGGAAGAAGGCATCAAATACAAGGTCGGCAAGTTCCCCTTTCAAGCGTCTGGTAAGGCCGTCGCTTCCGGAGCTCCTGAAGGCTTCGTCAAGCTTCTCGTCTGCGAACAGTATGGCGAAATTCTCGGTGCGCACATCGTCGGTGGCGACGCCACTGAAATGATTGGCGAATATTGCTTGGGTAAGAAGCTCGAAGCGACTGCCGAAGAGATTCACAACACCATCCACGCGCACCCTACCTTGAGTGAGGCCACGATGGAAGCGGCAGCTGCGGTGTTTGGCGAAGCGATCCACATCTAGTCGATTTAATTGAATCAGCAAAAGGCCGGACTTCGCACTGCGAAATACGGCCTTTTTTGTAGTATGCTGATACCTGTAGTTTAATCGAATAATATTTTAGGGACTGGCGCTAAGCACTCAGTGTTTCCAGTGGGCAGTTCATTTGCCGTGTCCTTTTCTATTTTTTAGGGGAGATGTCGATGTTTGTGCTAAAAGCTGGTGCAGCTTCGAGCAAATTCTGCAGGGCGGCGATTAAGCGCGCACGCAATGGTTTGCCCGCCGCGGTGAGGGCGCGTTGCGCCTGCTCATATTCCGCGCGGCCGGCCTCGGTCTCGATTCGGATTGGTTCGAGGCCCAGTGAGCTGCAGTCGTAAGGGCTGGCGCGCATGTCGATTTCGCGGCAACGGATCGCATATTCGAAAGTGTCCCACAGTAGCTCCGAGCCGACCCATGGCATTGATTTCGCAGCCCACTTATATAAATCCATATTGGTATGTAGGCAGCCGGGCTGTTCGTTGGTTATCCGCCCGTCCTGCGTCGGGTGGAGCTTATTGAACGGTTTGGCGTTGTCGGTGAAGAAGCGAAATGCATCGAAGTGACTGCAACAGGTGGGACGTGCTTCGACGACGGCATCGATCTCCGCTTGCGAGAGGCGCATCGGCAGTTTGCCTTCGTGGCGGGCACGGCCTTCGGGGCCACCTTGATAAACCATCGCCCATTCGTGCATGCCGAAGCAGCTAAACTGTGCGGGCTTATTTTGAACCGAACGGCATAAATCGAGGCTATATTGCAGCCGCTTGCGCCCTTTTACGTCGATCTTACTCGGGTCTAAGTAAAGCGTGTGGCCCTCGCGTGTGTAGTATTTTTCGTTGTAGCCATGGATGTCTTTCGGCGCTTCAAAGGAAACGCCGAGCCCTGGGTGCCAACTTTCCAGCAGTGCCGGCGCGAAGCGAAAGTAAATGAACACGAAGTCGTGGCTCGGGTGCATCTTACCAGCGGCGCGGCGCGAGCGGTAGGGCATCGTCCACTGCTGCGCTTTGTTGAAGTGAGCACGGGCACTCGCCTGCCATGTGGCATGGGGTAGAGGCGTCTGATCGAGTGTGGCCATTTGCTTAGAGGCCTTCGTTGCGGGTATCGCTGTTGGCCGGCAGTTGGTGCGGGAACATACTATAGTAAGTCATGATCACCCAGCTGAGCATTAACGGGTAAAGCAGGGTGGTGAGGAGCACCGAGCCGACGATGCCGATGATCACGCCAGTCCACATTCCGACGACCTGTTTGACCACTAAAATACAGATGGGAATGATGACGACGATGATCGCCAGCACATAACCGATCGAGGTGGTGCCGAAATAGAAGCCCGAGTCTTCTTTCTCGAGTGGCATATTGCAACCAGTGCAGTGTTTGTTGAGCCGAAACCAATGCTTGAATATGCCGAAGGTGCCGCAGTTGGGGCAGCGTCCGGTTAGACTGCGTGCAATGATCTCTGCTCGTTCGACTTTCATATACTGAGGGTCACGCAATGCCAATCATTGCCCTTTGGCAAGATTCCATCCTGTGTGTCATTATTTCTATAACCGCTTCATGTGGCACTTTTATCGAACCTCACCGATCGAGCGCAGCGAGGGTACTGCAAGTTTCGATCTGGCATATTGAAAGGAGTGAGGGCGACTCGCCCTCGTTTTATTAGCAGTGGCTCAACGTGGGCGAGTCGCCCACGCTCCTTTCGGTTGAGTGCCGCGGACGCGCCTGCGCTACCTTAACTCCCAGCCCGCAACATTTTTCCACGATTCATGGCTGGTCATTTGCTGCGGAGTCGGCAGAGTTCCGCCATCTAATGGATCCGCAGAGATAATTTCGCGGGCCGACAGCAGACAAAACGATGAACACAGCATTTACACAACTCGGCATTCCCGAAGACCTTAATCAAGGAATCGAAGCACTCGGTATCCTTGAGCCGACTCCGATTCAGGCGCAAGCGATTCCCTTTCTGATGGAAGATGGCGGCGACCTCATCGCGCAAGCACAGACTGGCACGGGTAAGACTGCGGCGTTTGGCCTGCCGCTGCTGACCAAGATCGACCCGAGCTTCAAGGAGATCCAGGCGGTGATCATCGCGCCGACCCGTGAGCTTGCGCAGCAAATTGGCAAGCAGTTGTTTCGTTATACGAAATTTTCCGCTAAAATATTTGTCGAAGTACTCGCGGGTGGTGACAAAATCGACCTGCAAGTTAAAAAGCTACTGCGACCCACCCATATCGTCGTTGCCACGCCAGGTCGCTTCATGGATTTGCTCAAGCTGAAGGCGATTCGTTTACAGTCGGTCCGCCACCTGGTGTTGGACGAAGCGGACGAGATGCTGAGCATGGGCTTTCAATCTGAGCTAGAGGAAATTTTTAAGCAGACCAAAGACCGAAAGAGCACTTGGCTGTTTTCCGCGACCTTCCAAGATCGTATCAAGAGTATGGTCGAGCAGCACATGTCTGCCAAGGCGCACATGATTAAGGTCGATAAAAAGCACGTGGTGAATCAGAATATTGATCACCAGTTCGCAATCTGCTCGCGTGAGGATAAGACCGATTTTATTTATAAGTATTTGATCGCGCATGGCGAAGAGCGCGGCTTGATCTTTTGCCGTACGCGCGCGGGTGCCGTCTCGCTGGGAGCGGACTTGACCAAACTCGGCCTTGCCGTCGGTGTTTTGCAGGGCGACCTCAGTCAGAAGGATCGCGATAAAGTGATGCGTTCCTTCAAAAAAGAGCGCACACAGTTTTTACTCGCGACTGATGTCGCCGCCCGCGGGATCGATGTCGAAGGCCTATCTTTTGTCATTCAGCACCAGTTGCCGGATGCGATGCAGTATTACACTCATCGCAGTGGCCGTACCGCACGTGCCGGTAAGAAGGGCGTGTCGATTACATTGATTGAGCCAAAGGAACGTCGTAAAATTACCCAGTTAGAAAAAGAACTCGGGTTGAATTTCTCAATGGTCGAATAGTGCTGCAGGCATCAGCACCACAACTTGATCAACTTAGAGTATTCGCACGTCCTGCTGTCTGCGCTCGATGATCGCGCGTTCTGAGCTCACGGATTCTCAGGTAGAGCCTCGAACTCCAGTTTACGCTCGTCCATCCAAGCGTTCATTGCTTGCGGGGATTGCATCAACTGCATGATTTTTGCCATGCTTTCAAGGTGGGGGGCGTCCTGCTTCTGGAACATTTCCATGCCGTGCTGTTTGCTCAATTCCGTGAGCTCTTCAAATGTATTGGCTTGGAAAGCTTCGTCGCATGCGCCACCGAGTTGTTTGCAGGTCATTATTTTCATAATTTAATTCTGATGTTTATTTTAAGTTATTGGCTTATGTCATGAAAAGTTGGTTTTTGCCGGATGCGGCAACTGGTAGAGTCGATTGCTGCGGATATAATTTTACTGCGCCAAGTCGTTGAGTAAATTCAAGTAGCCTCCATAGACTTGGAAGATGGTCAAAACGATGAAGGCGGCGACCAATGTAAACAGCAGCGTCGGGTAAACAATAGAGGCGTAAGTCATGGCGTGGTTCGCCTGCGTTTGGTATTGCTGGCCAGCCTTGAGCATCATCTCGTCGAGATTGCCGCTTTGGGTGCCGGCGGCATAGAATGCCACAAAATCAGGCGGAAATATTTTGTGCGCTTTGAGTTGCGTGGCGGGATCTTCGCCAGCGGTAAAGGTGGGTTCCATTGCTTGGTAGGCGCGGCTGATCTTGGAGTCGTGCGCAATGCGAGCGGAGCCTTGCCAAGCAGTATGCATTGGCACGCCGGCATCGATGAAGGTGCCGAGCGCATAGGAAAAATCGGAGAGTGCCTGTGCTTGGCTGTAGCCCCGCAGTAGTGGAATGCAGCGTAAAATGCGAGCGAGTAGCGGGTTGTCAGTTTTGACCAGAAATAGCGTTATCGCGCCGAGTGCCCATACTGGTCCGATCAGTAGCGAGCTTTGCAAGAGATGTATTGGGGCGTCCCATTCGAACCCATGCTCATGATCGATCATACGAACAATCGGTAAAATCAATGCCGCGATGTGGAAGACGCTTAGCGGATAAAGCAGTCCGAGCATAACTTTGAGCTGAGTGGCGCCAATGCGCTCGTGCCGATCGGAAAGATTACGTAAGGTCTGCGGCAGGCGGCCGGTCTCCATCGCCGTGCTGATAAAAATGCGATCTGCTTTCGGCAACCAAGCTGGTGCGGTAGCCATGACTGCTTCAATGCCAGTGCCGCCTTCGATTAATGCCCCCATGCGCAATCGATCTTGACTCGGTGGGCCTGCACAGACGGTGAACGCTTCTGCGAGCCGTGTACCGGAATCCAGATGTTCCGCGAGCTGTCGATACCAGTTAGAGAGAACTTTATGCGATGCCATAGAGAGGGGAAAGAGACCAGAGGAGGGGGCGGAGGCTTTGGGGCTACTTGGTCAGTTCGCGTTCGAGCTGTTCGAGACGTGCAAGCTTGGCTTTGACCCGCTGCCGGTAGCGTTGTTGGCGTGCGGCGTTGTTTTTTAATTTATGGGCGGCACTTTTTTTCGGCCGTCCGCGACGTAGTTGGATCACATTCTCTGGGATCGTGAAGAGGTTGCGTGCTCGGAATGGCTTCGGTGTTTGGCTGAGGTCAATGGCTTCGTCGATACAGGCACTGTCGGCAATCCGATTTGATTGCGTCACCCAGTTGGGTGCAGTGGTTTTACTGAGCTGGCAAATCCAGTCCACATACGCGGCGAGGTAGGCATCACAGTAGCCATGATCCTTTAGGCGTGACCGTAGTAGTGGCGGCGCATCTTGGATTCGTACTCGCAGCTCGCGCGCAGAGGATATCTGTTTCAACTCGTTTTGCCATTGCTGTAAGCGGGGTTGGAAATCGCTCACCTCATTGATATCGAAGGTGACTTCCGCGGCAGTTGTGGGTGGCGATAGTGGCATGATAGGGTATGATTTACAATTCGCTTTAAATATATATAGATACGTAACGGAAAAATAAAGAAAAAAGTGTGATTCAGCTCATGGCATTGGTGAGTGCGGGATTACCTTAGTCCGATTGGCGGATCGGGTTCAACGGCAGGCACAACAGAATGTTGCTCGCTGCCGACACGCTCTGCGTGCTGTGGCTTAGGCCGCCGCCATTAAAATCGAGGGCCAGGGCGCTCGGGCTTGTCTGTCACTGATTGGCGAGTCGGCCATACGACTGCATCTGTGCCGCGCGCCTTAGCGTTTTTTTCTCATCCAGCCTAATGAGATAGTTTTCTGATTCTTTAGCTTAGTCTTTTTCGGCAACATGGTTTCAATGAATTGGAGAATCTCATTGCGGCCGGCACGAGTCTTGGCTGAGCAACTAAAGGCTTTGCTGGCCTGAATACCCCATTCGTCTAATTTCTGCAGAAATAGTTTTGCGTGGTTTTCCACGGTGGTATCGGAGCTCTTGTCTGACTTAGTGAAGACAATCGATACGGGTAGCTTGCAGGCTTGTAGCCACTCGATAAAGGCGAGGTCGCCTTCAACTGGTTCCATTCGTGAATCGACCAAAGCAAAGACATGCTTGAGGTTGTCGCGGCCCGTGAGATAGCCGCTGACATTGATGTTGAAGTCGTTCTGCTTCGCTTTGGAAAGTCGAGCATAGCCGTAACCAGGTAGATCGACGAGACTCCAAGTCTGATTAATATCGAAGAAATTAATCAGCTGCGTCTTGCCTGGCACGCTGGATGTTTTCGCGAGCTCTTTCTTGCCGGTGAGCATGTTGATCAACGAAGATTTGCCGACATTAGAGCGACCGACAAATGCGAATTCAGGCTGCCAAGATGGCGGGCAGGCTTCGAGGTCGAGTGCACTGGTGCGGAATGTTGCGGTTTCAATCTTCATGAGAGCCGAGGGAATTAAAGGGAAACTTGCGAGAATGCAAAATATAAAGAAGAGCTTGAACGTCCTCGCGGTTGTCGGGAGTTTGGACCGCACGGGGCGAGGCGGAATACGTGCTGTCCAAGCTGATTTTTATCGCTTCAACTTTTCTCAGCTTCGTGCATGCTAATTTAATCTCGATAATGAAGACTCTACTTCGAAAACATGCATTCACGTTGTGGCTGGTTGTCGCCGTGCTGCTCGCGGTCTATTACCCCGAGCCCGCCTCAAAGGGTGGTTTTTTGCGTGCGCAGTGGACCACACAGTTCGGCGTGGCTCTGATTTTTTTTTTACAAGGCTTGACACTGCCGACGCGTTCGCTGGCCGGAGGGTATAAACCGAAACGCTTGCATGTGTTCGTCTTGGGGTGGAATTACCTGTTGTTTCCATTGGTGACGGGCTTGCTGCTGATCCCTCTATCAGAGCTGTTGACGCCGGAGTTGTGCGTCGGTTTCTGGCTGCTGGCGATTTTGCCGACGACGGTGGCCTCGGCGATTGCCTTTACCTCGATCTCAGGCGGCGACACGAGTAATGCCATTTTTTCGACGATCTTTTCCAACCTATTAGCGGTGTTGGTAGTGCCGACGATTGCAGTGGCTTATCTCGCGAGTGAGACGGCGATTGAGATTTCATTGACGGGGATTTTCGTGAGTCTGGCTCGTTTATTGGTGTTGCCGTTGATCCTAGGGCAGGTGTTGCGGCAGTTGGTGCGGGTGCTTGCCGGACGTATTGTTGGACTGACCAAGTTGGTCAATAGTGGCATCATTGTATTTATTGTGCATGCTGCATTTGCGCAGAGCGTGAGTTCGGGACTGTTGAATGAACTGTCGTTGGCACTATGCCTCGGAGTGGCCGTGAGCATCGTGACGGTATTACTGGTGACGAGTGTATTGATTTGGTGGAGTGTGTCTTGGTTGCGGTTACAGCGTGCGCAGCGAATTGCAGCATTCTTTTGTGCGAGTCAGAAGTCGTTGGCCTCAGGGTTGCCGTTGGCCATGTCAATTTTGCTGGTAGCTCCGGGTGTGGTGGATCCTGCGATGGTATTGATCCCGTTGATTTGCTTTCACCCTGTGCAGTTGGCATTCGCCGGTCTACTGACGGGGTGGTTGGTGAAGTAGCATCTGGAATTTTACTGACGAGCTGAAGAGTAATGCTCTGTCATTGCCTCACATTAGATTCGTTGATTTAGTTATCGCGGCAATAATGGAGCGTTGCCCTCCAATTTTGACACAAAAAAGGCCGCTCGTGGATGAGCAGCCTTTTGTTGAAAATGGTGATTGAGCGACTAAAATGGTGGCTCTTCGTCGAGGACTTCGTCGGCTGGATCGAAGGCTGGCGGAGTGCTGCTGGCTGCGCCAGCTGCTCCAAGGCTTTCGATCTTCCAGGCGGCAAGGTTCACATAATATTTTTCATTATATTCGTTACCTCGAAGGTCGAAGGTGACTTTGACCTTTTCGCCAACGCTGAGCTTGTTGACCAATTCGACCTTATCTTTAACACACTCGAACTTAATGTCCTGTGGGTATTTGTCAGCTTCGTCAGTGACGACGAATTCGCGCTTATTAAAGCCGCTGGCAAAGGTTTGTTCCTCGAAAATTACTTTTACGGTTCCAGATAGTTCATGCATAGGTCAGATCAAACCGACCCGTGCGGCAGAAGCAAAACTTTTTCGCACGAAATGTGAGGTTTTACTAAAATGTGCTGAAAAGTGTTAGGCACCCACACTGCCACCGAGGATGGCTAGCGCCTTCTTACGTGTGCTGATAGACTCGTAGCCACTGCTTTGGGTCGGTCGTCACTGCTCGTGGAGAGCGGTTTTGCCTGTCCTGTCTGTAGTCGATCAATGTGATAGGCTAATTTGAAGAAAATGTCGCTGCCGTAGCTTTCCAAGAGATTTGGCGTGCCAGGCTCAGGGTTTTTGAAAGAATTGGTAGGGATCTTCGAGGAGCAGCGCTGGCCTTTGCGTGGCCTACTCGCTGTCCGTAGCTTCAATCAGATCGGTGCCGGCTTGGGCTGTGGCGATCATCGCTGAGTTCAGGCGATTGCGGAGAATAAAATAGGCTATCATTGCTGGGATGCCGATCACTAGACCCGTCGCTGTCGTAATTAGGGCTTCGCCAATATCCCCCGCCAAGAGTTCAGGTCGTCCCATGCCGCCGCGGCCAATTGTCTGAAACGCGCTGATCATGCCGCTAACTGTACCAAGGAGGCCGATCATCGGTGCGACCGAGGCAACGACATTTAAGTAGGTGACCCATTGCGAGACGCTGTTCTCTTCCGCTTCTAAGTTTTCGATGAAGAGATTTTCCATCTTTTCGCGGCCTTTATGAATTTTTTTGAGCGCGGGAGAGAGTGCGCGCGCTAGGAGGTTGCTGCCGTTTTGTAAGTGCTTGTGGCCTTGCTCGATATTACCGCTCTCCAGCGCGTTGCTGGTCGTCCTCAATTGCTCAGCGGTGAAGAATTTATTCGGTGTGGTTTCTTTCCATGAATAAAAGATGAGAAAGAACATAATTAACGAACAAGTGCCAAGTGGGTACATCGCCCAACCACCTTGCTGGATCAAGCCCCATAAATTAATAGTGTCTTCGGCGGCAGCGGTTACCTCGGGTGCGGCGTCTTGAGCCTGCACGGTTGAGGTGAGCGCGAGGCTGAGTAGTGCATGCTTTGCGCGTATTAAGCAGAGTGAGTCGTTTAGTTTCATAGTTTAGATAAGCTCGTTGTGCTAGGGTGTCTCGCGGTTTATTTTTTTCAGGTGCTCGTTGAGTTGTTTGAAAGGTGCGTCAAAAGTTGGGTCTGTTTTGGGCCAATTCAGTGACCGTGCTAGCATCTCTGCATACAATGTTAGCGCATAATCTTGTTCTCGCAATCCCAAGGCGGAACTGATCGCTGCGGCGTAGCAGTGAGCTAGTTTATCGGGCGGGTTCGGCGTCGAAAAAACGATCGGTTGAAGCGCGGTGTCGAGTGCACCAGCGAAGTCTTCGCTGCGCAGTTGATCAGCGCTGCGCGTGTAATATCCAAGGGCGGAGTCGCCGTACGGATCACGCGCGGCCAGCCATGCTTGTGTCAGCGGGCGTGCTTCTTCGTAGAGTTGTAGGCTATTGTAGCTTTCGAGCACGGCGTCCTCAAGCGCACGTAGCGCATCTGGCTGGCTGATCTGCGGTTTTAAAATACCAGTCACTGCAATCGCACGGGCGGGATTGTTGGATTCTAGAATGAGATCGACGTAGTAGATGAAGAAGTGCGACTCGGTGGCGGGCAGGAGGGGTATGATTTTTACGCGTTGCAAATAAAGTAGTTGTAGCAACTCCATGGCATTGTCGGATTCGCCGGCATTGATCCATTCAACTGCCAGCGTTTTGTAGCTTTCGCCGGGTATTGTGAAATTGAGAATTTCATTCACATTAAAGGTGTGAATGATTTCACCAGCGCCTTCAGAGGTGGCCACCTGTATTTGATTTCCAGATACATCGATCGAGTGCCCCGGAATTGTTCGGCCATTCCTTAGATGCACCGCAATCGGTTGATGAAGTTCGTCATTGATTAGCACAAGTTCGTTGGGCGGAATGGCGGCGGTGGTAATCGTAGGCAGTAGGAATACCATTAAGATAAATCGATGAATTCTGTTGTCGCGTCGTTGCTTGCAAACGCCCTCGTTATGAGCTGAGCGAATGCGGGAAAGCCGTTGCAAGCAACGGCGCCATGATTTCGAGATGAATAAAACCCTCATGGTTGTGCCTCTTTTGCAATATAGGCTGCTTGAATAGCGAGCTCGGTTTGCGCCTGCACGATGGCTTCCAACTCGGGTAGCTTTGCCTGTGCTAGCGCGTAGGACTCGAAGTCTTTCAAGCGCTCGTCGCTGACTAACTCACGCAGGGTGTTGCGTGCGGCTGTGCTGTTGCCAATCTGCTCAAACAGTAGGGCACTCTGCCAATAGGCATCGATGATGATCTCGGGGTAGGCGCGGTAGAGGGTGTAGATACGTTGCCAGTAGGGGATCGCTCGTTCGGGGTTTTCCTGCGCGGTTTCGATCCGTGCAAGCCCCGCGAGTGATCGGGCGTGCGGGCGGCCGCGCATGGCTTTGATCTGTAGGATCTCGTTGAGTACTGCCCGCGCGCCGTCGTAGATGCCTTGCTGGGTAAGTATGTCGGCACTGAGCAGGCGCACGTCCGCGGCCAGTGGGTGCGTGGGTGTTTGTTCGAGAAAGCGTAGTAGCCAGCGGCGAGCTTCGGTGAGGCGTTCAGCATTGGCGGCGAGTTGCGCTTTGCCAAAATAAGCAGAACCACGTTCAAAGCGCTTCGGATATTCGGTCAGGATTTGTTCGCAGTAATCGTCGGCTGAGCCGTAGCCGCGTTGAATTAACACAAGGCCGACACTGGCGAGCGTCTCGGCGTCTTGTTGGTCAATCGGTACAAAACGGTGAATCGAGAGAAGGGTGGCGTCGGCTCGTTCGTCGCCGAGGCTACGACGTTGGCGGTTGGATTTGAACAATGTGAGGCGCGCAAACCAAGTGAGCTCGCCTTGGGCTAGGCTCTGCTCGGTGGCGTTTTCTAGCCATGTGTCAAAGGTGGGCAGGATGCTGTCGGTGTTGCCGAGACGTTTATAGAGATCCGCGTAAGCGGAAAGGATTGAGCCGACGGCGCGCGCGTTGGGATCGTTACCGAAACGAGTGAGGGCTTGTTCAAATAAAGGGCATGCCTCGGTGCCGCGTTCTTCCTGCTGTAGTGACCAGCCGATCCAGTAGAGCGCTTCGCTCACGCGCGTTCGTTCGTTGGCTTCGTCCCTGTCGATGTAGGCTTGCAGATGTTTACGCAGTAGATCGTAGCGTTCTAGCGCCTTGTAAATTTTCGAGGACTGGAAGATGGCGTAGTCGTAGAGCTGCGCGTCGTCGGGCGGCACTTGACGAAAGGCATTGGCAGCTTGCAGGAGTTCACCTTGGCCCATGAAGATGTCGCCGCGAAGAGTCTGGGCTTCTGGCACGCGGTGATGGTCGGGAAAGGATTTAATTAGGGTATCGGCAGTTTTGAGCGCTGTGTCGTAATCGCGCTGTGCGTACGTGACGTTGGCGATCCTGTAGTTTATTTCCGGATACAGCGGATGTTTTTTGCTGCTTTTCTTGAGTGCTTCGAGAGCGTATAAACTGGCAGTGTAGTCGCGCTCGAAGAAGAAGGTTAAGCCGCGCCATAGTTTGAGTTGCTCAACCAGAATACTCTCGGGGAAGCGCTCGAGTGCGGTCTCAAAATTGTCACGGGCGGTGCTTTGTCGCTCCAGCGCACTTAAGTTGTAACCACGGGTGAAATACCAGCGAGGGGCCTGCTTATCGTTGGGGTAGTTGGTGATGAGATCATCGAGTACCGCGATCGCTTCGAGGAATTGACCTTCGCTCTGATAGGCGCGGGCAATTAGGAAGAGGGCGCTGTTGGCGAGTTTGTGGCCCGGGTGCTGGTTGAGAAATAACTGCGCGGTGTCGCGCGCGCCTTGCCAGTCTTCCGCTTCGCTCAAGGACAATATCCAGCGGTAGTGGGCTTCGGCACGGGTGTCGGATTCAAACTCGGGAGTTTGTGCGACGGTGCGAAACAAGATGATCGCCTCGCGATAGCGCAGCCCGAGCAAGTAGGCTTGGCCTGAACGTAGGTACAGGCCTGGGGTGTAGTCGCTCATGTATTCGAGCAATTCGAGTTGGCGGGTAAGCCGTGCGACCAGCTGTTGTGAGTGGCTCTTCCAGATGCTGGAGGCAAATAGTGATTGTTGGGCTAGTGCACTTTTAACCCGCTCAAGCCGCTCACTTTGCTTATCAATCAGAACCTTGCGTGGCAATGTTAGCCGGTAGGCGCGCACCGCATCGCTGTAGTGACCTGCATTGAGTAGACGGTCGCCCGCGTCGAGGGCGGCGAAGCTCAGCACCGCGATGTCCGGCATCGCGTCGATATTCCAATCCGACTCAAATAAGATTTCACGGGCACGGTCGGTCGAGTCAGTTTCACTTGCTATCTGTAGGGCTCTCAGGCGCGCCTGCATACGCAGCGTCTCGGGGGCCTCCGATTCATAAAATGCCTCTAGTAGAGCAATGGCAGTCGCGACCTCGCCGATATCATAGCGTAGATCTGCCTCTTGTAGCAGGGCGAGTGCGGCTTCGTTGGAGCCTGGGAATATCAGCTGAAAATTGTGAAAAGTCTGCGCCGCCGCCGCCAGCGCATTAGTTTGCGACTGAGCGATCGCAGCATTATAGAGTGCGAAACCCTGTAAGCTTGGGTGTGGTTGGTATTGGCTGAGCAACTCGCCGAAGTAGATCAGCGCATCGGTGGGACGATCTGCCATGAGTGCAGCATAGCCGCGCACGGGGAGGATGGTTTGCTGAAAATTGCGCGCTAAAAACTCTGGTTCGGTGCCATAATCGAGCTCCATGCTCTCAAATTGCCAATAACTAGAGGTGTAATCACCGTTACCAAAGGTCGTGATCGCTTGCTCTAATTGCTGCTGAAGTGTCGCTGCGGATGCCTGTGTCGGCAGGAACAGAGTGAGGCAAATCGACACCATTCCTAGTTCTACAAAGGTGTGAATGGCTATGGTTCGATTTTGCCTCATTATCTTGACGTCAGGATTGTCATAATTTTTTGAAAGCGCGAACAAAAAATAATGAGAATATTTTTTGAAACAGCATTGACAGGGTATTAAATTGTGATGGTTTGTCGTCTTCTTTTGGAAACGGGGCGTGGCGCAGCCTGGCTAGCGCATCTGCTTTGGGAGCAGAGGGTCGCAGGTTCGAATCCTGTCGCCCCGACCAAATGAAACCCATCTCGCTTGCGAGGTGGGTTTTTTTGTCGCTGGGCGACAGGATTGGCGGCCTCTGGCCGGTCTTTCAGACTCGCACGAGGTGCGCCCCTTCTCCACTTCGTTCCGTCGAAAGGAGCCACGTAGTGGCGATGCGGCGGTAGCCGCAGCTCGGGTTCGACGAGCGCAGCGAGAAGGCGAAGCAATCCTGTCGCCCCGAGCACGGTTTGTTAGCCATCTGGTAGGCCGATCACCCTCATCCCTGTCTTGAACTACTGAATGTTAGAATTCGTGAGATGTTGTTTCACCATTGGTATCAATTAAAATAGTGACTCAGCAGTTTACTGGCCCGTTGGCTGATCGAGTCTGAGAGTGTTTGCACGATCGGGTGTGAGAGGCCTTGTTGGCGTAGGTCATCCGCAATGGTGGGTGCCAGCGTCTCTAATCGTTTGGTCATGTCATGCAGTCGTTCGATGAGCACTGCAGCTGGAAGGCGCAGTTGCATTGCGCAGGCTTGCCAGTGGCGTGGCTCGATTTTCTTGATATGATAGGCGCTGCCTATCTTCATTGCTAATCTAGCTTTGTGCGGAGAGATTTGAAGTGGGTAAGGCAATGCACTGGCGATGTCGTAAAGTGGTGCGAGGCGCACTTGATTGTTGCTTGCGAAGAGCAATGAGAAATTCTTGGCGTGGGCATCGGTTCCGTAAATTAGAAAGTTCAACAGCAGGGCGTCGGCGAAGCTGCGAATGTCGGTCAGGGCATCACTGGAGACCTCCCAAATGGTGTTGGCTATGGCTTCGACCGAAGGGCCGCCATCGCTTTGATATTTGAGATCCGGGTAGATCGCCCGAGCTTGACAGAAATCTTCCTGATGAATGCGCACGTATTGAGAATTTGTGTGATGACGATCGTAGCGTGTGACAACAATGACTGGAATGTCGTCGGCATGGATCACATTCGAATGGGCAGTGGTGATGCCGAGTGCCGCAGCGAGCGATAAGCAAAAATGTTCGTTTTCAACAAAGCCCGGGAAACTCGGGGGAGCGGGTTTGAGAATGTGTGTGGTCGGGGTCATGCCGCGTGGGATACCCCAAGATCCGGTGATTTTAGATTGGTAGAGTGCGATCTTTGCTTGAGCACCAGCTAGGCTGAATTGGCCGATGTCATTGGAGAGTCGCTGGCTGGCATGATTTTCGAGCACTAAGCGAATGCGCTCATTCAGTTCACCGTCACTGAACCACTGGACTTGTTCGCTGTAAGGTTGATTGAGTAGCGTGTGCTCGTTTGCTTCCGAGATAAATTGAATAGCACCTGCACAGTCTTCGCCCACATGCTCGATGAGTCGAAATACATTTCGTGAGGAGACCTGGAACTGTTTGCCCCATTGATCCATCACGGCTTGATTGTCGGGCAGCAGGCCCCATAGAAACGCTTCAATCGTTGCATGTGAATGCTTATTGCGTGTGAGTGGCATCGAGGCCGAGAGGGGGAAGGCTGCGCTGGAGGTTTGCCACTCCGGTGCGTAACGGAAGCTCAGTCGGTTCTTGTGGTAAGTGACTGTGCCGAGCTTTTGCTGATTCGCAACGACGCTGAGAGACTTCGCATTCATGATGGCTGGTTGCCTCGCTGTTTCGTTTGACTCAGAATATCGTCCAGGTTAATTCCGTCTTGAGTTGGTTGGTTAGGCTTGTTGATCGCCAGGGGCAGATTCAGCGTCTTTAGCGTGCGCAATACCAGCGCGAGTTCGACGCTTGGTTTGGCTTGCTCTAGGGTAATGATCCAGTCTCTGCTCACGCCGGAACGCTCTGCAAGTTCCGCCTGTGTCCAAGCACGGGCTTTTCGCTCCTGTTTAATCAGACTTGCGAGGTCTTTGACGCTAATGATGTTCATGCTCTGAGTGTAATGAATGTGGTAGGACGTCAATATTCCTCAAGTGTGGCCGTTCGTCAACATTTAAGTAGTGTGGGCGAACGCCATCATTACGTTGAGCCAAGTAGATTGAAACAGTTGGCTGTCTATAGGCTGCGTGCCGCCTGAGAATCAAGATGAGTCACTCGTTCAATGCCTGATGGTCGCGCGCACAGTGTTCTAATTGAGGGTTGTCGGCTTCGCCTCGGATTGTAACAGCATCCTCATCGCTAGCAGTGGGGACGCTTTCTCGTTTTAGAAAAATAGAAACCGGTTCGTAATACCATCCCCGTCGGCCGACTAGGATGACGAGAAAGTCTTCGATAGTGGTTTGATTACGCGCAACCAATGGGAGCAAATCGATTTGCCGGTCGCCAATGCGATGGAAGAAGGTGGGCATATGCGTGCGAGTTTCAATTCCAGCGGGGAACTGCGCGGCGGTAAGCGCGACATGTGGGGTGGCGGTATTCGCACGCCGATGATCGCGTGGTGGCCTAGCAAGATTCAGCCTGGGCAGGTCACGGATCATGTCTCTGCATTCTGGGATATATCGCCGACGGTGCGCGAACTGGCTGGAGCCAAAGCACAGGCAGATACCGACGGAATCTCGATGGTGCCCGTGCTATTGGGGCAGGGTGAGCAAGCGACACACGACACTCTCTACTGGGAGTTTTTCGAGAGGGGCGGCAAGCGCGCCATTCTTAAGGGCAAGTGGAAGTTGATTCTTTATAAGACCAATACCGACTTGGATCCGAGGCTTGAGTTGTTTGATCTGTCACGTGACATCGGCGAGACAAAGAATGTCGCCTCGCAACATCCGGAAGTGATTTCGGAACTGCGCAAGCTGATGGACTCCGCCCACTCCCCAGCGGAGCATAAACAATTCAAACTCGCTGCTGAGCGTTAGCAACCGAAGCTCTGACTCTGTTCAAGGCTTGAGTGATGGTGGAACGCCAAACTATGGGCGGCTGAAATTCTCTAAAATTTGTCGCAATTGTGTTTAAAGTTTACGCAATCACGTATATGTGTGGTGCCCGTCATTTGCTAGGATGCGCAGCCACTGTGATTACAAGAAACGAGATGAAGAAAATATACTGGCTGGTGCTCGTCGCGCTCATACTGTTGAGCTCTGGAGGCCTCATTGTTCCAAGCGCGAACGCGAGCGAATCCGATCTTCGGGTGATGTCATTCAATATTCGCAATGGAACAGCGAATGACGGTGCGAACCACTGGGATCTGCGAAAAGAGTTCCTGTATGACGTGATCCGTGATGAAGCCCCCGATGTCTTGGGCTTGCAGGAAGCGGTGCGTTTTCAGTTGGATGCGTTGAACCAGCAGTTACCGGAATATGCTGAAGTCGGAATCATCTCGGACAGCACGCGGCACACGGGGCAATTTTCAGCCATCCTCTATCGCAAGGATCGGTTCGAGGTTCAGGCGACCGGTGATTTCTGGCTTTCAGATACGCCCGAGGTTCCGTCGAAGAGCTGGGGCAACCACCATCTGCGCATCTGTACCTGGGTGCGGTTGCTCGATCAGGCGACCGCTCAGGCGTTCTATGTATATAACACGCACATGGATGACGGCTCGCAACCCTCACGTGAGAAGGCCGCTGAATTGATCATGCAGCACTTTCACAGGCAAACACACCAGGCCCCACTTATATTGATGGGGGATTTGAATGTCGCTGAAGACAATCCCGTCATCGCGTATTTGACTGGCAATGGAAAGTTGAATGGTGAGGCAACGCCGTTAACAATGGTGGACACTTTTCGTTTCATTCACCCATATGAGACAACTGTCGGTACTTTTAACGGATTTAAAGGGCATGCGAGTGGACCAAAGATCGACTACATCTTCGCCTCTGCGGAGTTTCATACACTCAATGCTGCGATTGTAAGAACCAGCAGGGAAGGGCGCACGCCTTCCGATCATTTTCCGGTGACTGCGCACCTTCGTTTTAAGGCGACAAATTAGCTTGCAATCGCGAAGCCTCCGAAGCCAAATGTCATCTTGAGTGTATGGATGGTTGACGGTTTTAGCTTCTGCGACCTGGAAGCCTGTAGCTTGTGCTGCGTCCTTTGCGGGGGTTCTGAATGAAAATGGCTCTGGCCTTTAATTCCTGAATGTCGCGTAGGGCTGTATCATTCGAGCATTTGGCCAGTTTGGCATATTTTGAAGTGGTCATGAAGATCAAATAGAAATCAGATAACAGAATGAAGAGCTTGGCGATATCATGCGGAACAGAACTGGCAGCGTTTTAATTGGAACTTCAATTTTGTTGCTGTGTGCTACCGCGCTGGCGTTCACCATAAGTACGCACTCCAAGGAAGTGCCGTGGTTCAAACTGCCAAAGGCGCGCAAGGCGCTGACTGTTGAAGCAGCTCAAGTCCGGGCTGAATTGGCCGGCTTGCCGGATTTTAACGAAACCAGACAGCTGGATACTTACGGTTTCCACGGCGATTATCTGCCAGTCATAGACGGAATGCCGGAATCACCGCGGTGGTCCGCAGAGGTGACTTGGTCCTCTATTGCGAAAGTCGAACAAGTGGTGTTGGTTCCGGCGATTGATCCCCGGCAGGGCACGCTACATGGCTACGGTTTCCCACGCCGTTTCCGCGTATCCAAGCAATTCAAGGACGGAACCTGCGAAACGGTGGCAGAGTGGATGGATGAGGATTGCCCCGATCCGACCCATGTTCCTTTGCGGATCGATATTCCCGCGCCTCAGTGTGCCTCAATCCGAATTGACGTGTATCGTGGTGCGGTCGAGGGCGGTCGGGAGTTTTTTGCTCTGGGCGAGGTTTTCTGTATAATAGAGAAGGATATTTGGAGGGCCCTAAAAATTGTAGCTGAGCCCTCGTTTGAATCGCGGCCTTATTGGAGCAAGGACTATCTGGCTGATCAAAAGACCGGTTTGGGAATGCCGCTTGGTTTAGCGCGCGGAAACCAGGAGGAGGAGGCCAATAACGCGTTTTCGGTAACCTTCGAGCAACCTCCAAAGGAAGATTGTCTGATCGAGCTTGATTTGGGGAGTGAGCAGTGGATGGGATGGCTCACGCTGTTTCCCGCAACGCCGCCGAGCGGGAGCATTGTTCCTGGCTATGGTTTCCCGGGAAAGATTGAGGTTTTCGGCGCTCAGGAAGTTGATGGAAGGACGTCATGGATACCGATTCATAAGGCAGAATGGACGGGTGGAAATCCCGGCGACAATCCTGTTCGCATTCCTCTATTTGCCTTTAAGGGACGCTGGCTGCGCTTGAAGGTCAGTGGTTTTGCGGAACGTAACGGTCACAAGATTTTGGCATTGAGCGAAGCAAGCATCAGCATGCGTGAACAGGCACATCCAGTGAAGGCAATCCGCCTTCATGGGTTTCCAGAGGAGGCCGAACGGCTTGCTGGCTTCCTGGCGGATGGGCTTGCCAGCGGTCGACCGGTATTGCAGATGATTGAATGGTTGAATTTGATTGAGCGACAGAGCCGGTTGAAGCATCGGCTTGATGAAATCGTAACGCTCGATGCCGAAATGGAGTTGCGTTGGGCAAAAGGAAAGGGGCGCGCGATTATTGCGTCGGCAACACTGGCTCTGCTGCTTTTGCTTATATGGGCAGTGCATCGCCAGCTCAGCCTGCAACGACTCAAGTTACGTATTGCACACGAGCGCAGCCAGACCGAGTTCGAACAGATGAAGTTGCGATTGTTCAGCCAGATATCTCATGAACTCCGAACCCCGCTGACTGTTATTCCTGTGCCCATTGAGCGGGCGATGAAGGAGGTCGGCGAAGGGAAGCTAAAGACGTATCTGGGAGTGGCGCTCAAGAATGTGTACGAGTTGCAGCAACTCGTTGAGCAAATCCTGGATTTGCGCCGAATTCAGGATGGGCAAATGAAGGTCAACCCCGTGGAGGTGGAGCTGGTGGTTCATATTAGCTCGATCATTGATTCCATGCGCCCGCTGGCCGAAGAGAAAGGAATCGAACTGTCATTTGAGCCCGTAGAAGAGAGTCTGTTGGCGCGCATAGATCCTCAGGCACTGAAGCGCATGCTCGGCAATTTGATCAGCAATGCGATCAAATTCACGCCATCCGCCGGGCGGGTAGTTGTTGGTTTCTCTACGGTCCGTCATGCGCTTATTTTTTTCGTAGAAGACACGGGGCCTGGCATTGCCGCCGAGGACCTTCCGCATATTTTCGACCAGCATTATCGCGGTCAATCGTCGTCCGCGCGACAGACGATTGGCTCCGGTCTCGGTCTGGCACTGGTTCACGAAGTGGCTGAGCTACTGGGTGGTCGGGTGGCGGTTGTCAGTCCGATTGCCGATGGGCAAGGCTCCAGATTTACAGTAGAAATACCCCTGCTAAAAGGTGACAAACAATAAGCGAACAAACAGCGGACATGGAAACGATTCTGGTCGTAGAAGATAACGAGGATCTACGGCTGGTGCTTCAGACTGAACTCGAAGATGACTATGAAGTGTTGCTGGCAAAAGATGGCCGTGAGGGCTTGGAGCTGGCGGTGCTGCATGTCCCCGATTTGGTGATTACGGATATCATGATGCCCGTCATGTTCGGGCTGGAGTTGTGCAAAGAGCTCAAGACCAACGAAGTGACCAACCATATTCCGGTCGTGATGCTGACCGCCCGCAGCAAAGAGGATGAGCAGATCGAAGGACTGGAGCACGGAGCGAACGATTACATCAGTAAGCCCTTTTCCGTTCCGATTTTGAAAATGCGCGTGCGCAACCTGCTGGAGTCCCGCCGCAACTACCGCAACCGGATTTTGCAGCAGGTCGATGCAACCGGTGGCATTGAGGCGGTCCCCTTTGAAGATCGCTTTATGGAACGTATTGTTAAGCAGGTGGGCGAGCAGATGTCCGATCCGGATTTCAGAGTGGAGTCGCTTTCGACGGCGATGAATATGGCCGAACGGACGCTTCAACGGAAGTTGAAAGCCATGACGAATCAAACGCCGCAGGAATTGATTCGATCCATGCGGCTGAACCGCGCCCGCGACCTACTTGAAAACAGCAACTTGTCGGTTTCCGAGGTCGCTTTTCAGGTGGGGTATCTGGAGCCGACCAATTTTAGTCGCAGTTTCAAGAAACAGTTCGGCTTCTCACCCTCCCAACTCCGCAGCGAATAGATTCTGGCATTTCTTTTGTCGCGAAATGATCAGCCTTTTGTCGCGTGGTGATTACCGCTATGTTTCATAAATAGGGTATAGTTATTCGTGAATGGGAGATCGGAACGTGATCGGGTTACTTCCGGAAACATCGAGAGAATAACAATACAGGGTTCTGACATTTGACAGAACCGAAACAACCCTAAGGAGACCTATATATGAAAAAAATAATTGCAGGATTAATCAGCATTGGCGCGATGGCGGGCAACTCGTTTGCCGCTAGTATATCCTGGGACGGAAGCTCAAATGGTAACTTTAATGAAGCTACAAACTGGAGTGGGGGGAGTGTGCCCGGGGCTGGTGATACAGCATTCATCCGTAATGAGGCCAATAATCCAGTCTTCCAAAACGCGCAAGATCGCACATTCGATCGTCTTAGCATGGGGCTTAACGGTTCTGCAGCTTCGCTCTGGCGACTGGATATTAATGGTGGATCAATTAATACCACTACCGGACCGAACAATATTGGCCAACACACGGCTGGCACGGTCGTATTAAATGTGCAGGGTGGCGCTTTTACGGCACAGGGTGAAATAGTCGCTGGTGGTGGGGGCACAGGAGATACTTTCATTAACCTGAGCTCTGGCAGCTTAAGTGTGGCTAGTGCTAATTTTGGATCGAATACGGGGAACGCCGCACTCAATATAATAGGCGATGCGGCTCTCTCTGCCACCGGTGGCGGTTTTACATTCGGTAGCAACGGCACATTGAGCTTCGAGTTCAACGCCACCGGAGTTAAGACGCTGAGTCTCGGTTCCTTGACCGCAGCTAGCGGAACGCTCGCGGTCGATCTTACTGGTTATACAGGCACTCACAACACCACGATTACCTTGGCAGATGTCACTGGTGGAGCTGGAATTAGCTCCGCGTTTGGAACTGTCAATGTGACAGAAGGTGCTTATGCGGGTAGTTTCGTGACTCAGGACTTAGGTAATGATGTGATCACCTTGACCATCATTCCCGAGTCCGGCTGCTACGCACTCATCGGCGGCTTGCTGGCATTGGGCTCGGTGATGCTACGCCGTCGCAGGGCATTATAAGCATTTAAACCAAAGCCTCGTATTTTTACGGGGCTTTTTTTGTCTTTGCGTGCGATATGTGCGAGGAAGCCGTTTTTGTCACTTCCTGAATACTGTCGCAGAATGATCAACCTTATGTCGTGTGATGATTACCGCAACCGTGCATGCCGGTGGTATATTGTGTTACCGAATGTTGAGAGGCGCGGAGCAGATACCCCACCAGCCGGCAAAAATTAAGGGAGATGGAGAAATATGGAAACAATTCTGGTCGTGGAAGACAACGAGGACCTGCGATTGGTTCTTCAGACTGAACTCGAAGATGACTATGAAGTGTTGTTGGCAAAAGATGGCCGTGAGGGCTTGGAGCTGGCGGTGCTGCATGTCCCCGATTTGGTGATTACGGATGTCGTGATGCCCGTCATGTTCGGGCTGGATCTGTGCAAAGAGCTCAAGACCAACGAAGTGACCAACCATATACCGGTCGTGATGCTGACCGCCCGCAGCAAAGAGGATGAGCAGATCGAAGGACTGGAGCACGGAGCGAACGATTACATCAGTAAGCCCTTTTCCGTTCCGATTTTGAAAATGCGCGTGCGCAACCTGCTGGAGTCCCGCCGCAACTACCGCAACCGGATTTTACAGCAGGTTGATGACACCGGTGGCATTGAGGCGGTCCCCTTTGAAGATCGCTTTATGGAACGTATTGTTAAGCAGGTGGGCGAGCATATGTCCGACCCGGATTTTAAGGTGGAGTCGCTTTCGACGGCGATGAATATGGCGGAACGGACGCTTCAACGGAACTTGAAAGCCATGACGAATCAAACGCCGCAGGAATTGATTCGATCCATGCGGCTGAACCGCGCCCGCGACCTACTTGAAAACAGCAACCTGCCGGTTTCCGAGGTCGCCTTTCAGGTTGGGTATCTGGAGCCGACCAATTTCAGTCGCAGTTTCAAGAACGAGTTCGGCATCTCGCCCTCCCAGCTCCGTAGCGAGTAGATTCCGGCGTTTCTTTTGTCGCAGAATGATCAAGCTTTTGTCGTGTGATGATTACCGCAACCGTGCATGCCTGTGGTATATTGTGTTACCGAATGCTCAGAGGCGCCGCAGATGTCCCACCAGCCGGCTGAACCCTCACCCCGGCGGCTAGCGCCGCCAAAAAGCAAATTCCTATCAGTAAAAATTCCCCCGAGTGATGAACTACCTACGTCTGTCTATTCTGCCCTTACTGGCTTTCGCTACGTCATTGTCCGCCAGCGTAACCCTGATTAACGATACCTTTGATGCGGCGGCATTAGCCGTTGGTTATACGACGCGATCCACTACGGATTGGACGAAGGGGTATACGAGTGCGTGGGAGCGCAATGGAGCTTTGGTGAATACCTCGACAGTCAATTCGACGGTCAGTGAAGGTGCAGTTGGGTATGTAATCGCTGTGCCTAAAGGGAGCCTCAGTTCCGAGAACAAGTTGACGATTAACTTCGACTATACTCGGGGATCCGAAAACGAAACGCTCTACATGCATGTCTGGGGCTTGGTCAATGTCAGTTCGAATGACACGACGAATATCATGAATACTGGCTCACAGAATGGAGCGACTTGGGAGACTTCTGGTGGCGCGTTTACGACCTATAATCTCGGTGCTGTAGACGGATACTTTGATAATGGAAAGTCTTCGGATGCCGCGATCGCGTTGACGGGTTCTGCAGGCGCGAAGAGTTTCTGTGGAGACTTGATCCTCTCGGACTTTACCACTGCCCCGAACACCGTAGCCGGTTATGACTACATCGCGATTGGCTTTACCCGCGATGGCACGGAGAATACCGGTGCTTCCGTTTCGATTGATAATCTCGTCATTACGGCAGAGGACTATGTGCCCGGACCGCGCCCGGCACAGCCAAATTTCCTGCTCATTCTGGTGGATGACCTCGGCTGGCAGGATGTGAAGTGCTATGATACGGTGGCACCATTTTCTGTCTTCGAAACGAACAATATCGATCAGCTGGCATCGGATGGTGTGCGTTTTACCAATGCCTATTCTCCGGCACCGAGTTGTGCGCCGAGTCGATCTGCGATTCTCTCGGGCAAGTATCCGGGGCGCACCGATGTGCTGCATGTGTCTGGTGGTCATGCACCACGGGCTTGGAGTGTGAATGAGCGCAGCGTTACGCCGCTTTTCCGTAGCAGCCTGAAGGATGAAGAAATTTCATTGGCAGAGGCATTGGCAGATGTTGGTTACTTTACCGGTGTTTTTGGAAAGTGGCACCTGTCGCCAGACGGGCATCACTACAGTTTTCCATACCCAACCGACCAGGGCTTTGATGTGGCCTATAATGGTCGTGGTGTGCAGAGCGCAATGGACCGCCTGGTTGACTTCGCGACTTCGGATCCATCTGACACCTATCAGTTGGACGCCAATGGCATGGCAAAAGATGAGGTTACCGAGTCGGCTCTCGATTTCATGGTTGATGCCGTGAATAGCTGCGAGCCGTTCTTCTGTTATTATTCGACATGGTTAGTGCATGGCCCGTGGCAAGTGCGCACCGAGAGCTTACTTCAGAAGTATGCAGCTTTGATGGGCTACACTTATCCATTGGATGGCTCTGAGGTTTTTGCCGAGGGACAGAACAATCCCTATCTCGCGGCAATGGTCGAAAGTCTCGATTACTACATGAGCCGTCTGGTTGATTATCTCGAAAATACGGATGATCCACGCTGGCCCGGGCATAAGCTGATAGAAAATACCTACATTGTTTTCACTTCCGACAATGGCGGTATGGAGCATGGAGACGTGCAAGGCTTTGTGACGGATAACTTCCCACTTGATCATGGTAAGATCTCGATCAAGGAGGGGGGCACCCGTGTTCCGTTCATCGTTAGCGGACCAAGAATCTCAACCAATACTGTTAGTGATGTGGTGATCAACGGTATCGATATCTATCCGACCTTTCTTGGCTTGGCGGGCGAAGCAATACCTGATCGCCTCGATGGCTGCGACCTAAGCAACCTCTTGTTGAATGACCCAGTGGATGAGACGCGTGTTGTGCACCATCAGACCAGTCAAGTGCGTGATACGATGTTCTGGCATTTCCCCTTTGGATGGCGAGTTGCAACGACTGTCCTCAAGGACGGTTGGAAACTCTACAAAAACTACGACTACCTCTGGAACGACAAGACAACTCAGCAATACTCACTCTACCAACTCTACGATAGCTTTGGAGCTGCGGTCGATGAGGGGGAGATGACGGATCTGATCGCCAGCCAGCCTGTGATTGCGGCGGATCTAGCAGCAGAGATTGAAGCTTGGATCAGTGAGGTGGACGCTCGTTCTGCCTACTACAACCCCTTGCGCAAGGATACCCCTTTCAGTGATCAGAGCCCCAAGATTCTCGCATCGGGTAATGACGACTACATGGCATGGTTGATGTGGAATACGAACAAGGCGGAGGTGAAGCACATTGATTTGCTTTATACGAAGAATGCAACAGGCACGAGCATTGAGGAGTGGTTTAGGATTCCAGTGCCCTTTGAGCATGCAGATGGTTGGGCCGAAGTTCAGATCCCGGAGGGTGCGGAAGCCTTCATGTTCAATTTGATCGATGAGAACAATTTCTTCGTGAGCTCCAACGATCTAACTGGTAAGAGCGGCCGTGGATCCGAACATGGCGCCTTGAGAACTTGGCTGCCAGAGAATGAGGCCACCATCTCCGACATTGGAGCGGTTTATCCGACCAATGATGTTCTCTTGGGCAACTCGGTCGGCGAGGCGCTTCACTCCTCTATACGTGATGACTACGCTAACCATCAAGTGCTTGGTCAGACTTTTGCCGTTACAGAACCAGTTCGAATCTCAGCGCTAACACTACAATCAGATAACAACTTTGCGGTCGGCGGCACTGATGCTGCAGAGCTGTATCTCTGGATCGGAGAGTATAGTGGTGCTGCACCGACGACGAATGCTTTCCGCACGCGTGTGTTTGATAAGGTGAATATGCGCAACCTTAGCACTACTGCGGGTAATTACTATACCATCGATTTCACAGACGCGGTGCTCACTCCGGGGACCTACGCTTTTCAGTTCAGATGGAAAGAACAAGCCAGTGGTAATGTGTCTTACTGGACGCGAGCGAATGGTGCAGGCGCTTATGCGGGGGGAGATCGTATCCATATTCAAACTACAGCAGGATCGGTGCTCGATCTGCCGTTTTCAGCGACACCTGACACCGATTGGGACCTCGTCTTTGCCTTGCACGGGACGGTGGATTACTTCGGAGAGTGGACTGTTGAGCAGGGGATCGACCGTGCGCCGGATGTGGATCCTTATGCAAACAGTTACTCCAGTGGTAGTGTTCAGAAGAACAGTGTATTTTTTATCAAAGCTAGCTCAAGCGCATGGCGTGTTGAAGACGGTGTGTTGATTAATGATAGCAATGAGAATAACTATATCGGTGAGGGTGCCTTTGCAAAGGTCATCGATTTGACCGGTCTTGAAGAAAGCGACCGTGCACAGCTCACGCTTAGTTTTGATTATTCGACGGCGGAAACGGACGAGACTCTATTTGTTCACCTCTGGGGGTATAAGCAGATTAACCCCGGATCGAATCCCAACTTGATCAACACGGGTGCCTCTGGCGGTAATGCATGGTTGCCGGGTTCTGCCGATATGGATCCTTATAACTTATCCAATCCGGAGGGTGTCTTCAACGGAACTGCAGGTCAGGCGTCCGACTGTGCTGCCATTCTTGCGGGCACAACGGGTCCGCAGAGTTACAGTGATACCTTCGACGTATCCGCGAATACGACTGCACCGAATGCAATTTCTGATTACGACTACATTGTGTTGGCCTTTGGCCGTAATGTTGGTGGTGCAGCGCCTGCATCGACGATCAGTAATATTCAGTTATCTGTCGTTGGCGGAGCGACCTTGCTGCCGGAAGCGAGCTCTGTGACTGAAGATGGCGAGCAAGACGACCCCGATGGCGATAAGCTGGCAAATATCCTCGAGTATGGGCTCGGTGGTGACCCGAATGCCCGTGATGCTGTGGGCTTACTGCCGACGGTCGATAGCCCGTCTGGAACGATCGAATACTCTTTCCGTCGTCGTCGAGATGCTGGAGCGCGCGGCCTCAGCTATCAGGTGAAGACGACGGGGGATCTGGTTTCTCCAAGCTGGGCACCAGCGAATATCATTACCACGAACACCAGTATTATCGATTCTGACTTCGAAATGGTAACACATGGTTTGAACACTACGGGTAAAACACAGGAGTTCATCCATCTTGAAATCGAGTAATTTTTACGGGGCTTTTTTGTCTTTGCGTGCGATATGTTCGACGAGGCCGTTTTCGTCACTTCCTGAATTCTGTCGCGAAATGATCAACCTTTTGTCGTGTGAAGATTACCGCAACAGTGCGTGCAGGTGGTATGGTCTTTTACTATATGAGCAGAGGCGCGGGGCAGATGCCCCATCAGCCGGTAAAAATAAGAGGAACTGGTGAAAAATGTCCAAGATACGAATCAACACGATACACATTTTGTTAACGGCCCTGATGTTGGGCGCAACGGCGGCTTTCGCTCAGGAGGTCATTGACGATATCAACTTCGGCTGGCGCTTCGCGAAAGGCGATCAGCGCGCGGCGATTGCGCCAGAGTTTGACGATTCCGGCTGGGAACCCATCAATCTGCCCCACGACTGGGCGATCAGCGGGCCATTTGGTGCGCTCACTGATAAAGGGTCACAGGGAAAACTGCCCTGGAAAGGCGAAGGATGGTACCGCAAGCGTTTTGTGCTGCCTAAAGCAGCCGCAGGCAAACGGGTTCAGCTTATTTTCGATGGAGTGATGTCCGCGCCGACGGTCTATCTGAATGGTAAGAAAGTCGGCTCGTGGATCTATGGGTATAACTCGTTTCATATCGACGCGACTGATGCCGCCCGGTTCAGCGGCGAAAATGTGCTGACCGTTCATGCGGATACGCGCGAGCATTATTCGCGCTGGTATCCGGGCGCGGGGATCTACCGCAAAGTGACGGTTAGGCTGGTCGATTCGGTCAACATTCCGGTTTGGGGCGTTTTTGTGACGACACCCGAAATCAGTGATGAAAAAGCGACCGTAAAACTGGCAGTCGAAGCGGCCAACCAGTCGGCAAAAACTCGGCAGGTCACGATTGAAAACTCGTTGATCGATCCGGTTGGCAAAAAGGTTGGAACAGTGCGCAAGAACATCACGCTTCTGGCTGGCGAAATGCTAACGACATCGTTCGACCTGCTGGTCAAAAAACCAAGACGCTGGGACATTAACACGCCGCAGCTCTACACGGCGGTGACTCGTCTGTTAGTGGATGGTAAAGAGACGTATCGCAAGGAGACTCCGTTCGGTATCCGCACATTTAAATGGACCGCGGATAAAGGGTTCTTCCTGAACGGCCGGCGCGTCCAGATTCAGGGGGTGAATCTGCACCACGATCACGGCCCGCTTGGTGCCGCATTTTATCCGCGGGCGATGGAGCGTCAGATTGAAATCATGCAGGAGATGGGGGTTAACTCGATCCGCACCAGCCACAATGCGCCCGCGCCGGAATTGCTGGAACTCTGCGACCGCATGGGGATTTTGGTGTTCAATGAGCTGTTCGACAAATCCGGAGCGACAGCTGGTGTGCGTTGTTCAACGGCCGAGTATGTTAATAAATACGCGGAGCGCGAAGTTTGCAATTTTGTTCGCCGCGATCGGAACCATCCCTGTGTTTACACATGGTCGATCGCCAACGAACACGGCGATATCATGCGCAATAGCGACGGGCAGGCACCACAGCATGTCACCAAACTGGTCAGCTACTTAAAAAAATATGATCCTACCCGCCCGATTACGATGGGGGTTTGCGTGCCTGACTCGGCAGACAAGGCGAAGCACATCATGGATGCGCTCGATACGATCAGCTGGAACTATCAGGAGAAGTTTCTCTACTCGCTCGAAAACTATCCGAATAAAGGCACCTGTATCAGCGAGTCAGCATCTGCGTTTGGAACGCGTGGTGCCTACAAGCTGCGCCTTCCGAAAACCAAGACCGATTACACGAAAGATGGTGAGTGTAATGCCTACGTGCTGACCGCCGCAGGCTGGTCGGATATTCCCGAAAAAGAGATCGAGCGCACACGCAAATATCCGTTTGTTTCGGGAGAGTATATCTGGACCGGTTTTGATTATCTGGGCGAACCGACTCCGTACGCCATGCATCGCAACCCACACCCGAAAAAGTGGGAGGGACGCAGCAGCTATTTCGGAGTGGTGGATCTCGTGGGATTGCCGAAAGACACCTTTTATCTCTATCGGAGCAACTGGCGTCCGGAGGTCGATACCGTCCATCTGGCTCCGCACTGGAACTGGGCCGGCCATGAGGGCGAAAATATTCCGGTGATGCTCTACACGAACGGCGATGAAGCGGAGCTGTTCCTGAACGGAAAGAGTATGGGGCGTCGCAGTAAAGGCGCAGAAAAGACGCTTAGTAATCTGGCTTTTGAGAAAACGGCGCGCGCAAGCAGTGAGGAGATCAAGCAGGACACAAACGGAAACGTAGAGTCTGAAAACTATGCGAGCAAAGCAGTGGACGGCAACCTGGACACTCGTTGGTGCGCAAGTGGCGTGGCACTGCCGCAGAATTGGCAGGTTGATCTTGGATCACAGCAGACCTTTAAATGCGTTAATATTGTCTGGGAGAAAACGGCGGACCATTACACCTTCCACTTGCAGGTTTCCGGCGATGCCATACAGTGGAACACGGTGGCTTTTACGACGAAGAACTCTGGCCGCGAAAGCGTACTGAGTTTCCCTGAAACGAGCGCACGTTATGTGCGGATTCATATTACGGGCGTTAAGAATCAAAACTGGGCCAGCATCTGCGAGGTGCGCATTCTGCCGGAACCGAAGCAGATCATTGCAGACAACGGTCAGCTTACCAATCCGTACTACGACGTGTTGAAGAAATATCGCCTCACTTGGTTTGATGTGCCTTACGCAGCGGGCGAACTGAAAGCAGTCGCCTATAAAAACGGCAAGCGTATTGGAGAAACTCGCATCGAAACCGCTGGAAATCCGGCTGAGTTGCGCCTGACTCCAGACCGGAAAACTATCAAGGCTGACGGCATGGATCTCTGCTATGTAACCATTGAAATGACCGATGAAAAAGGCCGGGTCTGCCCGCGTGCAATGGATGAACTGACCTTTGTGGTAGAAGGTCCCGCCACGCTGGTCGGTGTCGGCAATGGCAATCAGATGGGACACGATAGTTTCACGGATGCAACACATCCGCTTTTTTATGGAAAGGCCGTCGCCATTCTGCGCAGTAGAAACGGTGAAAAAGGCACCGTGAAACTAAAGGTCAACACCAAGGGCGGTGTGTCCGCGGAACTCGGTCTGGTGTTTGAAGAGGAGTAATGAGTCATGCGACCGGCGGCCAAAGAACCTGTGTTTTCCCTGTGTCGGGGCAGAAGGATGCCTATATTGCCATGTTCGATCTCTGGCGTCCAGAAGACGCGATTGACGGGTGTTATGTATGGCTCCCTGTCGCGTTAAAGACGGGGACCTTCAAATCGAATGGCGCGACGATTGGTATCTTTCACTTTTAAACGTAACAACCGCCCCATGAACAACGAATCAAAACAATTAAACATCCATAAACCGCACTTGCCCTTTCTGGTCTTCATCTGCGTGGCCTCCGCGCTCGGTGGTCTTTTGTGGGGATTTGACGCCATTGTTATCTCCGGAACGATCAGTCCGGTGAAGCTGCAGTTTGCTCTGTCGCCGGCGATGGAGGGCTTCTTTGTGAGCTCAGGTTTGTTGGGTGCGGTGTTTGGTTCCGGCCTGTCCGGTTGGTTGAGCGACCGCTTCGGTCGCAGTCGCAATTTATTGCTCGCAGCGGTGTTGATGCTGCTATCCGCGATCGGTAGCGCATGGGCCATGAATATTGAGTTATTGGTGTTTGCCCGTTGGCTCGGTGGCCTCGGTGTGGGGATTTCGGCCATGGTCTGCCCACTGTATATTTCCGAGATTTCACCAACTCACCTGCGTGGTCGATTAGTCACGATGTTTCAATTCGCGATCACATTGGGCATCATGATTGCGCTGTTTAATAACTACTTTCTGCACCAGTGGGCGGCCTCGGTGGCCGAACGCGCTGCGGAGGGTAGCTTCATGCAATGGTTTGTGGCCGAGGAGACTTGGCGTGCGATGTTCGCCTCCGAGCTGCTTCCCGGAGTGCTGTTCCTCGTGATGGCCGCTTTCTTGCCGGAGAGTCCGCGCTGGTTGGTGAAATCCGGTCGTGTCGAGCAAGCCGGCAAGGTGCTCCAACGGATTTTTCGTAATGGTGCGGAGCAGGAACTCGAAACCATCAAGCAAACGGTGGCCAAGGAGAGCGCCACCAAGAAGCGCTTCGTAGACGTGTTGCAAAAGAAATACCGCAAGCCCTTGCTCATCGCGATGCTGTTGGCTGCCTTTGCTCAATTCAGCGGAATCAACGTAGTGTTCTATTACGGCACTTCCTTGTTGGAGAGCGCCGGACTTAGAGCGGATGGTGCTTTGAGCGGTATGGCCGTGATCGGATTTTGTAATATGATTTTCACTACAATTTCGATGGCCTATGTGGATAAAATCGGCCGCCGCAAATTACTACAGTTCGGCACCATCGGTGCCATCGCTTGTTTAGCTGGGATCGGTGCGAGTTTTAATAGCGGTGCCAATACCATGCTGATCGTATTGATGTGTGCCTTTGTCGCCTTCTTCGCGTTCTCGCTAGGTCCGATCAAATTCATCTTCGCGTCGGAAATCTTTCCGACCAATATTCGTTCGCATGCCATGTCGATTGTTATTCTGACGATGTGGGGAACCGACACAATTGTTGGTCAATTCACCCCGAGCCTACGCGAGGCGGTAGGGCCTTCGATCACCTTCTTTATTTTCGCGGTGATTCTGGTGCCACAGATCCTGACGGTCTGGAAGTGGATGCCAGAAACGGCTGGACGTTCTTTAGAAGAAATCGAGGCAGATCTTTACCAGAGTGAATAGCGAGTGATGTCTTGGTTACTGATTATACGCTGTAGACAGCTTACGGACTCCTCATTGTCTCACAATTGCGTTAGTGGACAAAAGCTACGAGAAACTTTATAATATTTTTAATCTATGAAACACGAAAACGTTCTTCCTCGTCGTCGCTTTCTTAAGCAATCCGCTACTGCAGCTGGATTGCTTTTCGGAGCACCGTCTATCATTAAGGCCGAAACGCTCGGCAATGCCAACAAGGCGGGCGCGAATTCAAGGATCGGCATTGGCTTTATCGGTACAGGCCGTATTGCTCACGGACACTTAGTATCCTTCCCAGGAATGCAGAGTGTTCAAGCTGTCGCGGCTTGTGATGTCCGTGCCTCCAATCTTAACAACGCGGCCGGATTTCTTGCTCAAAAAGGAGCGACCTCGGTCGCGGCCACACCTTACTACGAGGAGCTGATTCAGAATCCAGAGGTGGATGTCGTTTGTATTGCGACTCCGGATCATTGGCATGCAGCAATCGCGATTGAAGCGATGAAGGCCGGCAAGGATGTCTATGTTGAGAAGCCTATGACCCTGACGATCGAAGAGGGGAAGGCAGTGTTGGCAGCCGAACAAAAATACGGCCGTATTCTTCAGGTCGGTTCGCAACAACGCTCTTCCGCTCATTTTATGATCGCAGCCAATCTGGTGCGGAATGGCTTGATCGGCGAGGTGAAGGAAGTCTACTGCCGACTGGGCAAGTTCCCACTGCCACCGGAAAACCAGCCGATCCTCCCTGTCCCGGAAGGCTTCGACTATGATCGTTGGCTCGGCCCCACACCTTTTTACGAATACACCGAGCACCGTGTCCAACAAAATTATAGTGGCGGCTGGCGTTGCTACTGGGACTACGGGAATCGCATGTTTGGTGACTGGGGTGCACACAATTTTGATATTGTTCAATGGGCACTTGGGCGTGACGACACCGGGCCGGTTGAGTTTATTCCGATGGGCTACAACGGCGCGGAGCACCATCACTACCGGTATGCAGACGGCATTACGGTCTGGCGCGACAAGAAGCCGGATCATGGCCACATGATTCGCTTTATTGGCACCGAGGGGGAAGTGCATGTGGGGCGCGGACAGCTCGCCACCTTGCCGGTTGATTTGCGCAAGCACCGCTTCGGTCCGAATGCGATCCAAGTTTACAAGTCAACGAATCACCGCGGAAACTTTATCGACTGTGTGCAGTCAAGGAAACCCACGATCTGCCCAGCGTCGGTCGGGCATCGCACCGGCACGATTTGTCAACTCGCTGGCATCGCCGAGCGTCTTGGTCGCGCGATTGAGTGGGACCCCGCAGCCGAGCAGATTCTGGGTGACGCAGAAGCGCAGGCCATGCAAGATCGGCCACGCCGTGAGGGCTACGAACTGCCAACGGTATAGAGGCCGCACGAGCTACTGCTCAGATCTCAATCCGGATGAGTCTCTCAATTGTGACTTGATAACTGAATTAGCCAAGAGATCGGAACGCAGGAAAAAGGGCAAATGGGCCAGTACCGTCAAAGCAACACTCGACGAACTCGCTTCAAAGCTAAACCAATACAATATGCCGCCTAATTTATGCGCGGGTTAATAAGAATGAAATTAAAACTGATATCTCTCCTATGCGTCGCGCTTGCTCAAGTGGCAGCGGCCGCTGTCGACTACACCGACCGCGTGAATGTCTTTCTTGGGACGAACTCCGCCGCCCAGTGCTCTCCCGTGGCAATCCGGCCTTTCGGGATGATTTCGCCGGGGCCACTGAATTCACCTCACTCTCCCTCAGGTTATCAGAGTCGAATCAAAGATCTGATCGGGTTTAATCACACTCATTTACAAGGGACCGGGTGCGGTTCGTATGGCTTGGTCGTGATGCTGCCGACGACGGGGAATCAAGAACTCGGAACCACTGTCGAAGTTCCGGAAAGTCGCCAGTCGGGCGAGCCCGGCTACTATAAAGCAGTGATTGATTCGATGGACATCACCGCTGAGATGACTTGCACCAAGCGGGCGGCCATCCACCGCTACACCTTCCCGCAATCCGACTCCGCTCGTGTGTTGATTGACTTAAGCAAAGGTGTTAATTGGGCACGGCATAAGCGGGGTTCGATGGACGGTGCGATGCGTCAGGAGAGTCTCACTACTTTATCTGGGGTCGCGCATACGACCGCGTGGCGTGAACATTCAACTTATTTTTGCATGGAATTCAGTAAGCCGGTGACCTTTACCGATAAAGGGGAGCAGGGTGGTTACGCATCTTTCACCACCAGTGAGGGAGAAGCGCTCTTGGTTAAGGTGGGTATTTCCTATGTCAGCGAGGCCAACGCTAAATTGAACTTGCAGACCGAATTAGACCACTGGGACTTTGATGCGGTGCGTGCCGAGGCATCTGCCGAGTGGAACCTGCAGCTGGCTAAGATCGACGCTCAAGGCGGCACGCCCGATCAGCAGATCAACTTCTATACTGCGTTGTATCATCTTATGTTTCACCCGCAGACCTTCAACGATGTGAATGGGGAGTATCTCGGTATGGATGGCAAGGTGCACCGCACGGACGGTCATACGCATTACAGTGTGCTTTCGCTTTGGGACACCTTTCGCGCCGCACATCCGCTTTACACGCTGATCAATCCGGATGTGCAGTTGGATGTGATCAAAACCATGCTTGATGATTACCGTGATAGTGGCTGGGGGCCGAAGTGGAAGCTTGCGAACAAGGATACACAGATCATGCCCGGCACCTGGTGCGACGTGGTGATTCCGGATAGTTACATTAAGGGCATCCGCGGGTTTGATATCGAGGAGGCCTACGAACTCGTGAAGAAGAACGCCACAGTTCCGGGACGCCGAAGAGGCTTCGAAGATTATGTCGAGTTGGGCTACGTGGCACATCCCGAATATATCAATGTCACGCGCACTTTGGAGCATGCTTACTGCGATTTTAATATTGCTCGTTTCGCAGATGCATTAGGTAAGTCCGAAGATGCGGACCTGTTTTATCGCGCTTCGGAGAATTATAAAAAGCTATGGGATTCCGAAACGAGATTTTTCCGGGGACGTGACCGATCGGGACAATGGTCGTATGCTGAAAGTTTCGACCCACTCACCTATACGGGGAAGGGGAATAATGACTACTGCGAGGGCAACGCATGGCAGTGGACGTGGCACGTCATGCAGGACACTCAGAGCCTGATTAACCTCATGGGGGGCGATGCTGCTTTCGAGGCACGTCTTGATGAGTTTCTATCGACGCAAGGTGGTGATAGCGGCGGGCACAATGACAGCAGCAAGGAGTTCGGGCAATACTGGCATGGCAATGAGCCGGATCAGCATGCGCTCTATGCCTACAACTATGCCGGTGCTCCTGCCAAGACTGCCAAGTGGGTGCGTAAAGTTATGGAAAAGGAATATCGTAACGACACCTGGGGCATCAACGGCAACGAAGACGCCGGTCAAATGTCTGCCTGGTATCTCTTCAGTGCGATGGGCTTCTATCCGTATATGCACTCGGTGCCGGAATACACCATTGGCAGCCCGCTCTTTGATGAGGTGACTCTGAATTTACCGAATGGCAAGACCTGTGTGATCACGGCCAATAATAACTCGGCGGAAAATATGTATGTCCAAAGCATGACGATCAACGGTCAGGCATGGGACAAAAATTTCCTACCGCACGACGCGCTAATCGATGGCGGCTCGATAGAGTTTGTCATGGGACCGAAGCCCTCGACTTGGGGGACCGCGGTTAATGCGCGGCCTTTCTCAATGACGTCTCGTTCCGAGTAATGCTTCTTCGTTCAATCCTGCCAGCGGCCTTCTTTGGTCGATAGTTCGTCGGGGATCTTGCTGAGGTATTCCAGGTTTTCGTCGCGATAGCGACTGGGGCTGATGCCGGTGACTTTGCGGAATTGTTTGTTGAAGTATTGCGGGTCGGGGATGCCCACCGAGGAGCCGACTTCATAGATGCTGAGCGTCGTCGTGGCTAACAAGGATTTGGCTTTATTGATGCGCTGGTGGAGTAAATATTGGCTTAGTGATGTCTTGTATGTCTGTTTGAATTTCCTGCTTAATGTGCCGGGTGCGAGGTTTGCGCGTGCGGCTAACACCGGGATGCTGAGTGGCTGGCTGAGGTGTTCATCGATCCATTCCAGTAGTGTATCCCATGAGAAATTGTTGCGGCTACGTTTACTGCTGGGGTGATTGATACTTAAGCTGTGGAGCGCGAGAAGTAAGGCCTTTAAGCGGTAGCGTGCCTCTAGTTGCATTGGGTCTTGATCGTCGCTTTGGATCTGATTGTTCACTAGGCGGCTGATGAGCTGCAGCTGTTCGCGATAAAATACGCTATTGGCTCCGAGTTGTAGGTGGCTAGGCAAATCCATCATGGGGCCGCCTTCGGGCTCGCTTTCTTCATAATGGATGCACCAGTGCTTCCCCGGTGTCTTTGTTTCGAAACTATAAACGCTGCCGCTCCGGATGCAGGTAATGTCGCCGGGGCTGAAACTGTATTCTCTGGAGCCGATTCTGACGCAGCCATAGTAGTCATATAAATGGATGACATTGGTGGGATTTCGGTAGGTGAATTCAAAGACTGGATTTTGCAGTTTAAAGATGCCTGATCGGTTGATTATAGGGATCCCCTGACTGTAAGTCTGCACATTCATTTTTATAAAATACCAGAACCTTATAAATATACCAGCGAAATTATACCACAAAAGTAAGAATTGAATAGCTGCGGATTCGCACCAAATCCATCAATGTCTGAACTGTTACTCCTCAAGCTCAAACGATTCAAAAAGCGACTGATGATTAAATCTACTTTCAAATACTCGAAGCGATCTCTCGCTGTCTGCTACTTACTCGCCTCTATGTGTGTGCAACCAGCGAACGCCTCATCTCAGGGGTCTTTGGAAGCTACTGCAATCGAGCCCACCGATTATGTCGATATGGTCGATCCGTATATTATGTCGGCGCGCGGGCGCTGGTTTTTCTTTGGCACAGGAAAGCGCCCCTTTGGGATGGTCAATGTGTTTCCAGATACCAGCAACGAGGGGCAAGGCGGCGGGGGCTATAATTATCGCTTCAATGACGTGCTCGGCTTTTGTCATCTACACGGCTGGATGACGGTGGGTCTGGATATGATGCCGACCACCGGCGGCGATTATGAATTGAATAAGGAGGGGTGGAAATCGCCGTTCAGTCGCGATACGGAAGTGGTGCGCCCAGGCTATCACAAGGTGACTTTGGACAAGTATGCGATGGATGTGGAGATTACTTCCACTGAGCGAGTCGGCTACCATCGCTATACCTATGCGAATACTGGTCGGGCAGATATCATTGTCAGTTTAGGTGGCAAGAGTGGCTCGGCGAAAATGATCAATGGTCACGTGACGGCTGTTGGCGATCGGCAGTTGGAAGGCTATTACGACCGTATCGATGGCAAGTGGGGCGGCCCGCCAAAGGTGCGAACTTTCTTTGTGGTGGAATTGGACAAGGCCATCTCGAAGTTCGATACATGGTCGAATGGGTTTGAAGATCAGTCCGGTGTGGTGCGGTTTGAGCATGTGACTGCGGGCGAAGTGATCAATATGAAGGTAGCGGTGTCGTTTACCAGTATCGACAATGCGCGTTTGAACCTCGAAACCGAAGCGGACGGTCGAAGCTTCGATGAGGTGGCACAAGAATCCCGTGATGTGTGGAATGACTATTTCGGACGTATCGATGTGCAAGGTGGCACGCCTGAACTGCGCACCAAGTTTTATACCGATTTGTGGCACGCGTTGATGGGGCGGCACAAGCTGAACGACGTGAACGGCGCGATCCCCGACTATACCAATGGTAAGGGCGGTAACACGAAGGAGCTGAAGATTCGACAACTGCCGATGGATGAAAACGGCAGGGCCAAATACAACTATTACAATGCCGACTCCTTCTGGCTGACCAACTTCAATTTGAATTTGCTGTGGGGCATTGGCTGGCCGCATGTGTTGGAGGATTTTGCCAACTCGTTTCTAGAAATTGATAAGTGGGGCGGGGTGTTGCCGCGTGGTCCTAATGGCGGAGGCTATTCCTTTATTATGACGGGTAATCCTGCCACGCCACTGATTGTCTCTGCTCATAATCTGGGCTTGCTGGATGATTGGTCGTCCGAAGAAGTCATGGAAGTGATTCGCCGTAATCATATGCCCGGCGGCGGCATGGATCGCAAATGGGGGGATCTTCAATTTTATATTGATAATGGCTGGTGCCCAATGTGGGACACTAAGGACGAGTTTGATATGACCGGGGGGCTGACGCTTGAGTGGGCGTTCAATGATTGGTGCGCTGCGCAGCTCGCTAAGAAAATCGGCGATCAAGAGAATTACGCCACCTTCATTGATCGTTCGCAGAACTACAGAAATCAGTGGGATGCATCCAGTGGTTTCATGCGTCCGAAGCGACGCGACGGTTCGTGGTATGAGAAATTCGATCCGGTAAAGTGGTATGGTTTTGTCGAGGGGAATGCATGGACCTATACGTGGTATGTCCCGCACGATGTTCCGGGCTTGGTGGATCTGATGGGGGGCTCTGATACGTTTGCGGATATGCTCACCCATGCGTTTGAAACGGAAATGCCGCACAAGTTCGGACGCGGCCATAGTGGTCTGTTTGATTACGGGAACCAACCCTCTTGCGGGATGGCGCACCTGTTCAATCATGCGGGCAAGCCGTGGCTCTCGCAGTATTGGACGCGCAAAGTCAGCCAGATTGCCTTCGGCGGCACCACACCACACGATGGTTATTGCGGCGAAGAAGATCAGGGGCAGATGGGGGCATTGAGCGCGCTGATGAAGATCGGTTTGTTCTCGGAACGAGGCGCCTGCGCTGCGGATCCGATCTACGAACTCACTGCACCGGAATTTGACGAAATCACGATCCAACTCGATCCGAACTACTACTCAGGTAAGACGTTCAAGATTAAGGCCTATAATAACTCACCGGAGAACTGCTATATTCAAAAGGCAAAGTTAAACGGCAAGCGCTTGGACAATTGCTGGATCTATCAGAGAGAGCTCGCCGCCGGCGGCTTGCTGGAGCTCTGGCTCGGTTCGGAGCCGAACAAGAATTGGGGACAAGGCTTGCCTCCGGTCAAGCAAGGTGGTGCGACGAAGGACGCGCTCTGGCGTCAATACAAGGTCGTGGAGACCGCGGAGGTCGCTCCCGCAAAAGAAGCCTCGCGCATGTTCCGGGCGATGGATTTCAATGGGGATGAGCAAGTGACCCGCGCTGAGTTTATCGGATTCTGGGTTAAGGCGTTTCACCATCAGGACGAGGACGGCGACGGCATGTTGAACGTGACCGAGTTAGGATCGGCAGAAGTATTCAAGAGCATGGATGCGAATGAGGATGGGAAGGCGACTCTGAACGAATTCAAGACGATGTATGGCAAGCAGTATGAGGGGCTGGATAAAAACCGAAACGGTTCCTTGAACACGGACGAATTATAGTGCGCCGAGAGACTTGAAGATGATGCAATCAAATTACGATAAACAACCCTACGTTGCGGTGCCGAATGGTGCCGGAGCGTGTGTGACTGGCTGGCAGGCTGTAACGGATCGGTTAAGCAAGGCAGTTGCTGCGCGTAGCATGAAGCGCATCGTCCTGACCATCGAATGCTACACGGGTCTGCATGTGGCAGAGATTGCCGAGGCGTTGAAGGTTCTGGATCCCGCACGCGTAGTCTGTAGTTCGGATGCCTTTCTCGCGCCGGAGGTGATCGACGCGAAGGTCGCCACTTTTAACGGTGGCGATGATCCGGTGTTTGGCATCATGAATCATCTGCGCATGGAGGATTTCATGGATGCGGATAAGGTGACATCACTGGCCGCGGAGATTGAGCAGGTGGAGAGTGGACTGGTGATTGTGATCGGGTGCGGTGCCAGCTTGATCCATCCGGGCGATATTTTGGTATATGCCGACTTGGCACGCTGGGAGGCGCAGTTGCGTATGCGTCGCGATGAGATTTCGAATTTGGGCGTCGATAATCGCGAGTTGAAATGGAGCCTGCAATACAAGCGTGCTTACTTTACCGATTGGCGTGTCTGCGACCGCTTGAAGCGTGAGCTGATGGCTCGCTGGGATTTCGTGCTCGATACCAACCTGCCGAATGAGCCGCGCATGGCAGAGGGCGGGGCGGTGCGTGCTGGCCTGAAAGCAGCCGCGAGTCGTCCGTTTCGAGTGGTGCCGTTTTTCGATCCTGCGCCGTGGGGTGGTCAGTGGATTAAGGAAGCGTGCGATATGGATCGCAGTGCCAAGAATTACGGATGGGGCTTCGACTGTGTGCCGGAGGAAAACTCGCTGCTGTTGAAGTTTGGCGAGACGCTGATGGAGTTGCCTTCGATTGATGTGGTCTTTCAGGAGCCACAGGCGCTGCTTGGGGACAAAGTGCATGCACGTTTTGGAGATGAATTTCCGATTCGTTTCGATTTTCT
>DBBT01000122.1:3595-5127 GCA_002292345.1 Opitutia bacterium UBA977 | reverse complement strand
CTGCTCCGTCGGTCTCGTCTGGATGGGAATTCCCTGCTTCTGGAACAATCACGACTAGTGGCACCTACTACGTGGATGGCGATTGGTCATTAGGAGGAGCCAGCGGGGCGCTAGTTATTGCCCCGGGCATCGACGTCATACTTGTGGTCACTGGAGAGTTCGAGTTAAAAGGTAATGCGACACTTACTCTAGATACCGATGCCACCTTAAAGCTCTTCGTTGAAGGCGACGTATCCATCGGTGGCAATGGGGTATTAAACTCCTCCAATCCAGAGAATTTAGAGGTCATTGGGACAAATACTAATGAGGGCGTGCAGACGATAAAAATTAACGGCAATGGTCAATTATCCGCTACAGTGTATGCCCCAAATGCAAATGTGGAACTAAAGGGTGGAGGTAGTTCCGGTCGCATCTATGGTGCCGTGGTTGCGTATGATGCGTCTCTCGTCGGCAATAGCCATTTTAGCTTTGATGAGGCTTTAGCCGACGTGAATTTAGGAGGCACTGACTACGAAGTGTTTGAGTGGTTAGAAATGACCAATACCACCTATGAGACGACTATGGTGTCGTTAGATGGTTACTTTTAAGAGACGGGGCTTCGGCGCTTATCGGTAGAATCCGCCGCCTAGCAGTGTTTCGCCGTGGTAAAATGCGATAATTTGGCCGGCTGCGAGGGCACGCTGCGGTTCATCAAACACGACTTTTGCGGTGTCGACTCCGGTCGGCGTATAAGTGATCTGTTGCGAAGCATCTCGGTAGCGCGGTTTCGCTAGAAGCTTGCATGGCTCAGTGATGGGGTGATTCACAAAACTGAGGCCATATACCTCGAACTCTTGGCCAAACAGGCCGGGAGACTCTGGCTTGTCGAAGCCGATGATCAGCTGGTTGCGCACCATGTTGAAGCCGATTACCACGTAGAACTCGTTGTCGGTGTTGGATGGCACACCGATCCAGCGCCGTTGACCTAAAGTATAACGATGCAGTCCCTGATGCTGGCCGAGTACTTTACCGTCTGCATTGACGATGTCGCCGGGCTTATCATCTATGTAATATTCAAGGAAGCGGTTGATATTCATATCGCCAAGGAAGCAGATACCCTGACTGTCTTTCTTCTCCGCATTAGGGAGCTGGTGTTGCTTAGCTAGCGCACGAACAGCTGGCTTACTGAGTTCGCCAATGGGGAAAATCGCGTGCTCGATTTGCTCCTGCTGTAGCATGGCAAGGAAGTAAGTTTGGTCCTTATTGCCATCCACACCTTGTACCAGATCAAAACTACTGTCGGCGTTTAGACGTTTGCGTACGTAATGCCCAGTGGCCAGCCCATCGAATCCACGGTCGAGCGCATAATCCTGAAAAATGCCGAACTTCATCTCGCGGTTGCACATGATGTCTGGGTTTGGCGTAATTCCTTTTTTGTAGCCCTCGACAAGGTAGTGGACGACGTGTTCGCGATACTCATTGACGAGGTTAACAATTTCGAAATCAATGCCGAGATGCTCGGCGACGGCGCGCGCATCTTCGATGTCTTGCTG
>DBBT01000122.1:0-3545 GCA_002292345.1 Opitutia bacterium UBA977 | reverse complement strand
ACGGCGCTATCAACACCACCGGATAAGGCTACCAGGATTTTTTTCATCGTCCGAACAAAACGTCATCAACGCATGTCGTCAATACGACTCAAAGTACTTATTGATGTAAAAATTCACATTTTGCATGTTTCTGGATGATTAAATTAAATCTAAGTGCGAGGATAGCTCGATCGTGCAATGAAACCGAATAGAATTCGGAAAGGGTATTGCCCTCTAATGAAATCTTATTGATTGATAAGTCCTATTTTATGGCAAAAACAGTCAAACACATCTCACATGCTTTCTGGATTTCAGATGATTCTGGATTGGTGATTTTGGCTTCAGATTGGTCTGACTCCACTATACTGCCTCCACTTTCTCTGGGGCCGTCGGATATTAATTTCGGTGCATTAGAGCAGTTAAGCGCCGAAGAAACTGGGCGCTATTGTCGCTACTACCGCAACGAGCAGAACTGGGTGTTTGCGTTGCAGTCGGAACGCTACCCTCAATTATTGAATCGCACGGTTCGTGTTTATCTCGCAGGCGAATTCAACGAATGGAGTGAGGCGATCGGCAAGCCCGAATGGGAACTTACACCATTGAGCGATGAAGCTGGCGCGACCTATGAAGTGAGCGTGCCACTCGAACACATCCCTCATGGGCAGTCCTTTAAATTTAAATTCGTCACGGAAAATGGGGACTGGCTCGACGTGCCAGATAGTGCGCCTAATTACGTATGCACTTCTGACGGGGTGTCTAACTTCGAGTTTCATCCAGAACATACCGGAAAACATATTTTTCGCTTTCGTGTGCCCGTGGGCTATACACCAAATGGTAATGAGAAAATTCTTTGGCGAGATGCCGAACATGAGGAAGCGCATGAACTGCCTCACACTCAGTTTTTAATCGCGTCATCAACTGACCTGCCCCTAGGGGCAATTGTCGAAGAGGGGCGAACCACTTTCCGCCTATTCGCACCACGTGCAAGTGAAGTAAAACTCGCATTTGGGCAGAAGGCAGACGAGTCTGATGCGGCACTAGTTCCGATGCGCTGCGTCGATGGTGTGACTTGGGAAGTCAATTTTGATGAATGCTTAATTGGCAGTTATTATTCCTTTCGTGTGCTAGGCGACAGCCATGAAGGCACGTCCCACTTTGACCAAGATTTTGCAGTACTTGACCCCTACGCCAAAGCATGTCTTGGGCATCGGGGGCCTGCGATCGTGGTGGACCCTGCACGTATGGAGAAAGTCGCTACGCCCTATACCCCTCCGAACTGGCATGATTTGGTGATCCTTGAAGGACACGTCCGCGATTTGGCTGCGCACGCGCCAATTGAACTAACTACTGAAGAGCGTCGTGGCTATGCAGGGTTGCGCAAATGGCTGAAAGCCGAGGCCTCCTACTTGCAGGAGATCGGAGTCAACGCGATCGAGTTGCAGCCAATTCAGGAGTTTGATAACCTCAGTACAGAGGATTACCACTGGGGCTATATGACGGTGAACTACTTTTCTCCTGAAAGTAGCTATGCGCTCGAGCCTGAAAAGGCTTCACAAATCGAAGAGTTTCGTGGCTTAGTGCAGGATTTTCATGATCAGGACATCTCAGTAATTATTGATGTGGTGTATAATCACGTTGGCGAACCGAACCATTTATTGTTTGTCGATAAATATTACTACTTCCATATAGATGAGGCAAACGACCTGATGAACTGGAGCGGTTGCGGTAACGATTTACGTTGTGATACGCCAATGGCTCGCCGACTTATCATTGAGAGTTTGATACATTTGATTGAGACATACGATGTCGACGGCTTCCGCTTTGATTTAGCTGAGCTGATTGGAATCGAGGTATTGCGAGAGATCGAGGTCGAATTAAAGAAGGTGAAGCCCTCAATTATTTTAATTGCGGAGCCATGGAGCTTCCGTGGTCACATTCAAGATGAATTGAAAGAGACTGGCTTTGCCTCGTGGAACGACGGCTTCCGTGAGTCAATTGCGGACTTTGTCTGCGGAGAAGGGAATCAAGATTCGATCCAGTATTTCTTGGCGGGTTCTCCATCGAGTAGTCGTTTTGCGGCTCAGACGATCAATTACACTGAGTCGCACGACGATCAATGCTGGATAGATCGTATCACTGAGCGCGCCGAGCAGGATGGCACAGATCCGACATTACTGGACCGCCGCCGCACGCATTTGATGGCAGCAGTATTATTTGCTTCTCTCGGCGTGCCCATGCTCGCGGAGGGGCAAGACTTCATGCGTTCAAAGCTCGGCATTTCAAATACCTATCAGCGAGGCGATGTGAACGCGCTCGATTACAACCGCCGTTTGGTTTACTCTGGCACTCAGTCCTATTTTCGCAATTGGATATCATTTCGCTTATCGGCACTGGGGAAGGCATTCCGCTATGATGGGGCACTCCGAGACGGCTATCTTAAGTTCTTCGTAACTGAAGGCTCCAGTGCCACTGTCGTTATCTTCAATGCCGATCGCAGCATTGATACGGCGCAACTAATTTTCGCAATCAATCCTCATTTGGAATATGCGAACATCACATGTGATGTAGATTACTTAGAGAATGCGCTTCAAATTGCGGACCATGAACGCTTCAAAGTGACTGGTTTAGTCTCTGCACTCATCCCGATTGGAAACAAAACAGTACACATTCCACCACTCGGATGCGGCCTTTGGCTGGCACAATAAGAATGCCCTGCCGCGTACGTCCGCCTAATGAGCAAGGTCGTACTGTTTGGTCACTTGCTTGGTTAGTGCGATCCATTCATTCCACGTGTCCTTGAGAGAGGCACGCAGCGCTTTGACCTCTTTTTGCAGAGATTTGTTTTGGTCGTCGCTCGCTTGCTTGAGCTCGCGTGCTTTGAGCATGATGACTGCAGCCTTTTCCTCAAACACGGTAGAGATGTCTTCGAGCTTTGCTTTAAGCTCAGCAGCGACGGCATCCACTTCTGTTTCCAAGTGTTCGAGGATCAGTTGTTTATCCTTCAGTACCAGCGCTTTTTGTAGGGCGATATCATTGATGACGCGCAGCTTGCCAGCTATGCCAAGTTTGGAGGCTAGCCAAATCGTCCACTTCGAAGGGTCGAAGTGATACCAGCGGATACCATTACGATAATCCGCGGCAAAGGCGTGGTGGTAATTGTGGTAACCCTCGCCAAATGTCAGAAGTGCGAGTAGGGCGTTGTCCACAGCGCTCAATTCGCGAGCATACGTCTTCGAGCCGATCGTGTGGCACAATGAGTTGATGAACCAGGTGCTGTGGTGGATCATCGCGATGCGCAGCAGCACGCCAAAGTAAAAAGAAGCAAGTGGCCCAACCAAAAGGCAACCAACACCAAACACAGCAAGATTCACGATCGTGACAAACAAGCCATAGTACTGATCTTGAATGACGACGCGCGGGTTCTTTAGTAAGTCTGGGACCAGAGATGCATCATAATTGCGCTCGTAGTCGAACAACCAGAGCACATGCGCATACCAGAATCCTTTTTTGATCGAGTAGGGGTCTTTGTCCGTATCGACATGATTGTGGTGAATCCGGTGATCGTG
>DBBT01000005.1:3349-5301 GCA_002292345.1 Opitutia bacterium UBA977 | reverse complement strand
TCCTGTAAAAATGCGATCGTGGCTACATAGCGGTCGCGGTAGCTTTCGTATTTGGTAACGTAGCGCAGTAATATCGGATCAACTCCCTCCGCCCCTGGTTGGTTGCCGTAGGTCTTAATGGCTGCGAAATAAGACGCCAACATACGCGCAGGCTCGCCGAGTATCTCGTAGACTTCACCGATCCGGTAAATGGCGCGTGACAGGTTTCCGTCTTCGCTGAATTTCTCGGCGTAGCCCTCAAGTAGCGGAATGATTTCCTCCAAACGATCATTCGCTTCTAGTAGGCGTGAGCTTTCGAAGTAAGCGTGATCGATCAAATTCATTTTTGAGGTATAGTTTTCGACGCTAGCATAATGCGCGAGCGATTCTGGCACCTGTGCGTTGATCGCGGCGATGTCACCGAGGAACACTTCGGCTTCGCCTCGCAAATGATTGTTCGGGTAGTCGCTCACCCAGCTATTGAATAGGGTCTCGGCCGCGGCATAGTTGCCCAAGCCGAAGTCACAGACACCGATGCGGAAGCGGGCGTCGGTGTAGAAACCACCGCCCTTGAAATGATCAACGACGAATTGAAAGTGTCCACGTGCGCTTTCAAATGCTTGCTTTACCACTTGCGTGATCCCGATCCAATAGTGCGCACTCTGCCCCATTGGAGCCTGCGGGTATGACTTAAGGTAAGCACCGAGTTCACTTTCTAGGGTGTCCAATTGTTCCAGGCGCGTCCAGGCAAAGCCCATGAAGTGAACTACGCTCGATGCATAGGCATGCTCCGGGTATTCACGCATAAACTGCCGACCGTGCAGGTGCACCTGCGGGTAATTTTCGAGTTTGAAGTAGGCGGTGATCAGCTTGACGAAAACCGCCGTTCGATAGAGTCGGTAATTGGGCATCGCCAAATAATTTTCTCCGAGTTCAAGCACCTCTTTAGTATAGCCGATGTCGCTCGCTTTGATGAACGCCGCATAGTGAAATAGTTCCGCATTCTCGTCTTCGGGATGTTCGCGCACCAAGCGCAGATACGCAAAGAATGCATCGTATCGTCGCTCCATCCGGTCCAGATTGCGCGCTCGGTGGTATTTGAGTGCCGAGGTGTAGGATTTTTGCTTTTTGAGTTCGGCGACGAATTTGCTGCTGCGCTGTATTTCGTAGCGCAGGTCTTCTGGCACAAATATGCCCGGCTGGAGCACATACCATTTCTTGCGGGATTCATATTCCGCCAGTTTCTGCTCGTTGAAGGCGATGATATCTTCAAGCGTGAGACATAGGAAATAAAGGTAGTTCGCCTTGATGAAATCGCCCTGGTCAGAAAACTGATTGCCGAGTTTAAACAGCGAAAGATTGAGCTCCGGATCATAGCGATCATCGCCGCTACGTGAAAGGAGCGGAATAAACTCAAGCATCCTTTCCGGCTTTTTTTGTACCTCGTAGCTGCGGATTAAGTAGAGCGCCGCCTCGATCCGTGTTTTGTCATCAATCAGCGTCAGATCGTAGAGTTGCCGAAAACGAGGCTCGCCGATGGCCCATTCCTGCTTGATCGCATGTACTAGACAGAGGTTGGTTAACCAGCGATTACGATAAGTCGCCGAATATTTACCTGCACGGATTCCTTGCAGGCCGTCGATCAGCACAGGCTTGAGCGCGTCCCATTCCTTGTCCGCCATCAAAATCTGAATTTTGTAGGTGAGGACTTCCGCGCAATAAACATTCGTGGGGTAGCGCTTCAGTAGGCGATCCGCAAAGTCGAAGCATTGCTTACGATCTGGCTGCTGGCGCAATTTGACAAACTGATTGTAGTGGAAGCGCGCCAGCAATGAATAGCACTGTGCCAGCAGAGGATCGAGCCTCGGGTCTGGCTCGGCTTCGATCCGCCTTACCAATTCCAGCATGTAAGGCAGCACTGTGCCTGTCTCTTGCCCTTTGATCGCCGTCGTCAGGGACTCTAAGCTCATGCT
>DBBT01000005.1:0-3316 GCA_002292345.1 Opitutia bacterium UBA977 | reverse complement strand
GGCTTAGATTGACGAATTAAACGTTTAAAGAAGCTGCGTGGTTCGTCTACTGCAATATAAATCTTAACTGGGTCTTGGTCATTTAATTTTCGATAAAACTTCTGACCACTGCTCTGTCCAATGGTGCAAAACATTTTTTAAAATTGACCTTGACTAAACGTTTATTTTTTCTTCAAGTTCGATTCAGTTTTCAAATTAGTTCAGTCTGACTCATCGAATTTCGAAGAGTTTTGTGCTAATTTCGCTAGTTTTTTACAGTCAACCCACAACCCCATACCCTTGTGAATGAAATAAACCACACCTCGCGCCGAATACTAAAACGTTTCGGCTCCACTCCACGCCTAATGGCGATTTTTTGCGCCGCCGCGCTCGGCTTCCAAGCCAACGTCGCCACGGCACTTCCTGCTCTGTATGTCCACTACGATGCGTCAGATGCGGCTAACGTGACGGTGGATGTAAGCGACATTGTTCAGAGTCTGACAGATTTGTCCGCACCAACTACCACAGCTTATGATGCCACCAAAGCAGGTGGATTCGGTACTTTGTTCTATTCTGATCCAGGGAACCTGAGTCCAACTGGTCTCAAGGGTGTCGATACCAACAACGGCGCTCACAATAAGTTGTTAGTTCTGTCTGCCGCGGAACAGGATGCTTTACTAAACTTCCCAGGCGCGGCTGCCAGCAATACCGGGTTCGCTGCGTTGGTGGTCTTTAAGGCGGATACCATCTTGGGTGGTACTGTGCGAGACCTCGTGCTGGCCTCGCATGGCAATGGGGCCACGTCTCCAGGTAGCTTCATCATGAAGTATGAGGGCGGTGTTCCTCAGGTGATTCTTGGTGGTACCTCCGTAAATGCCGGTGCTGGTGCAGCAGTTGTTGCAGCAGGCGAAACGGTGGTGCTTGCAGTCAACTACAACAAGGCCACTGGCAATATGGAGGTCTGGGATTCTGAGAATAATACCTCAGCTAGCGTTACCAAGGCGGCAGCCGATTTCTCCAGCACTCAATCGATGTTCCTTGCTGGCAGTGCCAATTCTGGCCAAGGTATGGATGGCATGATCGGCGAAGTAAAGATCTTTGAAGGCGTCCTGACATCGGAAGAGTTCGCTGCCGAACAGACTGCACTGGTCAACAAATGGCTTGGAGCGCCTCCGATTCCTACCTATGCTCATTACGATGCGTCAGATGCTAGCACGGTGGGTTTTGACGCGATCAACACTTCCAAAGTCATCACTTTAGATGACCTTTCGGCCAACAACCTAGGTGCCGAGGATGGCAACGGTACACAGTTTGGCGATGTACTCTATCCCGACGCGATCCAAAGCGCCACGGGGCTGGATCTTCTGGATATGGGTGCAACTAACAACAGGTTGAGAACACTCCTTCCAACTGCTGAGCAGAGCAATCTGCTGGACTTCACCCCCAGCACCGGCGCGGCTGACGGTAATAGCGGCTTCTCGTTCTTTGTGGTGGCTCGGGTCGATTCCATTCTAGACGGCAACGTGAACGCGATCCTCGGCAACAACGATAATCCAGCCAACGGCAGCCTAATGCTTCGTTTGGATGGCACAGGTAATGCACCGAGGCTCATAATCGGCAATCAAGACTCAGGTGGTATAGGTGTTGGTAGCACTTCCGTGACCATCGAGAACGCCGGTGCTAGCATCGGCGCCGGAGATACCGTGGTGATTGCAGCAAATTACGACAAAGCGACTGGGGATTTGGAATTCTGGAATTCAAAAGCTGGCACCTCGGTGACCGGAACGGTCCCCGCAGGGGATTTCTCCAACACCGCGCAAAGCGGTAGCGCCTTGTTCATCGGCGGCACCAACAGTGCGGCCCAGTTCATGGACGGTGCGATCGGTGAGGTAAAATTCTACGACCGCAAGCTGACTACGGCGGAGTTCGCTGCCGAACAGACTGCACTGGTCACCAAATGGCTTGAGCTGACGGGCCTGGCTGCGACCGCTGGAAACAGCCAAATCACCCTCGACTGGGATAATTTAGGTACGGCTACCTACACGGTTTACCGTAGTCTGACGGAAGTCGGCGGGTACACCGCGGTTTCGGGAGTGCTGACCGACAGCAATTACACCGATACCGCTGTGACGAATGAGACGACTTATTATTACTACGTGACGTCAACTGCGGATGGTTCTGAGAGTGGCCCTAGCGCCACGGTCAGTGCCGCTGCGTTCACAGCGATCACTGGGTCTACACTCTACGCCCACTACGATGCGACAAATAGTGGCAGCGTGCAGGTGACTGGCTCCGATGTCACCGGTTGGAATGACCTTTCCGGCAATGCCTTTAATGCCACGGCCGCTGGCACTGGAACCGCCATCCAGTATCCTAGTGCCAGCACCAGTTCGTACGGTGTTTCTGGACTCGACGTACCTGCGGATGCGGACAACAAGCTCCTAGCATTTACCAGCGCGCAGCAAAATGAGTGGCTGGACTTCTCAAGTGGCGGTGCGGCGCAGGCCTACAGCGGCTTTACAATCTTTGCAGTAGTTAAGCCAGATGCCGTGGGCGTCACCTCAGACGTGGTCTTTTCAAATCATGGCAACCCGACTACTGCTGAAAGTTTGTCGCTGAGATATACTGCTGGCACACCAACTGTCTGGCTTGGAGGCACCGAGCGAAGCATAAATGGAAATGCAGTGGTTGCCGCGGGCGAGACCGTGGTACTCGCGGTGAAGTACGATTCTGATACCCGTGAACTGAAATTATACGATTCAGAGTCTGGGAATACTGGTACCGCTAGTAACATTGCTCCGAACGATTTCTCCAGCGTGCAAGACATGTATATCGCTGGTAGCGAAAACAGCGGCCAAGGTATGGACGGTCTGTTCGGTGAACTGAAGGTCTATCGCGGCGCCATGACAGAGGGTGAGTTCGAGGCCGAGCGTAACGCTCTGATGGCGAAATGGGTGCAGAATGCACCGATTGATGTCACTTTGGGTAGTGACGGAACTAACATTACCCTCGATTGGGTGGATCCTAATCCAACCGCTTCCGATACCTACAGCGTTTACCGTAGCGAGGCAACTGGTACGTATGGCACCGCACTCGCGTCTGGTTTGACTACGACCAACTACACCGACTCCACTGCCGTCTCGGACACCACTTACTACTATGTGGTCACTGCGATCAGGGGTGGCATCGAGAGTGGTTTCAGCGCTGAAGTCGTTGCGGAAGATTTTGCGGCGCCAGCCGTGTATGCCCACTATGATGCGTCAGATGCGAATAACGTGACGGCGAGCGGTTCGACTGTCACCGCCTTGGCGGATAATTCCGGTAATGGCTACAATGC
>DBBT01000125.1:7083-8150 GCA_002292345.1 Opitutia bacterium UBA977 | reverse complement strand
CCCTTCCCCAATGTTATTTTTACCAAGGCCACACCGATCTGGAATGACAACATCATCCTCACACTCAGCCTCTCCAAGCTCGGCCTTCCCGGCACACGCACCGGCATCGTGATTGCCAGACCAGAGATCATCAAAGCCGTCGCCTCGATGACCTCGATTATCGGCTTGGCCAACACCAACACCGGCCAAGCGATCGCGCAACCACTGATCGAAAGCGGCGAAATTCTACGCCTCAGCAACGAGCTAGTGCAACCGTTCTACCGCGACAAATCCGTGCAAGCTCAAGCATGGGTGCAACAATATTTCGACCCCACCCTCGATTACTACATCCACCGCAGCGAAGGCGCATTGTTTCTATGGGCATGGTTCAAAGGGCTACCTATCACCTCCCGCGAACTCTACGAACGCCTCAAAGCGCGTAACGTCCTCGTCGTGCCCGGCAGCTACTTCTTTTTTGGTCAAGACGACAGCGACTGGAAGCACCGCGATGAGTGTATCCGCATCAACTTCTCCATGCCCGCAGAAGACGTGCAAACTGGCATCCGCATCATCGGCGAAGAAGTCTCCAAAGCCTACGATGAAAAGTAAAGCTTCGGCGTGACAGCCTCCGCTTGCACTGCGCTTAAGCGAAGGATATTAGAAATGTTTTGTTGCGAATGCACGACCAGAGGCAGGCTTCGGTCTCGTTTCACTCGATCGAAGCACTTAAAAGTGCTTACTCGCGAAAGATCGCCCTGAATGCGATTTTAGAGAGCGCTCAAATGCAGCCGCTTTTTCGACGTCTCTAAATGCGACAGCAGTTTGTATGCGCCACGGACGAAACTTAGATGTGTGAGAAACATCACCATTATTGTGCTTGTTCGAGCGTTACTGTAAGTCTGCTGTGCACCCTACATAGTGATGTTCACCGCATTCGGAGAACAAAATATAGACGTATTGAAAATCTGGCATGCCAGGGCGTAGGGAGAGAGAAACGAGAAAGTGCTAGACTGCGAAGCCCGGCTTCGGCGGCGCAAGCGCCTTACTACGCCGAGGCAGGCTTCGATCTCGTTTCACTCGATCGAAGC
>DBBT01000125.1:5271-7066 GCA_002292345.1 Opitutia bacterium UBA977 | reverse complement strand
AGGCATTGCCTGTGGCAATGGTTGTCGTCGCTGCACTCCTCGGAACTAACCACTGAGCTACAGGCCCGCTTAGAAAGTTTTGAACAAAAAGGGGTTTATTCAGGCGCGTCGAACATTTTCGCAGAGGACTTCTGTCCTCAAGGCATTGCCTGTGGCAATGGTTGAACATACCCGCGACGAAGAAACCTGCGTCAAGCCGAGCACAAGAGGGTTGCCGACTGCAGTCAAACCGACTGCGCCACCAAGGCACTCGGTTAGAGTAATGCCGCAAACGCTGCTGCCGCTGCCTGGTAGACCGAACAGCTTGCTTGCGGAGTGATTGTGCTGCCCACCTCAGGTTGGCAGAAGCGATACTCGAGCGTCGCGAGATCACAGCCCAAACTGTTCGAAGCCGCGCGCATCGCTGCACCCAGACCAACGGAACCGCTGACTACGAGACGCTCCACCTTAGCTTGAAAAACATCGGCAATAACTTGCGCAATCGCATCATTTTTCGATGCCCCGCCGGTGAGATAAATCACTTCAGGCTGTAACTGCATCCAGTCCGTGCACTGTTTCATGTTGAGAAACTGCCCTTCAACACAGGCACGTATCGATGCGTCGGCATCGGCCCAATTTTCGAATGCTGCGCTACCTTTTAGAATCGGCGCGGGGAGATCCACCCGCGGACTGGTTTCAGGGCGAAAGAACGGTACCATATAATTGCCGTCATTGCCGCTTGGCGTGTTAGCCAAGGCTTGCGTGAACTGGTCCCAGCCGTAGTCGAATCTATCTTTCACTGCTTCACGGGCGAGTGAGCCGTTCACGAAGCATTGCAGCGACATCGAGCCACCACTGGGGTTACCAAACACATGGCCGCAGCCAGCTGGGTCGGCGACGACGCTCGGCATGGCAGCGAAAAACGTATCGGAGGTGCCGAGCGAAACGACCAGCTTACCAGGGCGACTCGCGCCCATACCAACCAAACTACTTGGATTATCGCCGGTGAAGATCGTCACTGGTACATCGGTAGCAAAACCGTATTTTTTGGTAAAGTAGTCGCAGAGGGTGCCAGCGATTGTATTGCCAGGTTGAACAGCAGGGAGCTTGTTAAGTAGATCGGGCGCAGTGGCGGCGAGTAACTCTGAGTCCCAATCCCACGTGTCGATATTAACCAAGTTCATCCCTGCGCCGTCGCCGGTATCGATCGCTGCGTCGGCGCCAATCAAGACACTACAGAGGAACGAACTGACCAAATGAATACGCGCCGTCTGCTCATACGCAGCTGGATCGTTTTTATAGAAGCGGCGTATTTGCGGGCCGGTGAAGCGCTCGATCGCAATCGAGCCAGACTTGGCACAGACAACCTCTTCGCCGCCAACGGCAGCAGTCATTTCGTGACATTCCTCAGACGTAGAGCTGTCCATCCAAATGGGCGACGTCGCCCGCGACAGAGTCGGCGCGAGTTGCTCCGTGAGTGTCTGATTCTCGGCGAGTGTATCAATCGCGGTGAACCACTGCTCGTTCAAATATACNNCACTGCTCTTTTAGCTCTTTGAGCAGCAGCTCGAGCGCGTCGAGCCACATGCGCGGATCCGAGTGCACCTCGCCATTTTCGCCACCAGGGATAAATCCCGAGGGTGCGTTATATTGGGGCAACTGCTCACCAAAGTTAACGGATGCTTCGGCGACAATCGTGCCGCTATCAACGTTAATAATTAGTGCAGAGCAGCTTTGCGTAGAAGAATCGAGACCGAGTGCGTACATGTGATAGTGAGCGCACTTCGTGCGCAGTGAGAGTTATGCCGCGCTATGC
>DBBT01000125.1:3824-5146 GCA_002292345.1 Opitutia bacterium UBA977 | reverse complement strand
GCGCGCGAAGTGAAAGTAATAACATAAGAGCCACACTCTTCACTAACACTCTCACTACGCACAACATGCATTCACTCTAAATATTCGCTCGGCGAATTTTTAGATGAATTCGTTCAACAAGTTCTCCATGCGCTCCTGACGGCCACTCGCTACGATCGGCTCTGGATTAGAGAGGGCATATTTCTCAAGATCTTCAAAGCCGACTTCACCCGCTTCGATCTTCGCGCCGATGTCTTTATCAAAGGTGCTGTAGCGTGCCTGGACGAAGTCACTCATACGACCATCCCTGCGGATTGCTGCCGCGACTTTGAGCCCGCGTGCAAATGCATCCATACCGCCGATGTGGGCGTGCATGAGATCGATCGGCTCGTGTGATTCGCGACGACGCTTGGCATCGAAGTTAAGTCCACCGGTCGTGAGACCGCCCATTTCGAGTATGCAGAGCATCACTTGTGTGGTTAGGTAAATGTCCGTTGGGAACTGATCCGTATCCCACCCGATGAGTTCGTCACCACGGTTGGCGTCAACGCTACCGAGCATGTTCGCATTGTTACAAACAGTCAGCTCGTGCTCCATCGTGTGCCCCGCAAGTGTCGCGTGGTTGGTCTCGATGTTGAGCTTGAAGTGATCCATCAAGCCGTATTCGCGCAGGAAGTTAAGGCAAGCAGCTGAATCCGAATCATACTGGTGAGTGGATGGCTCGCGTGGTTTTGGCTCGATGTAGAATGGGCCTTTAAAACCGATTTTCTTCGCATGATCGACTGCCATGTGCAGGAACGCGCCGAGGTGGTCGAGTTCGCGCTTCATGTTGGTGTTGAGCAATGTGGAGTAGCCTTCGCGTCCACCCCAGAAGGTGTAACCGAGGCCGTCGAGCTCGTTGGTGCATTCCAGTGCCTTCTTCACCTGCGCCGCTGCGTAAGCATAGACCTGAGCGTTCGGCGAGGTCGCACCACCTTGCGAATAGCGTGGGTGTGAGAAAAGACAAGCGGTGCCCCAGAGGAGTTGCACGCCTGTTTCTTTTTGCTTCACCTTTAGTTTGGCAACCACTGCGTCGAGCGCAGCATTCGAAGCAGCCAGGTCGTTCAGTTCCGGTGCGATGTCGCGATCGTGCCAACAGTAGAAGTCGATGCCGATTTTTTCGAGGAATTCAAAGAAAACATCGACGCGTGCAAGGGCGTTATCCACCGAATTGCTGCCGTCATCCCAAGGCATTTGCGCAGTGCCACCACCGAATGGGTCGGACAACTCATTACGCATCACGTGCCAGTATGGAGCCGCGAAGCGCAAGTGGTCCTTCATCGACTTGCCGTCAACGAGTTCGC
>DBBT01000125.1:0-3812 GCA_002292345.1 Opitutia bacterium UBA977 | reverse complement strand
TTTACTTTGAATGTGTAATAATAAAACACTCAGTATAGCGCAAAGCACACCCAGCTTAAACCGTATATTGCGTATATATTCTGTTGATATGCGCAATCTGCTGGTATTTAAGCAAACGCATGGCAAAACAAATAGCGATTGTGATGACAGAGGTGTTTCTGCGACGCTTAACGCCGTCGTTGATCCCATTCGTTCGTCGCCAGCATGACTTTCGTATTGTTAGTATTCACCGCCCGATTGATGAACTGCGCGATCTGTTAACTGAACTAAAGCCCAGCGCACTGATCACCGAATGGCTACCTGAGGTAACCGAGGCACTACTGGAACTACGACTACCCACCGTCATTGCCGATACCGACGAGTACTACCCAGGAGTCACCAGTATCGATGTCGACGATTGGCAAGTCGGTGCTGAGGCGGCGCGCGCATTTGCCCAGGCCGGCTATCGCAGCTTCGCTTGCCTCGGCAATTTGACCCCCTATTCCGAACAACGCATCGAAGGATTTCGTCGCGAACTGGACGATCAGGTGGCATTCTCGATCCATCAAGAAGATGCATTCAAAGAGGCACGTTACAGTGAAGACTTTGCACAGTCCCATCCCGCACTAAGTGCATGGCTAGAATCCCTGCCGAAGCCGGTTGGCATCTTTGCGGTGCATGATCCACTCGGACGCTTCCTCTGCGGTGCCTGTCGAAGAATGGGGATTCGGGTGCCGCAAGAAGTCGCCGTGATCGGTGCCAACAATGATGCACTCGTATGCGGGTTAAGCTACCCGATGCTTTCAAGTGTGTCGATTCCATGGGACACGATCGGCGAAGCAGTCGGCGAGGCCCTGCGTGCTTTACTCGCAGGTGAAGCGCCGCCAACTAAACCCGTTCGAGTGCCTTCAGGGGGAGTCGTATTACGCCATTCTGCGAATCATCTCGCAGTTGAAGACCCGCTCTTGCGGCGCGTGATGTCTTATCTTTCTGAACGTATCCAAGATCCCATTACAGTCGAAAGCCTATGCGCAGAATTGCGGATCGCTCGCCGTGGGCTGGAAAAGAAATTTCGAGAATACTACCACTGCACTCCCTGGGAAATGCTTTGTCAGCTCAGAATCACCCGCGCAAAACAGCTGCTGTCTGATACCAACCATCCCATCTCGATGATTTCCGAACTCTGCGGGTTTAACGATCCCGAGCGAATGGCAGTGGTCTTTAAGCGCATCGAGGGTATTGCTCCCTCAGTATTTCGCAAAGGATCCATGCCACAGTCATCCAATCGACAACGTTTGTAAAAAAAGTGCTGAGGATTCTGACTCGCACTGGTCCTTATGCAGCACACCGTTAATTGCCCGAATAAAATACCCTCAGTCTTATACCGCACTTTTGACAAATCTTCAAATGCCTCCACAGTGTCACCATTATGCCCGATACTTCTGATCAAAAATCGCTCGACTCATTTCGCTCTTCGCTGGATGCCAGCTACGAATGGCCCGCTCTCTATCCGTTTAAATTTATCGTGCCCAAAGCCCACACGGAGACGGTACTCGCACTGTTTGCCGATGACCCTGTCCGCGCCAAAGAGTCTTCCAGCGGTCGCTTCACTGCTTATACCATAGAGATGCAGATGAACTCCAGTAATGAAGTGATCGCCATTTATCAGCGCGTCACGCAGATTCCAGATGTGATCTCACTGTAAGTTTAAAACCATCTGGAATAGATCTCAAACGACGTCGCTCTCATTCTCATGCGCCAAAAAATACTTTCTCACCTCGCCCGTGCAAGTTGCTTGTGCCTCGCCAGCCTGTTCGGCTTGGTCGCTTGCGCCAAAGACACCCCAGCTCCGATAAAAACCGCTATGACAGACTCTGATCAAACTTCTCTAGAAATCGCCAGCTTTGGCGCAGGTTGCTTCTGGTGTGTCGAAGCTGTCTTTGAAAATCTGGACGGTGTGCATGCGGTCGAGTCCGGCTATATGGGCGGCGAAGTCAAAGACCCCACCTATCGCGAAGTGTGCACAGGCACCACGGGCCACGCCGAGATCACTCAAATAAGTTTCGATCCTGCCGTGATTACGTATGAGACACTACTAGATTGGCTGTGGCGCTCACACAATCCCACCACATTAAATCGTCAAGGTGCGGATAGTGGCACCCAATATCGCTCGGTGATCTTTTATCACAGCGATTCCCAGCGTATCAGCGCCGAAGCGTCCAAAGCTGCAGCGCAAAAAGATTTCGATGCTCCAATCGTGACTGAGATAACCGCCGCCGAGACCTATTACCCGGCAGAGGACATCCATCAGGATTACTATCGATTGAATAAATCAGCACCGTATTGCCAAATGGTAATTCGCCCAAAGTTAAAGAAGCTCGACCTTGAATAATGGCGGCCGATTTGTTTTACTCTCTACTGAATGGCAGCAAAAAAACGTGCAAAAAAGAATTCTCGCTCAGCTCGTAAGCCGATCCTGACGATACTTCGTAATCTGTTAGTGCTTGGCGTTGTCGCACTCATTTCGAGCTACTATTTTGGCTCGTTTGCCTTACGCGTACAGATAGAGCGTGCTGCGATTCAAACCATCAACGCGGTGCGCTCGTCAGAATGGCTGCCGCGCCCTGTCACTAGCCTGCTGAACTTGGCCTACGATACCATCCCTGGGAGCGAGGGACTGGTGGTCGAAGGCGGCGAACTCGGACACGATGAAACTCCGCTGATTGCCGGTCTGCCAGGATCAAACTCGCCGGTTCGCGTACTCCGCAATAAAAGCTACATCAACCTGTTTAACGAAAAAGCACGGCAAACAACCTGCATCGCTTTCAAGCTCAGTGGTGGTGATCCCCAAGACGCACCGATTCCCGACGATTTTTTTGAAGATCCGCGAATTAAGCAACTGCGCGCTCGCGACCTACTTTTAGGATACTGGCAGCCTCAGACAATTGCACCAGCGCAAGCCCTAGCAGCGGAGTTTGGTACAGTCGGTGCAAACGAAGCCTGCTTAGTGACTAACCTTGCGCCGATGTCGGCGACATTTAGTTCAGGTCTATGGCAGCGCCTTATGTACGAAATAACGGTCACCTATCCGCGACGTTTTGGCGAAACGTGGATTTACCTTGGCCCGGTGATGCACACGCAAAGCTCCAAGCTCGATTCAGGCGTGCCAATTCCCGATGGTTTTTTCGCGATCGTATTTGACCAAACAGAGGCCGGCGGTCTGCGGGCGATCGCCTTTCTGGTGCCTCAAGACGCCACAGATACAAAATTGCGTCATTACATCACCTCAATTGCCAAGATCGAAGCTCACACAGGCTTAAAATTCCTGCCCGAAGTCGATTACCATGCGCAAGAAGTACTCGGCTTGGCAGTCAGCCCACAACTTTGGTAGCACAAAGTAAAGAAGCGTGGGCGACCCCGCCCACACTCCTTTGCTAATACGACTTCGCGAAAATCACACGTTTCCCGGGCTTGCCAGTAAACACACAGACAACTTCTTCTTTAAGCGTCGCATTCGGAATGCAGCGCACAGTGACTTTGTATTGCTTGGCGATTTTGTCTTCAAGTTCAGGTTCGCAGCAGAAGCCCATCGAAGCAAAGCCACCGTGAATCTCTGGAGCATTTTTATTGTTCGGGGTGAAAAATTCGACGAACTCAGCCTCTGTAGTGATGTCGCGCGTGTGCTCCTTGCGGAACTTCTTGGCCTTGGCGAGCATCCCGTCTTGCATCTCATCCAACAGGCTCGCGATGTTGCTGACGAATTTATCACTAGCAAGCGCTTGCTTATCCTTAGGCGCACGGTCGCGGCGACCAACCATCACATTGCCAGCCTC
>DBBT01000101.1:2529-3753 GCA_002292345.1 Opitutia bacterium UBA977 | reverse complement strand
AATACAGAATGAATGTGGGCGAGTCGCCCACACTCCTTTCCCCCTCGATGACCACAGTCCAGAAAAGAGCCTAGCAACGGCGAACAGCCTTTGACGCCGCAATCCCGAATCATGTAGTTTCTATGGGAAATACCGAGAAATGCTCATGCCTAAATCAAACAAATACATCGCACTGCTCGCCCTGAGCCTAGTGGCCTGCCTGCGCTCGTATGCGACACCTCTAGCGGCAAGCATCACATCGGCACCTGACTATTCAAAAAACTTCGATATCTCGCAGTTCCCAACCCACCGTATCGCGACTATCCGCAATGTTCAACGCGGCTCAAAGGCAACGCATCAATACGCGCTCGTCCCGAAGGGCGCAGCACTGCCAGAACTACCGGCAGGCATCACGGTGATTCGCACACCCGTGACACGCGTGGTCGTGATGGAGACGGTCTACATTGGCTACCTCGACGCATTGAACCAGTTGGACACGATTATTGCAGCGGCTACCCCAGACTATATCAGCAATGCAACCATCCGAACACGCATCGAGGACGGCACGATTCAGAAAGTACAATCTGGCGCAGCGCTCAATATCGAGCGCATGCTGATGCGACAACCCGACCTCATTCTCAGTAGCAGCACTGGCGACCCCGCTTTCGACGTCCCGTTGAAATTAGCTCGTGCAGGCCTACCGGTCGTGCTCTCTGCCGGATACATGGAGCAGCACCCCCTCGCCCGCGCGGAGTGGATTAAATTCATCGCCGCTTTTTTTAATGCTGAACACCTCGCCGAGCAAATCTTCGAGGCCAGCGCCACACGCTATGAATTGCTACTCAAAAAGGTCGAACAGATCGAGCAACGACCCACGGTCTTTTGCGGAGCACCCTACTCTGGCGCATGGCACATGGCTGGGGGCGAAAGCTATCTCGCACAAGCCATCCGTGATGCCGGCGGCGATTATCTCTGGGCCGACGTGCCAGGTAGTGGCGCCATTCCTCTCGATACCGAACGCGTCTTTATCAGAGCCGCTCATGCCGATACATGGATTAACCCCAGCTTTTACCAGAGCCTCAACGAGCTCTTTGGAGCCGATCAACGCTTTCAAAAATTTCACGCTGGGCAAACCAGCCACGTATTTAACAATACAAAGCAGCGCACGGCCAGCGGCGGCAATTCGTTTTGGGAGTGTGGCGTCGTGCATCCCGAAGACGTACTCGCCGACCTGATCAAAGTCTT
>DBBT01000101.1:816-2490 GCA_002292345.1 Opitutia bacterium UBA977 | reverse complement strand
CCTCACCTCGTCGCAGCGCAACGCTGTTTGCCTTACTGGGCTTGGCAGTGCTCTCGGTGGCTGGGTTGAGCGCGTGCATCGGCACCACCCCTCTAAGTATCGAAACAGTTATCAAAGCCCTGACTGGCTCACCGGGCATTGACCCGGTCTTACAGCAAATCGTCATCGACTTCCGCCTGCCTCGCATTCTGACCTCGATCCTCGCTGGTGCGGCCCTCGCCACTGCCGGCTTGATGATGCAAACCATCTTTCGTAATCCCCTCGCCGACCCTTTCGTATTGGGCGTCAACTCAGGTGCCAGCCTCGGTGTGGCGATCGTGCTACTTGCGCTCGCACCCACAGGGCTCAGCCTGACAGCAGGCCTTGGTGTATCGGGGCAGATTTTACTGATCCTTGCATCCAGTGGCGGCGCAGCGATTACGCTCTTCACCGTATTAGTGCTGTCCCGAAAAGTAGACATCATGTCGGTGCTGATCATCGGCCTAATGATCAGCTATACAGTCGGCGCCCTCGTGAGTATTCTGATGTATTTCAGCATGGCCGAGCGCTTACAGTCGTTCCTTAGTTGGTCGTTTGGGGATTACGGTAACGTCAGTTGGACGCAGATGCGCGCGTTTGCTCCGGCAATCATCGGCGCGCTCGGCATCAGCCTACTCTACGTCAAACCACTCGACGCCCTGCTACTCGGCGAGCGCTATGCCGAAAGTGTGGGCACACGCACACAACGCGCACGGATCACCATCCTATTTGCCGCTTCGATCCTAGCTGGCACAGTCACTGGCTTCTGCGGACCTATCGGCTTCCTGGGCATCGCCGCGCCGCACCTCAGCCGCTACCTGTTCCACACCAGCAGCCACCGTATATTGATCCCCGCTTCGATACTGGTGGGCGCGCTACTCTCGCTCAGTGCCGACTTTATCGCCCGCGGCCCCGGACTCGACGTATCGCTACCGCTTAATGCCATTACCGCGCTCATCGGTGCGCCCGTGATCATTGCCGCACTGATCAAACAACGAAACCTTAAACGACTGTTCGGATGAACCCTGCGCTGCATACAGAACATCTCACCGCGACGGATCTAAGCATCGGCTATAGTCATCGAGGCCAAGAAACCTGCGTGGCCGAAGCCCTAGAACTAGCACTCAAAGCAGGCGAATTCATCTGCTTACTGGGCCCCAACGGCGCTGGTAAATCGACGCTGATCCGCACACTTGCAGGCATGCAAGCGCCACTCCGCGGCTCACTTAAACTTCAAGACCAGACCTTTCACAGCATCCCGCCACGCGAACGCGCGCGCATGATTAGCGTCGTCCTAACTGAGGCACTACCGGTTGGCATTATGGACGCCTACTCGCTGGTTGCATTGGGGCGCCACCCGTATTCTGGATGGCTAGGCGGGCTGGACGATACCGATAAAGAGCGCATCGCCTGGGCCTTCAAGGCAGTCGGCGCGGAAGGCCTCGAAGGACGACAAATCGCAGAATTGAGCGATGGCGAACGCCAAAAAGTCTCCATCGCACGGGCACTCGCACAAGAAGCCCAAGTGATGCTACTCGACGAGCCAACAGCGTTTTTGGATCTTCCTCGCCGCGTGGAGCTCATGTCAATCCTGCGCAACTTGGCGCATCGCGAACAGATGGGGCTACTGCTTTCGACGCACGACCTTGACCTAGC
>DBBT01000101.1:0-724 GCA_002292345.1 Opitutia bacterium UBA977 | reverse complement strand
CCCATCCCGACCCTTGCCTCAAGGCGCACATCGAAGGCGACGGTATTCACGCACTCTGGACGCGCAGGGCGCTGGAACGGCTAGGGTTCGGGATCGCAAAGTCAGACGAGAAAAGTGCACTTAGTATTCAGGTTTTCGATACGGACGATCACACCGCGTGGGCAGTGGCTCGCAACGGCAACCAAGCAACGCACACAACCATCGGTCAATTAATCGACTGGATTCGCGCCGAAGACTGGAGCTCAAAGAACTAGTAAGGAGTGTGGGCGACCCGCCCACAAACAACCCACGAGCATTTCTAGCAGCATGAAAACGTGGGCGGGTCGCCCACACTCCTATAACTCAGCCGCTATTTCTTATTCGAACAATCCGGGCAGGTGCCTGTATAGACAATCTCGCCGCCGGTGATTACGAAACCCTTAGGGGCCTGCACCTGTGGTAGCTGCATCGCCACAGGCAGATCGAACACTTTGTTGCAACTGCGGCAGATGAAGTGTGGATGCTCACTTTCGGCGGGCAACTCATAGCGGCGCGGCTGGCCGGGAAACTCCACCCCGATAATCTGAAAGGCAGCCGTCATCTCACGAATCGCACGATTGACGGTGGCCGAACCCAGCCGCGGAATCTGCTGGCGGCCCAGTGATAGAATCTCCTCACGCGTCAACGGACGCGCCGCCTCTTTCAAGACAGACAGGATCACTTCACGCTGTTGAGTATTCGCCAT
>DBBT01000025.1:5836-8397 GCA_002292345.1 Opitutia bacterium UBA977 | reverse complement strand
AGGTAATACTTGGTGTCGCGGTATTGGCCGTAGCGGGCGGAGGTGTTTTTGCCGTCGCCATGGATGGTCAGAGCGAGCTTGGCATCCTCATCGGTGAGGGTGTAGTGGGTCAGGGCTCGCTTGGCGGCGATGGCCTCAAAGGTGAGTAGCTTGCCTGCTGGTGGATCCCAGCCCATGAAGTAGAAGTCCCAGTTATCTTTGTGCCAGGGCTGAGTCGGCTTCTCTGCCCAGGTAGCGCGTGCCTCGGAAAACAGGGGGATGCTGCCAGTAGGGGCCCCGATGTGGCCTAGCGGGTAGCTACTCCAGTAGGCCTCTTTATCCCAGCTGAGCTGGTCGAACTGGTCGCTGGTCTGGAACTTGATGCCAACTTCCAGATCAAGCGGGCCTTGCCTGGAGACCTTGCCCTCCGGCTCTGGTAATGGAGGGATGTCCTCGAAGAAGTATTTCACATCGAAACGCCCTTGCTTGCCAAAAGTGAATACATAGTGGACATCCATTTCAGCGAATGTTCCACGCACGTTGATTTTGGTCGCGTTTTCGTCACGATTGACGTGCATCTTGGTAAACTGCCAAGCGTCAATGTCCGGGCTTTCGTAGAGGTCCGATCCCATGGTCCAGCTTGGTTTGCTGCCAACCTCTGGGTTGATGCCTTTGATCATGTATTCCTCTTGCTTGAAGATGTGAGGGAAGGGGCCGACCAGAGGAATGGTTTGTCCGGCTTTGGTGATGCTTTGCATCAGGCCCGTGGTTTTATCCATGCGGTATTGCACACCATCTCCCTGGATGACGAATTCATTTCCTTCCGTGGAGACGGTGGGCATGCCCTGGATTTCCGGGGTGAGAGGAGCGGGCTTGGTTCCCAGCGAGATCTTGTAGTGGTCGATGACCTGCCCGGCGCTGTCGAGGAATGAGATGCCTATTTCCGTGCCTGTTTTCCAGTCGTCTGCGGGGAGCTTGATATGGCCTTTCTGGTGTGGCTCGATAGCAGGGAGGGCGGGTTCTGAGGTTTTGCCATTATAGGAGACGAGTAGTTTGACTTCGTTCAGAGAGGTGTGGTCAAAGCGGTTGTAAACAGGCAGGGTGATGGGCTCGTTGGGCACGACTTCCTTGAGCTGGGTTTGGAGTAGGCGGATCGGGCTGTAGGCCTTTTTCACATTCCAGAACTCAGGTTTGTGGCGGCGCCACTCATCAATAATTCCCCAGCGGGCAGTACCGGTGATGTTGCTTTTTTTACCGGTGACGACTTGTTTGGCCTTGGCGGGTGGCAGCATGCGCATCGCGCCCTGGGTCGGGATCTTGGTGGGGTCTTCGACGATGGTCATGTCATCGACAAAGTTCCAGATGGCGGCTCCCACACTGCTGTCAGCGGGGAAGAGGTTAGCCCATGCCTTGTCAATGCTGCGTCCCCAGTAGTCGCGGGAGTTGGTGTCGTGCAGCCAGAGTTGCGCGGTATGGCCAAGCACATGCATCCATTCGTCGTAGATGGTGGGTAGAGGGTTTTGAGTGAAGTCTGCATCCCATTCCGGATAATGACCGCTAAGGACATCGTAGCTGTTGTGCTCCTTGTCCTTTTTTACCTGATAGGATGCAATCACGGGACGGGATGGGTCCTGCTGATGCGCGTAGTCATAGGAGGCCTGGAAGTTGGCACCATAGACGCTTTCGTTACAAATCGACCAGAGGATGACGGAGGGGTGGCTGCCGTAGTTGAGCAGGGTCTCGCGCAGTTGGTTGGTGAAGAGTTTTTCATACTGCGGGTCATCGTTCATGCCGACCGAGGGGCGGTTGGCTTTACCACAATCTAGCACGGCGGTTTCCAGGGTGACATAGAGGCCAAGCTGATCGCACTGCTCAATGAAGCCGTTACCGGGAGGGTAGTGGGAGGTGCGCACGAAGTTCATGTTCGCCTCCTTGAATAGCTCGGCATCGCGCTTGTCGATAGCGAGCTCAGGGACAAAACCCTTGAGTGGGTTGACCAGGTGGCGGTTGGCGCCGCGGAGTTTCACCACCTTGCCATTGATCAGCATGTTTTTCTTTTCATCAAAGCGAATGTCGCGGAAGCCGATTTGTTTGGAGTAAACCGCGGTCGCTTGGCCGGGGGTAGTGCTGGTGACTTGCAAGCGGTAGAGCACGGGCTTCTCAGCGGTCCAAGTCTGCGGAGCGTTGACTGGGGCAGTGAAGGTGACTTGCTTTTCACCCAAGGCACAGGAGTTCGGCGAGAGCGGGATTTCTTTTCCGCTAGGATCAAAGAGCTTGAAGGTGGCGACACCCTCGGTATGCGGGGTTGCAACTTGACCGATGATGGTGAGCTGCGCTGTTTTGCCATCTTCTGAGAAAGGAGAAGAGACGATGGGGAACTCAAAGAAGGTCTTCGGCCGTGCCTGCAGGGAGACACTGCGCACCAGACCACCAATGGGGCGCAGGCGCTTGCCGTTGAAGGCGATGTCCTTGGATTTATCGGTTAGTTCAAGAGAGATCCAGGCATCCTCACCCGGCTTGACCACGGAAGTAATATCACATTCCCACGGGGTCCAGCCGCCCTGGTGGTCGCGGATAAATTG
>DBBT01000025.1:0-5790 GCA_002292345.1 Opitutia bacterium UBA977 | reverse complement strand
GCCGGAATGGAAATTTTTTTCTTATATGCGAAGGGGAGGTCTTCTTTGATAGCATGACCTTCACGGAAAACGTCCCCGGGAACGGGCATGGTTTTCCAGCCGGTCAGCGCGCCCTCTTCTTTCCAGAAGTCATTGGGCGCCGGCAGTTGGAAGTGCCACGTGCCATCCAGTGACACGTCGGGAGTTTTGACCCCATCCAGTTGATCCAGCGATGAGGCCTGCAGGCCGGCCACCAACGATGCGATCAAGCTCGCGAGTGCTATTTTACATGTTCTCATATTTATACGATTGATTCTTCTTTTATAAAATTACTCTGCTTTGCTGGACAGCTTGGCTTTGCGCCGAGCCACGTCGCCAGGGCCGCCCCACATTTCAGTCTTCGCTTTTTCCAGATCGCAATGGGGGTTTTTCTGCGGGATGACGGCATCCACATCCTTAAGCCAGGCATCCAGCAATAGATTCAACTCTTTGGTCACCTCTGGATTTGAGTGGCTTATATTTTGCGTCTCGGAGGTGTCGTGCTGGAGATTGAAAAGCTCTGTCGAACCGCTGTCATAATGCCTGATCAGCTTATAGTTGCCTTTGCGCACCACGCTGGCCGGCACACTGGGGGCATTGTCTCGGTAGTGCGGGTGGTGCCAGAATATCGCCTTGTCCACGTTAATCCGCTTGCCGGCCAGCGCATTGAAGAAGCTTTGGCCATCCGTGTGCTGTTCCGGCTTAAGAGGCAATCCTGCGAGCTGCAGCATGGTGGGATAGATATCGGGAGTGTTGACCAGTTCCGTGCTTTTGGAGCCCGGAGCAATGTGTCCGGGCCATTTCACGATGAGAGGCTCTTTAATGCCTCCTTCGTAGATGCCGCCCTTGTATCCTTTGTACGGGTAGTTGGAGGTGCAGGTGTGTCCGCCGTTGTCGGAATAAAAGAGTACCACCGTATTGTCCGCAAAGCCGTTGTCTTTGAGAGCCTGCATTAAACGCCCGACATTGTCATCGAGGATCTTGAGCATCGCCGCATAGTCCGCGCGCTTCCAGTGCTGCGTTTTTTTCTTTGCTTCAAAGTATGCAATGCCTTCCTCGCGAGCGATGATCGGCATGTGCACCAGGTAGTACGACATGTAGATCAGGAAGGGTTGTTGATGGCCGCCGTCCCATTGTTGCCGTTGTATGCCGATGAGCTCAGCCGCCTTTGCCGTGAATACATCGGTGATGGTATCGCCCTCTTTCCCACTAACATTCTTTTGCTTTTTCTTGAAGGGATAGAAGCGATTGGCTTCGCTTTGCTGCGCGCCGTATTCCTGCTCAAAGCCAAAGTCGGTCGGACTCCCCTTCCCCAGATGCCATTTGCCGAAGAACCAGGTGGCGTAGCCGCCCTCTTTCAGCGCCTGGCCAAAGGTGATCTCTTCTGGCGGCAGGAACTGCTGTTCCGGTTGTGATGCGGTAACGCCCCTGAATTGGGGTTGGAGCTGCCCCGGCAGAAAGTCGGTGAGCCGCAGGCGGGCAGGATATTTCCCCGTGAGAATACTGGCGCGGGTCGGTGAGCACACTGGACTTGCCGCGTACGCATCGGTGAACAGCATACCCTGCCGAGCAAGTTCGTCGATGTTGGGCGTTTCGTGATAGGTATTGCCGTGTTCCAGGCCGTAGCACCCGAGGTCAGTAATGCCCAGGTCATCGGCGAACAAAATGACGATGTTCGGTTTTTCACTGAGCTTAAGGTTCTCCGTAGCCTTGTCTGCTTCTGTTTCAGCGTTGAGAGTTGGTGCCCACCATAATGTGGTGGAGAGCATCAACGCCCCGATGGCTATTTTGCGGCTGGTCATCATCTGGGTGTCTTTTTTGATCAACTTGCTGTTTGTTGCTAACGCATCATTCAATAACGCGGTTTGTTTGTGTCCGTTACCGCGTGCCGGTCTCCTACTCTTCGGGTAGAGGGCTCGAGGGGGATATGGTGACTGTTACGGCTGCTGCCACCACTCAGGCCCATGTGCTTGGTCGCTTGAATAGCTAGGTCAAAATGAAGCTGCGGGTTTACTCCATTGCTATCGATTGCATCCGTTTCGAATTTCAATACAAAGCGTTCAGGAATGGGCTCGGCGGGTAAAGCCGAAATGAGCTTTGCTGTGGCCGAGCTTTGTCCTGTGATGGAGATGTTTTCCACAGCGACGCTCTTCCACGTGGTAGCGTCTTTGCTCACCACTTTTAGCTCCACCATGAACTTACCTGCCGGATCACGGGTAATGCGGTCAGGCTTGACGGTGTAGTCAATAAAATCCGCTGTGCTAGAGCCTGCGGTACCAGATGATGGGCTGCTTCGAATAAATCCACTACTTACCCACGCGAGTAGCACGATCGCGAGAATGACGGCAGCCCCGATCGCGATGCTGAATCGCTTGTTTGTTTGATTACTTTTCATTTTGTTGATTTTTGTTTACTGGCTACGCCCATGAAAAACTCTAGTGCCTACTGCGACCATCATCCAGTAGCTTCTGCAATCCCGCTTTCATCCGCTCAAACACTTCAGGGTGCTGTTGACTGACATTTTTCTTTTCCCCTGGATCGTTATTGAGGTTGTAGAGTTGGAACCTAACATCACTGATCGTGCTGCTATCATGGTCATATTTTGCCAGCCGTTGTAGCTTCCACTTGCCCTCACGGTACCCCAAACAGGCACCCCAATTGTCCTGTTGAATCAATTGAACACGACCCGTTGCACCTTGCCGACCGAGTAATGCGCCCATCACATTGATACTGTCGAGGCAGGCATCGACTGGAATTTCGACGCCAAGATAAGTTGCGAGACTCGTCGCCAGATCAATGGTGCTGACCACTTCATCCGACACGCCGGGCTTGATAGTGCCCGGCCAGCAGGTGATGAACGGCGTACGGGTGCCGCCTTCCATAATCTTGTACTTTCCACCGGAGAACACACCGGCCGGTTGATGGTCGCCCAAGTTTTCTTTGGCACCATCCTTATAACCGTCGCCCAAGACGGGACCGTTATCGGAGCAGAAAACAATCAGGGTGTTTTCCTCCAAGCCCTGCTCTTTTAGGATCCGTACTAATTCACCGACGCTCCAGTCGAACTGAACAATCGCATCGCCACGGAACCCCATTCCGGATTTCCCATGGAACCGCTCGTGCGGCATACGAGGCACATGAATATCGTGCGAGGCGAAAAAGAGAAAGAATGGCTGATCCTTATTGGCGGCAATCCACTGCTCAGACTTTTCATTCCACTTGTCCGCCAGATCCTCATCGCGAAAACGCGCGGCATGCCCCCCAGTGTAGAATCCGATACGACTGATGCCGTTATGGATGGTACTATTATGGCCGTGGCTCCAATCCATCTTGAGCTCATCACGATGGCTGATGCCGGTTTTATGATCAGGCCCTGGAGTACGGTGACCGACCCAAAGCGGATCCGTCGGATCGAGGTTCAGCACACGATGATTTTCGACATAAACCTGCGGTACACGGTCATTGGTGGTGGGCAACAGGAAACTGTAATCAAAGCCAATTTCAAGTGGACCAGGCTTGAGATCTTCATTCCACTGCGGCCCCTTGCCGGGGGCGCCGAGGCCGAGATGCCACTTGCCAATCACTGCGGTCTGATAGCCAGCTTTTTGCATTAGCTCAGGCAGCGTCACAGTTCCAGGCTGGATCAAAGACGGCGAGTTAGGCCCAGCGATACTAGTGCCTTCACCACGGAACGCATAGGTTCCGGTCAGCAGCGAATAGCGGGTCGGCGTGCAGGTCGAAGCCGATGAATACCCACCGGTAAAACGCAGTCCCCGCTCGGCCAATCGGTCGATATTCGGCGTCTTCACATTTTCCAGTTTGGCGCCATAACAGCCGACATCGCCATAGCCGAGGTCGTCTGCCATAATGACAATAACGTTGGGTTTTTGGTCGGCAAATACGGAGCTTGCGAGGCTAACCGCCAGCGCAGCGAAAAGCCCTGCGCCGATCCAACGACGTGCGTTTTCTTTCGGTGGTGTATTCATCTTGATTTCAATCATCCTTTTTAAATTATTTATTTTTCGTAAGCGGGGTGTGCGCCTCATCCATGTATTTCTCGAGCTTCGAGACCATCTCCGGAAATTGATTCGCGAGGTTGGTGCTTTCGCCGAGGTCATCCTTCAAATTATACAGTTCGATTGCTTGCAGTCCCTTTGTTTGCAAATCCCTGATCTGCACAGCCTTCCAGTCGCCCTGACGTAAAGAGCGCGCGGTATAATCCTTGTGACGAGCCAGTATAAATTCGTGGTAGAGATATTCGTGCTTGGGCTGCTCTCCTTTGCCGAGCAGCGTCGGCAGGATAGAGATCCCATCGGATTGCTCCGGCACGGGCTGCCCAGTCAACTCGGCCATGGTCGGCAGGAGATCCCAGAAAGCGCTCAGGTGATCACTGCGGCTGCCGGCTGCAATCTGCCCGGGCCAGCGGGCCATCAACGGCACGCGAATACCGCCCTCGTAAAGATCACGCTTCAGCCCGCGCAACGGCCCGTTTGAATCCCAAAACTCTGGATTATGCCCGCCTTCTTTATGCGCGCCGTTATCACTGGAAAACAGAATGATCGTATTGTCATCCACCCCCATCTCTGCAAGCAAGTTCAGCAATGCGCCGATCTGGTTGTCAAAATTTTCCATCATACCCGCAAAGCCGGCGATCGGATTGGTGACTGGCGGACAGGGCTCCCCCTTCGGCGCGCCGTATTTAGCAATCCGCTTATCAAACTGCGGATAGACCTTGCGCCACTTCTCATGCAGCTCTGGTGGCGCGTGCATCGCCGCATGCGGAATCGCGGTGGGAATGTAGCAGAAGAACGGCGTGTCGGATTTCGCGTTTTGTTGAATAAAATCGAAGGCATCGTCCATGATCAAATCGTGAATGTAGGTGCCCTCAGGCAGCGGGACTTCCACGCCGTCGCGCACAATACTGGTGGGGTAATACGTATGCGCGACGCCCTGATTTTTCCAACCGGTAAAATGATCAAAGCCATGCGTCATGGGGTTCACCGCTCCCTCGTCGCAGGTCTGCCCAAGGCCCCACTTGCCGTAAGCTCCAGTCGCGTAACCGGCATTCTTAAACAGGCGCGGCAGCGTCGTCATATCGGGGTCCAGAGCCGCAGAGGCCTCGCCACCATTGCCACGGCAATGCACGCGGCCTGGATGTTGCCCCGTCATCAGTACCGCACGGGACGGCGAACAAACTGTGTTACCGGAATAATGATCGGTGAACAACATCCCCTCGTTGGCAAGGCGGTCAATATTGGGCGTCTTGAGCTTTTGCTGCCCGTAGCAGCCGAGATCACCCATACCGAGATCATCCGCCAGAATATAGATCACATTGGGGCTGCTGGTTAAATTGGAAATACTGTTCTTCTTCGCCACCGAAGGAGGCGAAGGCTTACCCGTCGAAATTGCAGCATTTGACTGATACTTCGGGTTTGGCCGAGTCGGCACCGGCGCATCAATCTCTTCACGCCAAGTCGATAGTTTCTGCTGCAGCGCCTTCGCCTGATCGGGCATCTCCTCAGCAAGGTTTCTGCGCTCACCGGCATCCATGCTAATATCATACAGTTCCAAGCGTCCGTCTTCGAAATACTCATGCAGTTTCCATTTGCCCAGTCGCATGGCAGAGCCGGGTCGAGTGCGGAAGAGCGGGTCGTGCGCATCGTCCCCAACGCCGGCATATTTCTGTAGGTAGATCGGAAAATGCCAGAACAGTGCGCGCTTTTTAATCGAGTCGGTCTGCGTCAGCAACGGCATCAGGCTGACGCCGTCCAG
>DBBT01000109.1 GCA_002292345.1 Opitutia bacterium UBA977 | reverse complement strand
GCAACACTGCCATTCACCTTATCGCGCTTGCCATAGACTTTCGACTCGGGATGCCGGTAACAAAGATCGTGCAGGCCCCAATTGAAATGGATCACATCCCACTGCGTGTCTCCCAGCCAAGCATGCAGGCTCTGCAAGCCTCGTTGCGTATCGCCGCAGTTGCTCTTTACGCGCTGCACATTCGCCACGCCCTTGAGTTGTTCAATTACGACGGGGGTATAGCCAATCGAAATCGAATCACCGGTGAGTAGCACATTTGGCAAATTGGCCTTGCACTTGGTGCGTGGCTCCAGCGCATTCAAATCCTGCGTTGGCGTATAGAACTCGCCCGTCGATCCAATAATCTGCATCGAAGACAACCAAGCGATAAAGTCGTCCAACCACTGCGCGGAGTCTGTGCCCTTGCGGCCCAGCCCGAAGCCATGCCCGCCCTGCTCATACAGCATCAACTCAGTCGGTACGCCCTGCTGCTTTAAAGCCTCATGCATTACCATGCTGTTTTGCGGCAACACGCCTTTGTCATCCTTGGCGTGCAGCAAAAACGTCGGCGGCGTCTGCGCAGTTACATTCAACTCGCAGGACATTTCCGCCAGCTGATCCTGAGTAAATCCGGCATTCAGCAGACGCCGCACGCAACCATGCGCGATTTCTTTTTGAGTGGAAATAACCGGATAGCCCAGACACATGAAGTCGGGGCGGGAACTGACCTGTGCAATACCGTCGGTGCCGAAACTATATTTTGAATACAAAGTGCCCGCCGAAGCCGCCAAATGACCGCCGGCCGAAAAGCCCATAATACCGATACGCTTCGCATCCAACTTGTATTCAGATGCGTGATACCGAACCCACTGAATTGCTCGCAACGCATCGGATAGCGGAACCGGGTGTTTAAAGTTCGCGCTTTGCGTCGTCGGCAGTCGATATTTCAGTACAAACGCGGTGATCCCAAATTTATTCAGCGTTTCGGCAACGCGTTTTCCCTCATGTTCAACCCCCAGAAACATATATGCCCCACCCGGACAAATCACTACGGCCACACCGTTCGGATTATTCGGCCGAAAAACCGTCAGGTTCGGGTCATGAATATTTTTTACTAACTCCAAGTGCCGAGGCACGAGTTCTTCCGACATATTCGGATCCACCTGAGCAGTGCCAGCAGGCCAGATCGGAATCACTGGGCTGCTCGTTTTGCTTGCCACCGCCTGACCTGCCAGAGACAAGGCGACCATGAGAGCGACGAAAGAGCGAATGGCTTTGTAGGATGGCTTCATCGTTTTTTATAAAAATACGAAGTTAGTATTATCACGCGGATGTAAGTTGTGCTTTAAATTTCAAAAACTACTCAGCGTCAAGAGGCACATTACAAATGCAAAGCCGTCTACATCAAAGCTCGCGGACCCACAGATTCCGGAACGCGATGCCTCTGCCGTGGCCGGCAAAGCCGAGGTACCCGCCTTGTGGGATGTTCGAATTGAATTTGGAGCTCATGAATTCGGTGATACTGGCAAGGTCGGCATCGACAATAACCGTTCCATTCAGTTCCACCTGAATGCTGCTGCCCTGTACCCGCACGACTTGATAATTCCATTGGTTGACGGCCCGTAGGTAGCCGCGCTGGGCAGCGGCCTTGCCATACACACTGCCGTGATATTGGCGGGGATCGAGGTCGGCGTATTTCTCAGCGCTATTGTCGAGCACCTGCAGTTCGCACATGCCACTGTAAGCTGGGTTACCATGCCCGGGATAGCGGATGGCCAAGCCGTTGTTGCCAGCGGGGGGCACTTTGAACTCTAGTTTTAATACGAAGTCACTGTATGTCCGCGTGGTGTAAATATTGCCGCCCTTCAAGCAAGCGATGGCACCGTCGATGATCTCATACTGNNCGATTCGAAACCCTCGGTGTCTCGGTCGCTCAGCAGTTGATTCGCCTCGTCGGGGCCGATTTCACGAATAAAAATATTGCGCCAGTGGATCGAACCGCCGTGTGTCTGTAGATGGATGGGGCCAGTTGCTGGAATGGGTGTCCTACCCTTACTCCAGTAATTGCGCATATGCACGCCATCGACCACGAGTTGCTCATTCAAGCGCACCCAGACACGGCACCCAAGCATGCGGATGTGGACTTGGTTCCACTCACCAAAGGGACGATCCGCGCATACCAGCGGATCTTTGCCTGCCGCACCTCTGGCATTGTTCCACAGACCTCCAGAGCCCTTATCCGCACCGTACTTCCACTTGCCGCCCGCTTTGGTGTGATCCCAAATCTGCACTTGCGGATTGCCGCGTAGATAAATGCCACTGTCGGCCTCAGCAACTGTCTTATATTCGAGCATGAGCTCGAAGTCGCCGTAGTCTTTGTCGGTGGTGGCGTACGGCCCATGCCCGGCATTGTAAAGTGCGCCGTCTTGTATACTCCAGTGCTCGAGGAACTCAGCTTGCTGCTTCGCAAGCGATTGCGCGCGATCTTTGGCTTTGGCAGTTTCGTGCGGGTTATCGCCATGCCAGCCACTTAGGTCAGAGCCATTGAAGAGCGCAGTAAATCCCTCAGGGGGAGTGAGCGCAGACAGCAACGAGGCTGATATGAGGAAAGCAAGTGCAGGTGCAATAACGTGACGGAAGTGATGCATGATTAAGGTTTAAGTGGTGGAACTACAAATCGATGGTTTTGCCGGTACGAAAGCTTTCGTCGGCCGCGGCGACAATACGCATCGAGCTGAGAATTTCGGCATACTGCTCAGTTAAATCAAGGTCTTCGCAAATGGCGCGCAGAAAGTATTCTTGTTCCAGTTGGCACAGGCCGTCGTGGTCAGGCTCTTCAACGGTGGAGATCTCTTCGTCGGGCTTCGCAAAGCTGCCGTCCTGCTGCAAACCACTGTGATGGCGGCGGATGACTTGAGTTTCGACGTGCCCGTGCACATTGGCGCTCTGCCCTGCGACCGATGCGCTGGGCGCGACGATCGAAGCGGAGCCATCGGGGCCCACGACATCTTTAATGAAAAATGCGGTCTCGCTCATCATCGGGCCCCAGCCCGCTTCATACCAACCCACGGAACCATCATCGAAGCTGACTTGTAGCTGACCGTAATTGATTTTCCCTGCGGGTAGATCATTCGTCAGGCGTGCCCCGATACCGGAGACGCGAATGGGTTTTGCCTGCGTCATCTGGCACATCACATCGACGTAGTGAATACCACAATCCACAATCGGCGAAATCGAGGACATCAAATTTTGGTGCGTCTGCCATGCCGAACCAGAGGATTGCTGGTTCATATTCATACGCATGACCAGTGGCTTGCCCAATGTCTGTGCGACGTCGATGAATCGCTTCCAAGATGGGTGGTAGCGGAGGATATAGCCGGCTACCAGTTTCAGTTTTTTGGCCTGTGCCAATTGGATCAAGCCTTCCGCTTCGATGACTTGCTCAGCAATGGGTTTTTCAAGAAACACGTGGCAGCCAGCTTCGAGTGCGGCAGTCGCATAGGCTGCGTGTGTATCCGGATAAGAGGAGATGCTGACGGCATCCGGCCGGCTCTCAGCCAGCGCGGTCGCCACATCGGCATACTCCGGATAATTCCCACCCAACTCCTGGTTCAGAGCCGCGCGCGATTGCGGCGAGCGAGTGACGATCCCAACGATTTCAAAACCGTCGAGGCGATGATAGGCCAGCGCATGAGAACGGCCCATGTTACCGGCGCCAACACATAGAACTCGAATTGAGTGTTTTTTCATCATTGCTAGTAGTCCGTACGATAGCTGCGGCTCAGCAGTTCGTTAGCGTCCTCGTTATTAGTGAAGCGCATGGCATCACCGTCCCACTGTAGGGTCTGTCCCGGAAAGCGGTTGCCGACCACGCCGAGCAATACGCCCGTCGTCAATGGCGCGGCATATTCAAAATCCGCACTGCAGGTGCCATTGCCCATGCCAGCATCCACCCATTGATGATAATGATTGGCAGGTTTCAATTGCGGCTTGGTCACGTTCGCAAGCAACGAGCGCGGCAGCAACTGTGGCGCAGACAGATGAGGCAGCAACATTCGCTGACCATCCTCACCTATAAACATCGCCCCCTGCGGTGGCAGCGTTTTGCCCGCTTCGAGTCCGAGATCCGGATGAAACGGCTCCACAGGTTGCGACTTGACCGTCTCGATTTCGAGCTCCGGATTAACCTGCTCGGCAGCCTTCGGTACGTACGCACCATCGAACCACGTGAACTGTAACTTGTCGGTCGTATACTCGGTGCCTGGAAATTCGTATTCGACGATGTTCTTGGTCGGATGCGAGCATTGATTCGGCTCCCGGCACGTCACCTGCACTGAACTAGGATGCGCAAGCTTGAGTGCGGCATATGGGGTGTCGATGATGTGCACACCCATGTCACCAAGCGTGCCACAGCCAAAGTCCAGAGTCTTTCGCCACTTGGCCGAGTGGTATTTATCTTTGAGATATGGGCGGGTAGCTGCAGAGCCCAACCACAGATTCCAATCAAGCGACTCGGGCACCGGGTCGGAGCCGGCATAGGCTGCCCCGTCATCGCCCCAGCTCTTATTCGACCACGCATACACCTTGCTGACTTTGCCAATAATGCCCTGCTGCAGAAAATCAACAGCCATCCGGTACGCATCGGCAGAGTGACACTGAATCCCCATTTGCGTGACCAAGTTCTTTTCCTTAGCAAGCGCTGCCAGTTCGTAAGCCTCGGAAATTTCGTGCGTCAACGGCTTCTGACAGTAGACCGCCTTGCCCATATTCATCGCCATTAAAGTAGCGGTATAATGAGTATGATCCGGCGTGGTGATCACCACGCCGTCAATCTTGTCGCCGAGCGTACGCAGCATCTCACGGTAATCCGCAAAACGCGCGGTGTCTTGGTAGGATAGCAATCTCTCATGCTCCAGCGCAGTGCGGTCGACATCCGCCAGCCCCACGATCTGGACCTTCGGATGGCTGGCAACACTTCGAAGATCGCGCCAGCCCATCATACCACCTACGCCGATGTGCGCAGTGCAGAACCGGCTGTTTAGTGGATTCGACCACGCGCCCGTAGGCAGGATGCTCCATCCGGCAAAGACGGAGGATGTCTTAAGAAATTGGCGGCGATTTACTTTCATAATGTAGGACTTTCTTGGATACGGTTCTCTTTAAAAAATGCGATGAATATCAACAGGACGATTCCGGCGAACGCAGCGGGTGCTCCCCATAGCGGCCTCCAATCAATCGCCTGCAATTGTTGCTTGCGCAGCAATGGAATCGTCTCGGTCCGAATGTGATCGATTTGCGCCTGTGCATCAGCTGGCGCACTCGCAGATTGCTGCTGCTCGACGAGGACTTGAATCGTCGCCCGACTCTCTGCGATCTCAGCGGCAAACCCCTGTGATGCCTCCGTGGTGGTGCGTGTTTCAACCATGCCAGCGACTTGAGCACCGATAAACATCCCTAGCCCCAGCGTAAAAAACACCAACATCCCCTGCGCCTGACCGCGAAGCGCGCGAGGTGCGATCCGGTCGGTATAAATCTGCCCGGTCACGAAAAAGAAATCGTAGCAGATCCCATGCAGCAAGATGCCACTCAAGACCATCCATCGCACCTGCTCCGGTGCCCCGATCGCAAATAATGCATAGCGTGCGACCCATGCCAACATACCGACGGCGAGCATCCACTTCACCCCGAGTCGTTTGAAGCAAAACGGCATCACCAGCATGAACAAAATTTCTGAGACTTGGCCGAGCGACATCGTGGCACCGATCACATCGCCCATTTTCAACATATCCTTGAGCGCCTGCAAAAATCCGAACTCACCGAAGTCGCACATTTCGACCATGCGACTGGTGATCTGATAATAAAAAGCCAACGGGATACAAACAAGCATCGAGCAGAGCATAAATACCAAATAAGAGCGATTCTTCAGCAGCACCAGTGCATCCAGACCGAACAGTTCTCGAAGCGACACTTTCCCCTGAGCGCCCGGCGGGGTGTTTGGCAGAAAGAAGCTAAACAGACCCAGCACCAAGGCAGCCACTGCAACGAGGTAGAACATGTTGATCTTTGTCCCCCAGCCGAGGTAGGACAGTGAAACACCCGCAACAATCCAGCCAATAGTGCCCAACACACGAATACGTGGAAATTGCTTTTCTGG
>DBBT01000102.1 GCA_002292345.1 Opitutia bacterium UBA977 | reverse complement strand
CTGTCGGAAGATTTCCTGCAATACACCACGATTCGTTTCAGCGAACTCGTGCCTGATGTAAAGAAGGGGCAGCCCATCGACTACTCCTCGGTCAAACCCCAAGCCCTTGCGGACTACGCGATTGAAGACGCCGACGTCACGTTGCAGCTATGGGAACTATTTAAAGCGAAACTTGAAGAGAGCGGCCAAGCCAAAGTCTTTTACGAAATCGAAACTCCCCTGCTCCCCGTGCTCGTCGTGATGGAGCGTGAAGGTATTTTGATGAACCCAGCGACACTCGCTGAAACCGGCAAGTCGCTCGAAGACCACATCGAAACACTGCGCGACTCGATCAACGCCGCCGCTGGACGCGAGTTCAACCTCAACTCCCCTAAACAACTCGGTGAAATTTTATTCGACGAACTCAAGCTGGTCGAAAAACCAAAGAAGACCAAAACCGGTCAATACGCGACCAACGAACAAGTGCTCTCCTCGCTCGCACCAAAGCACCCGATCGTCGCCAACATTCTCGAATACCGCCAACTGACCAAACTCAAAAGCACCTATATCGATTCATTGCCCAATTCAATCGATCCAGTCAGCGGTCGCGTGCATACCAACTACGGCCAAGTCCAAACTTCGACTGGGCGTCTCTCCTCGAATGATCCCAACCTGCAAAACATTCCGGTGCGCAGTGTGCAAGGTCGGGAGATTCGCAAAGCCTTTATCGCTCGCCCAGGCTGGAAATTACTGTCAGCCGATTACTCGCAAATCGAGCTACGTATCCTCGCTGCACTGACTGAAGATACAGGCCTGCTCAACGCCTTTCGCGAAGGCCGCGACATTCACGCCGCCACCGCTGCGAAAATCTTTAATGTCGGACTCGACGAAGTCACACGCGAGCAACGCAGCACCGCCAAGATGGTTAACTTCGGGATCCCTTACGGTATTTCCGCCTTCGGCCTAGCCCAACGCCTCGGCACTGTTTCGCGCACCGAAGCGCAGGAGATCATCAACAACTACTTCGCGCAGTTCCCTGGCATCCCCGGCTACATGTCGCGCATGCAAGACAGCGCCAAAGCCACAGGCTACGTCGAAACTATCACTGGACGACGACGTTATCTGCAGGATATTAATTCCAGAAATGGCACCATCCGTGCCGCTGCTGAGCGCAATGCGATCAACATGCCGATCCAAGGCACCGCCGCCGACATGATTAAAATCGCGATGGTGAACGTGCAAAACGCCTTGGTCGCGCAGAATCTCAATACCCGTATGCTGCTGCAGGTGCATGACGAATTGATCTTCGACCTCGACCCTAGTGAAGAGACCACAGTGCGCGCCCTCGTCACCGAAGGCATGAAAAAAGCTCTCGACTTGAAGTGCCCGATCGAGATTGACATCGGCCTCGGCGATAACTGGCTGGAAGCGCACTAAAGCCGAGTGCCAAAGGCAACCGACAGAAGACGAAATACCCCTGCCCCGTTCATTCGCCTCTCGTACAAGTGATGATGGACAGGGATGTCCTGGCTCCTAAGTAAAAATTAAATTCAGGGCCAGCTAGCCAATAGCGCATATTTAGCTTTTCTTTCTAAAAAGAAAGGATGCTATCTGAGCTGTGAAACTATCAATTTTATCCTGCGCGCCTAAATGCTATTCCACTCTGCGCCTGATTGAGGCAGCCAAAGTACGGAATCATTCCGTTAAAGTCCTAAATACCACGCGGTTGACGCTCGAACTCGCCCATGGCGAACCAGACCTTTATTATCGTGGCTCGCAGATTGATACGCCCGACGCAATCCTACCCCGAATCGGCACCTCGCTGACGCGCTATGGCACCGCAGTGGTTCGCCAATTCGAGCAAATGGATATCTATACTCCAAACACGTCCGCTGGCATCAGTAATTCACGTGATAAGTTAAGAAGTTTACAGATCCTCTCACGCCACGATATCGGCATCCCGCGGACTGCTTACGTTCACGACAAGCGAGACGTGCAAGAAGCATTGGAACGCGTCGGCGGTGCGCCCGTAATTATCAAACTACTTGAAGGCACTCAAGGTGTTGGCGTAATTCTCGCAGATAAGCCGGAAATCGCGAAAGCGATCGTAGAGACCTTACACAGCACGAACCAGCAAGTCTTGCTGCAAAAATTCGTTGCCGAAAGTAAAGGTAAGGACGTTCGTGCATTTGTCATCGGCGATCGGGTGGTCGCAGCGATTCGTCGCACCGCTCAGGGCCAGGAGTTTCGCAGTAATGTCCACCGAGGCGGTAAAGCAGAAGCCATTGATCTAGATCCCGCTTACGCAGAGGCGGCAGTACGGGCCGCTCAGATCATGGGCCTACGCGTCTGTGGCGTCGACATGCTCGAAGGAGCTATGGGCCCGCAAGTGATGGAAGTTAACTCGTCACCTGGCTTCGAAGGAATCGAGTGTGCCACTGGCCTAGATATCGCTGGCGCGGTGATCGACTACATCGCAGATCAAGTAAAATTTCCTGAAATTGATATTCGCCAACGTCTCACAGTGAGCCGCGGTTATGGCGTCGCAGACATCAACATCCCCGAAAGTAGTAAATTCGTTGGCATGACAATCGAAGCGACTGGCTTACGGCAGCAAGATGTAGTGGTGCTCACGTTGCGACGTGGGCGTTCGGTTATTTCAAACCCAAAAGGAACTCGCGTGCTAGAAGCGGATGACTCTCTGCTCTGCTATGGTCGCTCCGATCACATGAAAGAGCTGATTCCCGACCATCCAAAAAAGCGCCGTAAGCTAAAGCCACTGCCGACTACACCAATTACCGAAAGACACACATCATGAGCCTCGATGTCGGAGTTTGGGGCACTCAGGAAATTGCCCTTGGTCAACGCAAGCGCTTACAACTCCAAGTGGGTAAGAGCTTTAGCGGTGCCAACATCAACCTACCGCTGATGGTTTGGCGGGCCGCCGAGCCTGGCCCCGTACTGGGAATTACTGGCGCACTGCATGGCGATGAGATCAACGGAACTGGTGCCATTCGTGGCATTATTCAAGAACCACCTTTTGAGTTAAAGCGCGGTGCATTAATACTCGTGCCGGTGCTGAACATCATGGGCTTTGAGCGGCACAGTCGCTACAGCCCCGATCGGCGTGATCTAAACCGATGCTTCCCCGGTAGCAGTACCGGTAGCTTAAGCGCACGCTTGGCGAAGCTGATCTTTAGCGAAGTGGTCGCTCGCTGCGATTACATCGTCGATTTACATACCGCAGCAGTACGACGCACAAACTTCCCCAACGTGCGCGCCGACTGTGACAATGCCGATTGCGAGCGTCTCGCGAAAGCCTTCGGCTGCGAAGTGATCGTCAATGGTACTGGCCCTGACTGTTCGCTGCGTAAGGAATCTGTGAAAGCGGGTTGTCCGACCATCGTGCTCGAGGCTGGCGAAGTATGGAAAGTCGAACCAGCGGTCCAAGACCTAACAACTCGCGGTATCGTCAATGTCTTACACGAACTAGAGATGACCGACAGCGATGCCTACGAAGCACCGCCTCATCAGGTGGTGGTTAAGGAAACACGTTGGATTCGTTCCGAAACAGGGGGCTTTCTGCACTTCCACGTCGCTCCCGGCGAAGCAGTCGTCAAAGGTCAAGCAGTGGCCAGCAGCACGAGTTTACTAGGTATGGAAAAAGAAGTCATTCGCAGTCCACACGATGGTATCGTGATGGGGATGACCACAATGCCGGCAGTGGGCCCCGGCGATCCAGTCGTGCACATTGCGTTGCACATTACGAAGCATTCGCAGCGCAAGATGGAGGCAAGCATTGACGGTCTGGAAGCAGGCACGATTGAGACGGACATTCGCTCTCAGCTGGCAACCAACATAACGGTAACTGAATTAGAAGACGACGCATGAAATCGAAAACAACTATTGGCTGGCGCGAATGGGTCGAATTGCCCGACTGGGGCCTGCGCATACGTGCCAAAGCAGACACTGGCGCAAAGAGCAGTGCAATTGATTGCGGCGAGATCATCGAGTTACCCGGCGAACGCGTGCGCTTCACCGTGCGCTTAGATCGTAAACAAAAGCGACTTCTTACACTCGAAGAGCCGATACAGTTGCGCAAGCGCGTCCGCAGTAGCGCGGGCCACGGCCACGATCGCATTTTTGTGGAAACAACCTTACGCTTGGGCCATGTCGAGCAACGAATATTAGTTAATCTAGTGTGCCGCAAAAATATGATTCATCGCATGCTGCTGGGTCGCGAAACATTAAGCGGCGCATTCCTGGTAGATTCTTCGGTCGATCATTGGGTAACGCCCATCAAGCCAGTTCAAATCGATTCGTCTGTTTGAAAAAGCGCATTAATGAGAGCACCATTAAAGACATAGTAGATATTTATCTAAGAATCAATCGACACTTTGTATGAAACAATTCTGGCTCAAAATTATTAAGCCCAAAGCCCATTTGGCTAAATGGTTGATGTTCATTCTGCTCGCGATGGTGGTAGCACTCGGAGCAAGCGGCTATTTTGAAGTAATCAAATCGTATACTGATACCGACATGCTATCGTTCAAGATAGCCGAGCATGAGTTCAGTTTATATGGGATCTTAAAGTCGACATTGATACTTGTGCTGCTGTTCTGGTCCGCAGCCATTATCTCCGACCTTGTAGATGTGCGTATCAATCAGCTTAGTCGAATGCGTGCGGCAAATCGGGCTTTGGCGATGAAGGCTTCGCAAATCGCGATCTACTTCATTTCGTTCTTATTGGCGTTGGACATGCTTGGTATTGACCTCACCACACTAAAAATTTTCAGCGGGGCCTTGGGCATAGGTTTAGGTTTTGGCTTACAAAAAATCGCGTCTAATTTTATCAGTGGAATTATATTACTGATGGAAAAATCGGTAGAGCAAGATGACTTGGTAGAGATGGGAGATGGCACGACTGGCTTCATCCGCAGATCGAGTGCACGCTTCACGGTAATTGAGACCTTTGATGGTAAAGAAGTGATGGTTCCGAATGAAGATTTCATTACCAACCGAGTGGTCAACTGGACCTACAGTGACACTAAAGGACGGATCGAAATACCGATCGGTGTCGCGTATGGATCAGATATTCAGAAAGCACATGACCTCATTCTAGAAGCTGCAACTGAGAACCCACTTTGCATTTCAGACCCCGCACCTTTTTGTTACTTAAGAAATTTTGGCGATAGTTCGGTTGATTTCATCCTTCATCTTTGGATTGCAGATGTCACTGGAGGGCGTTGGAAAACGCAAAGCCAAGTCATGTTTGAAATCTGGCGTAAATTTAAAGCAAATGAGATTGAGATTCCATTTCCCCAGCGCGATCTACACCTGAAAAGCTCCGACGTAAGTATTACCTCAAACCATGAATCATAATCCAGGCATCCTACTCGCACATCAAATAGACAACACTGGCCAAGGCGTCGCATTGACCGACGATGCGATTACGAAGTGCATACTAGCGGAAGATACATTAGCTTGGGTGCACCTCGATGTAAATGCCCCTGAGAGTCGGGAATGGTTGGAGCAGGAACTGAGTTATTTAGATCCAATCATTTTGGATGCGTTGCTTGCAGAGGAAACACGTCCCCGAATATTAGAATTCGAGCAAGGCATGTTGCTAATTCTGCGCGGGATTAATCTCAATAAAAATGCAGAACCAGAGGACATGGTTTCGCTTCGCATCTGGATCGATCAATCGCGAATCATTACGCTGCAACGTCGACCTCTCAAAGCAATCACTGACATCTACGAATGCTTAAAATCAGGCCGAGGACCGAAAACCTCCGGTGAATTTATCACCACATTGAGTGCACGACTGTTTGAGCGAATGGAGCCTATTTTCTCAGACTTGGATGATCGCTTGGATGTTACCGAAGAGCAAGTCATGGAGGATCCTGATGCAGAGAATCGTGCTGAGATTACCTCGATCCGCAAAGAGACGATTATGTATCGGCGTTATATTGCTCCGCAGCGCGATGTCATCGCGCATCTGCGCACTTCCGAGCAAGCGTGGTTGAGTCAGATGGACAAGCGTCACTTACAGGAGTCGCTCGATCACGTAATCCGTTATATCGAAGACTTGGATACGATGCGTGAACGCGCCCAGATCATCAAAGACGAACTGACAAATGCGTTATCTGATAAGATGAATAAGAATATGTATATGCTGTCAGTCATCGCAGCCATCTTTCTACCTCTGGGCTTCCTAACCGGCCTACTCGGCATCAATGTCGGCGGCATCCCTGGCTCAGACAACGGCAATGCCTTTTACCTGTTCTGCGCCATACTCGTAGGCATCATCTCATTGCAGATTCTGCTCTTCAAAAAGCTAAAGTGGTTTTAATCCTTAAACCAGAGCACTGTAAGCCATGCGCTTAATCGATCAATTAAGAATCGAAATCTGATTCACTCTGAGTGGCATTAACCAGCTCAAACAGGCAGACAAATGGCCTCTCCAGACCAGCGCACGAGATGGGTTACTCCACCAACGCATCCACCTCGGCGATCCATTGCGCACGTGTCGCCTCATCCACTAGCGCTACTTCGAAGCCATTCTTGGCAATCTGCGCGAGCTCGACATGGCTGAAATTTAGGCCAGCACTCAATGCCGCATACTCATCTTCGACATTGTTACCAAAGGAAAAGGGGTCATCCGTGCTAATCGTGCAGCGGAGGCCACGATCCACTAACTGACGAATCGGGTGCTCTTCCAGTTCTTTCACCACATTAAGTTTCACGTTACTGATCGGGCAGACATCAAAAGTCGTGCCACTCTCAATTGCTAAATCCATCACGGCATCGTCCTCGATCGCTCTCACGCCATGCTGTATACGACGTACGCCTAGCACTTCAATCGCTTCACGAACATTGGAGGCTGGACCAAATTCACCGGCGTGAGCCTTCATCTCCAAGCCCGCATCCCGCGCCCTGGCCCATAGCTTGGGTGTCCAATCTTCCAAAGGTAAAGACTCGATTCCATGTAGATCGAGTCCCGCGAGACCGTCCCAATGCACACATTCCTCCAGCACTGGAGCCAATACCTCATTGTAAGAATTACGCGCCATGCCCATGAACACCCGTACTTCCATCCCGGCAGGCACCGCACTACGAATCGCCGCCAAGATTTCCGGCCCCGGAATATCAATGAATTGAATCATGCCGGCATGAAACGAGGTCTCCACGTAACGCACATTATGCGCGAGTTGCCCCTCGAAAATCACCTTCGCCGCTTCGTAATAGCGCTCAGGCGTGGTGAACCAGTGCATCGCATGCTCGATCAAGTGATGCTCAAAATCCTCAAAGCACTGCCACTTAAAATCCTGCGCCCAACACGCCTGAGGCTCGCTAAACTGCTCGAGGTCAAGCTGCTGCAACAGTTGATGCGGTAACGCTCCTTCAATGTGTAAGTGCGTTTCAGTTTTGGGAAGACGACGAATGAATTCAGCGGTCTTAGGCAAGAGCGGAGGATGCATATTAAAAGGAGAAAGGAGTTAGTAGATAGAAGTTAGGTATTCTTATTCAGCGACTTAAGAAACGCGATAAAGTCGCCATTTGGCTTCGCCCTTCGGTTGAGTGTCGCTGTGCTCGGAAGGCGACGTTCGTCTCAGTTGTAAATAGACTGACCATCTGGGACTAACTTCTGACTTCTATCTTCTAACTACTCTTTTTAGGATTACCCATTGAGCAAGTAATCTGGGTTAAGCGTC
>DBBT01000114.1 GCA_002292345.1 Opitutia bacterium UBA977 | reverse complement strand
TATGTCTGACAATAATTTCCCAAAACTGCACAACGCCATGTGGCCCGGCCTCGTCGGCAAAGGCGCACCTGATTCAGAACCTGTGATTGAGCTGGATGCGATGCTGGACTACACCGCAAAGGCCGACGTCGATGGAGTCAAATTTGACGGAGTCGATCTGTTCCTCTATAGCCCACACGTTGATATCGATTCGGATGACGAAGCGATCAAAGCGCTCGCTGATAAGGTCGCGGCTAAAAACCTTAAGATCGGTTCGCTCGTCGCTCCTGTCTGGTTTGACGGCACCGCGATGGGGGACGAAGCCAGTCGAGAAGGATGGCTCAATGCTGTGCGTCAATCGATAAAGATCGCGAGTCGACTTCGTGAGCTCGGCATCCGCGAACACGGAGTGGTGCGCATAGACTCAGCAGCTCCAGTAGGTGATTGGGCCAAGGATCCTAAAGCGAATACGACACGTATCGCACAGACGTTTCGTGAAGCGGGTAAGATTGCAGAGGATGCAGGTGAGCGTCTCGCTGCTGAAGGAGAGATTTGTTGGGGTGGCATGCATAGTTGGCAGCACATGCTCGACCTGCTCGAAGAAACCGGCATGCCGGGTGTCGTCGGGTTTCAGGCAGACATGTCGCACACGCTGCTTTACACTTTGGGCGAAAACGCTCCCGAGCACCGCATTGTCCCCGCTGAATTCGATTGGGAGCCCGGCGCATTTCGCGCCGCGATGAAGCAACTCACCGATGCCTTGCGCCCCTGGACGATTGACTTCCACGTAGCCCAGAATGATGGCTCTGTCTTTGGCTCTGGAGCGCACGAAAAAACCGGCCGCCACTGCGTCGCCACCGACCCCAAGGGCAAGCTCAACATTGCTCGTGATTCAGGTTACTGGCTCCGCGATTCGAATGGTGCTGTGACACAGTCGATGCCTCACATCTGTTGGGACGGTTGTATGTTTCCCAACAGCGTGATGAACCAGCAGCAAACGTGGAACGACATTCTCACTGCCATGATTGAAGTCAGAAACAATCACGGCTGGAAAGCCTAAGGCAGTATTTAAATAGTAACTACAAATTAAAACCTTATGACTATGAAGCCACTCAATGTCGGTATGGTCGGCACAGGATTAATGGGCCGTGCCCATACCAACGCCTTCCGGCAAGCCCCTCAATTTTTTCCGCTTCAACGCCGACCGGTCTTGCAAGCTGTTTGCGGTCGCGATGTACAGAAGGCGCAAGCCTTTGCCGAGAATTGGGGCTACGAATCCGTTGAGACCGATTGGAAAGCCCTAGTCGCTCGTCCGGATATTGATCTAATCGATATCGCCGCGACCAATGATGTGCACGCGGAAATCGCCATCGCTGCCGCTAAAGCCGGAAAAATAGTCATGTGCGAAAAGCCTCTGGGGATGAATCCTGAGGAGTCGCTGCGCATGGTCGAAGCCGTTGAAAAAGCAGGCGTCGCCAACATGGTCTGGTATAATTACCGCCGCGCGCCGGCCGTCACTTTAGCTAAGCAACTGATCGACTCTGGTAAACTGGGAAGGATCTTTCACTATCGCGCCAAATTCCTGCAGGATTGGACGATCAGTGCGGAAGTCCCTCAAGGCGGTGCCGGTACCTGGCGCCTCGATGCCTCCGTCGCAGGGAGCGGCGTGACCGGCGATCTTTTGGCTCACTGTATCGATACCGCACTGTGGTTAAATGGCTCGATTGAGACGGTCAGTGGTATGACGGAGACATTTATCAAGCAGCGCAAAGACGCTGATTCTGCTGAGCTGCACGAAGTCACGATCGACGATGCCTCTGCCTTCTTGGCGCGCTTTAGCAATGGCTCACTCGCTACGTTTGAAGCCACTCGTTACGCTCGGGGCCATAAAGCGTTGAATACATTCGAAATCAACGGCGAACATGCTTCCATCGCTTGGGATCTGCACGATCTTCACCGCCTTCAGTGGTTTGATCATCGCGATGAAAGTGCGCTGCGTGGCTGGCGTTCCATCCATGTCAGTGAAGGTGAGCATCCGTATCTCGATCACTGGTGGATTCCCGGTGTGCAAATCGGCTTCGAACATACCTTCGTTCATCAGGTGGCTGATTTTTTTACCGCGATTGCAGAAGGCGCAGTGGTCGGTCCAACTTTCAGAGATGCACTTGGCACTGACTACGTCACCGACGCGGTGCTTAGCTCTGCTAAAACCGGGCAGTGGACAAAAGTTAAGCAGGCCTAATCACTCAGCAATCAACACTCGTAACAGCTTCGTCCAAATCATTCACAACTCCGCCATGAAAAATCCAACTCGTCGCACTTTCCTCAAAACTGCAGCGCTCGCTTTGAGCCTGCCAACAATCATTCCCGCCAGCGCGCTCGGCAAAAATGGCACTGTCGCACCGAGTAATCGTATCGTACTCGGCGCAGTTGGCATTGGCCCGCGCGGTCGCCAGGTGCTTGGATGCTTTCTGCAGCAACCAGACGTTCAATTTGTCGCCATCGCCGATGCGCAAGCCGATCGTGCCGAAATCGTGCGTCGCATAGCGATGAAAAAATTTGGTTACGACGACTGCTATAAAACCTCCGAGATGCGTGAGATCTTCGAGCGTAAGGATATTGATACGGTGCTGACTGCCACTGGCGACCATTGGCATGCGCTGGTCTCAATTCTCGCGGCCAAAGCTGGCAAAGATATCTATTGCGAAAAGCCGTGCAGCATGACGATTCAGGAAAGTCAGGAACTCGCGGATACCACCAATCGCTACGGGCGCGTTTTCCAAGCAGGCACACAACGCCGCAGCGTCGACAATTTCGAGTTCGCAGCCAATCTCGCCCGCAGCGGCAAGCTTGGTAAAATTCATACCGTGCACGCGTCTATCCTCCGGCTCAGACCCAACCTACAATGGTTGGCCGAAGAACCTTTACCCGATCCTGCCGTCTGCGATTGGGACCGCTGGCTAGGTCCGGCCCCTTGGCGGCCTTACAATAAGAAATATGTCCAGGGTCGCTGGCGTGGGCACTACGATTTACATGGCGGTGCAGGTTTACCTGAATGGGGCACACACACGCTCGACCTTTGCCAGTGGGCAGCCAGTGCCGACGGCACCGTGCCGATTCGATTCGAGTATGCGGGTGACACCATTACTGGATATTATGCCAACGGGATTAGGCTCGTCATGCGCCTTGCTGGTTTTAGAGGCGAGGGCGATTGGAGTGTGCGCGGCACCTGCCCAGTGCGTTTCGAAGGTGATGCTGGCTGGGTCGAAAC
>DBBT01000058.1:55062-60589 GCA_002292345.1 Opitutia bacterium UBA977 | reverse complement strand
AAGCTCAGAGATAGATAAAGCTTAGACTTGGCAAACTGGTGAACATTCGCACAGTCAACTGCAATGACACCAGAAGACGCACTGCAAAAGTATTTCGGTATGCCCGCGTTTAGGGAACCGCAAGGCGATATTATACGCGCAGTGCTAGAGGGGAAGGATACCCTCGTTGTGATGCCAACCGGCGGCGGGAAGAGCCTCTGCTTCCAGTTACCAGCGCTACTGCTCCCTGGCGTCACCTTAGTCGTCTCGCCATTGATCGCACTGATGAAAGATCAGGTCGATGCGCTGCAAGCACGCGGCCTGCCGGCTGGCTTACTGAATAGCTCACAAACTCTGGAACAACAACGCGAAACACTGGATGGCATCCGCAATCGCACACTGAAACTGGTCTACGTCGCGCCGGAGCGCTTTCGCTCGCAATCATTTCTCAATGCACTGTCGAAAGATGCTATCAGCCTGTTCGCGATCGACGAAGCGCACTGCCTCTCACAGTGGGGGCACGACTTCCGCCCCGACTACATGCGCCTCGGCGAAGCGCGCAAAGCCATTGGTAATCCGCCGTGCATTGCATTGACAGCGACGGCGACGCCGGATGTGCAGCTCGACATCAAAAAGAGCCTCGAAATGGAGAGTGCCGGCGAGTTTGTCGCAGGATTTGCGCGCGACAACCTCAGCTTCAAAGTGCGTCAAACCAACTCTGACAACGATAAGATGCAAGCCCTACAGGCACTGATCAAGCAGCACACCACTGGCATCATTTATTGCGCAACGCGTAAATCGGTGGATGCCGTGGCGGGTAAAATCGAGCATTTAACTAGCTCTGTAATACGTTACCACGGCGGTCTCTCTGATCGAGACCGCACTGCCGCGCAGGAGCGTTTTATGACCGGTAGTGCCAACATTGTGGTCGCCACCAATGCCTTCGGCATGGGCATCGACCGCTCCGACATCCGCTTCGTCTGCCACTACGAAATGCCCGGCAGCGTCGAGGCCTACTATCAGGAAGGCGGACGCGCAGGACGCGACGGCAAGCCATCTGTCTGTGAAATGCTTTTTTCCTATGCGGACAAGCGCGTGCAGGACTTTTTCATCGACGGCGCCAATCCTGGTAAAGCACTGATCGCCGAAATCTTTGACCTACTCTGCGCAGAAAGTGACGCACAGCACGAAGTCCGACTACCCGTGGACGACCTCTGTGAGCGCGTCGGTCGCAAAGTCAACCCGATGGCTGTCAGCACTGCCATCTCGGTACTGGCTCGGCAAGACTGGATCGAGCGCTTCGACATACCCGGTCAGCGACTGAAGGGCACGCGTATTAAGCAACTCGGACAAAGTGGTAGCAGCTTGCCGATTGATGGCCAAGCGCTGGCTCTTAAAGCAGCTCGCGATGAAGAGCGTCTCAAGACCGTGATCAACTTTTCCTACGCGCAAAGCTGCCGCCAGAAATGGATTCTCGACTACTTCGGCGAGCGTAACGGTGAGAACTGTAAACGCTGTGACAATTGCAAACAGGCCAAAAACAGCGCCGCACGCGAGCCGAGCAAAGACGAATTCACGCTGTTGCAAAAAGCCCTCAGCGGCGTGGCACGCATGAGCCGTCACCTCGGCGCCGACGAGTGGGCACCACGCTTTGGCAAACGAAAGATCATCCAATGCCTACTCGGTAGCCGAAGCGCTGCTATCCGCGACAGTGGTCTCGACGAACTATCCACACACGGCATCCTTAAAAGCGAAGGCAGCGCCTACGTGGATGCGCTGTTCGAATGCCTCGAACGCGCTGGTCTGGTGCAAACTGTCGTCGAAGGCAACTACCCCCTACTCCAATTAATGCCGGTCGGCGCCCGCGTTATGCGTGGCGCTGAACGTATCGACCTCGAACTGCCAGAACGCACCGCAGGGGCGCTTAGCCAGAGAAGAGGCAGCTCAACCACTCCCGCTAAACCTAAAGGTAGTGAAGCGGGAGGCATACTGGATCGCCGTCTTTACGGACTATTGGTCGGACATCGTGCCAAAATGGCCGCCAAAAGCGGCAAACCTGCATTTACCGTGTTTCCTAATTCGGTTCTCGTGGAACTCGCCAATCAGAAGCCTCAAACCGAACAAGAGGCCCTCGATATTAAAGGAATTGGGCCCGCTAAATTGAAATCCGTTCTGCCAGAGTTCTTGGAAGTCATTCGAATAAACATTTAAGCGACTGACAATCAGTGCTTTGCGATTAAATTAAAACAACCAACTAGGGCAAAAAATTTACTTGCACCCGTGACTGGAACACCTACTTTCCTTCGCTTTATGAGCACAGACACTAAGAAACTCAATCGCTCCCGCAACCCGATGGACTTCACGTTCAACGATGTGGAGCAACTATCCCGCTTCATTACTGAAACGGGCAAGATCCTTCCTCGTAAAGACACAGGCCTTTCCGCAAAGCATCAGCGTCGCATTACGAAACTCATCAAGCAGGGTCGTAACATGCTGACTATGCAGTAAGCTGCGTCACGAATATAGGACTTTCCAATCCTTCCTCATCCGAGGAAGGATTTTTTATATCCACAATTCCAATCAACCATGGACCACAGCAGTAAAGTCCTCGAAGCCACCGCAGCGAACCTAGCTCACTGTGCTGATTTGCTGCGCGCCAACGAAGTCGTCGGCATGCCGACTGAGACTGTCTACGGCCTCGCGGCTAACGCGCTCAATGCCAGCAGCGTGCGCAAGATCTTCGCGGTCAAAGGCCGCCCGCTTCTGGACCCATTGATCGTCCACTTCAGCGACCTAGCAGCGACTGAGGCACATATCGAAACGAACGACAGTGTACGCCAACTCGCAGCAGCTTTCTGGCCAGGGCCTCTGACCATGGTCGTGCCCAAGCAATCAAGTATACCAGACCTAGTCACCGCTGGCCTGCCGAGCGTGGCAATCCGAGTGCCACAGCACCCGGTCTTTCGCACTATTCTAAAGCGCCTCGACTTCCCACTGGCCGCACCCAGCGCTAACCCATTCGGCTACGTCAGTCCAACGCGCGCCTGTCATGTGGCGCACACTCTCGGTAGCCGCATTCAAGCGGTGCTCGATGGTGGCGCTTGCGACTTTGGGCTCGAATCAACCATCGTTGATTTGCGCAATCCACAGGTGCCGACAATTCTTAGGCACGGCCCAATTACGCAAGCGCAGATCAACCAAATCCTGCAGGTCGAAGTGACCACACACAGTGGTGCCAGTAATGACACTGCCCCGCAAAGTGCTCCTGGCTTAATGACCAAGCACTACAGCCCCAAAGCCCAAGTCACACTGCTTCCGCACGGCGAAACATTAACCACCAACGCTACGCCCGAATCAGGGATTGCGCTCGTCAGCAATCAAAAGCCCACCTGGCATACCAATCAGGCTAATATCTTCTGGCTCTCCGAAACGGGCGAGCTCAACGAAATCGCCCACAACCTGTTTGAATTGATCCAACGACTCGACCAGCAAGGCTACCAACAACTAAGGATCGAGCTGGCAGCCGAAGAGGGCATTGGCAAAGCGATTAACGATCGACTCCGCCGCGCTGCTGCCAAGTGCGAGGCTGAGTAGCTGAACCCATTCAAAGTAAAGACAGGCGGGAGGAACGACCGACCCGAGGTCGAGATTGCTTCTGAACGTCTATAACTACCGCGCGGCGGAAACCCCACTTCGATTGCAATGCGTAAGCGTTATGACGGTACTCGAAGAGGAACCATAAAAAAGACCCGACGGATTCGGCGGGTCTTTTGTAAATTTACTCGAAGTGATGACTAAGCCCGAGGCTCCATTTCAGGTTCCACCGAACCAGCAAGCTCATCTTCTAATTCCACATCCTGACTGATGTAATAATCCTGATACGCCTTATCAGAGTAGCTGGAATAGTAGTAACTTGCGAGTGTACTCGAGATGTTATTTAGAATCGCGCCAAAGATTGGCGTGTTCGACTCCCAGAGTCGGCGAACATTCACCACCGCAGTCTTACGCTTCACAGTGTTAAACTTGATCACGTAAAGTACACCATCAGCCAGCGGAAGCAGATTGAGCACATCACTCACCGCCGCAAGCGGTGGAGAGTCAATCACGATCCGATCGTAACGATCACGCAAGTCAGCCAGCATCGCTTCAAACTTGGCGCTGTTGAGCACCTGCGTCGGATTCTTCGACTTCCCCCCAGAAGGCAACACATCCAGATTCGGATACACTGCCTTCATAATTACCTCGTCCAGCGCCACTTCTTTTTCAATGTGGTCTAACATGCCGAACTCATTCTCTAACTGCAGTGAGCGGGCCACATTCGGCAGACGGAGGTCACCGTCCAATAGCAAAGTCTTCTCACCATGATTCGCAAAAGTCAGCGCCAGATTCGAGCTAATGAAAGACTTACCCTCTCCCGGAACCGTACTGGTCGTCACGATCACTTTCGCATTTTTACTCTCTTCACTGATTTTCAGCGCAGAATGAATCGAACGAAATGCCTCGGTCACGTGACGATCGATATTCGAAGCCACTGCCTGTGCTTTTGAATTCGAATCTAACTTCTTGATCCGTGGAACGACACCCAGCATCGAAAGCCCGACGGTGCCTTCGATATCAAACGCGCTTTTCACTCGGTCGTCTAAAAAAGCGACCACGAAAATCAAGCCCGCACCGACCGCCAAGCCACCAAAAAACCCGGCAGCTAGGTTCATCACAATATTCGGCGAGGAGTGCCGCAACGGCGGCAAGGCCTCATCGATCACACGCGAATTCGGATTCTTCAAATTGACCGCCGCCCTTTCTTGCGTCATACGTTGAACTAGTGCCTGCAAAAAGCCCTGCTGCACATCCATCTCACGCTGCAAGGAACTATATGCGACACGCGTTTTACTCAATTTAATGAGTTCAAGCTCTTTCTCGGCAAGTCGCTGACTGGCGAGTTCGAAATTGCTCTTCGCCTCGACAAGTGCCGACGATAGCTTATCAACTGAATCCTTCACTGCCGCCGCCAATTCCACCTCTGATTCCTGCAAGGTTTGCTGCTGTTCAATCATCACAGGATGCTTCTCGCGATAGCGCTTCGATGAACTTGAGATGCCAATCTTAATTGCTGAAATTTGACTCAACAACTGAGAAACCTGACCCTGCTCAGCAATAAAGGGCAACTCCGAAAGATTTCTACCTGCTCGACGAAAGCTCTCGATTAGATTTATGCGAGTCTCGAGATTATCATACAGGTGTTTATTCTCTATTTTAATAGTATTCAGAGAGCTCAACTGAGTCGCTGCGATGTTCTCTTGGCTCTCCAACGATACCGCATTGTTGTCTTCACGGTATTCCGCCATCTTCAACTCCAACTCTTCAACTCGCTCTTTCTGCTGGTCTGCGCGAATCCGCAAATCTTCAACCGCCTTCATCGATCCATCGATATTTAAGGTCAAATTATAATTGATAAATTCGTCAGCAAACAGGTTGGCGACACGTGCCGCCATCACCGGATCTGGATGATTATACCCCACGCCAATCATCAAAGTTCCGCGCTGCGGCA
>DBBT01000058.1:31336-55039 GCA_002292345.1 Opitutia bacterium UBA977 | reverse complement strand
TCATCCTGCAAGCGACGCTCGACCCCTAGAACAATCGCTCCGCTTCCCAACACGCTGATCTGAGTATTTAAATCCTCGGCTCCGCGAATCTGATTCATCTCCATCTCAGCACTCGCCATCGCCGAAGGATCATCGCGCAACAGTTGCACCATCGCGACCGCAGTGTATACCTTGGTCTTATTAAAAGTATAAAGAATCGACCCGGAAAAGATAATAAAAAACGCAACAATCAGGTACCAGACTCGCTCGCGAAACATGAGGAAATAATCCTTAAAAGTGCGCTGAGGCGCACCGCCAGGACCATAACCACCTCCATAACCGCCATCGGAGTAGCTATAACCGCCATAGTTACCGTACCCACCATAACCGCCCTTATTTGGGTCAGGAGCGCCTTTTACATAATCATTTTTCATAGGTATTCTTAATGCAAATTAGATAATTCTTTCAGGCACCCAAATCGTATCGCCCTCGTTTAAGGGGAGATCTTTGACGTCCGGGTCTTGTACTATCTTAGTGAAGTTAACTTCCATTTGTCTAGAACGCCCGTCCTGATCCACCCGCTTAATCTTAATTGCCTTGGGATTCCCCATGCGGGTGACGCCACCAACCATAGACAGCGCCTCGGTCAGTGTTAAAACGCGATCTGGCGGGATCTCGACCACGCCCGGGTTCCCCACTGAGCCGAGAATATGTAACACTTTAGGTGAGAAAGACACCACCAACAATGAAATTTGCGGATCCACCAAGTAATCGCGATTATACAGTTGGGTAATTAAGGCCTGACTCTCTGCGACCGTCATCCCAGCGATCTTCACCTTTCCTACCAAAGCCAAGGCCACGGTGCCGTCGCCTTCTATTCGGGCAGATTTATTCAAATCACCCTCTTGATAGACATTGATTTCAATTACGTCCGAAACTTTAAGCACGTAGTTACTGCCAACAACCATACCTATCGCAGCGCCTCGACCGCTAGACTGTGAAGAATCGGCGCCATCAGCGCCACCTTCTTGCGCCGACAAAGCAGCGATGCAGAACAAAAAATAGAATACGAGTGAAGATGGTAAATGTTTCATAAATTAAAAAATGCCCCTGAATAGAGGCATTTTGACCGTTAATACGGGGAGAAGTTCAGTAATTAATAGCGCAACGATGCCGATACATTGATTACGTGCGCTTCGTAACTCTGCCCATCACTATTTGAATCATTTTCAGTATAGTTATAGCCAGTGCTAAAGCGCCAATATTCATTTGGCACATAGGACAAACTCAAACCGGTGCGATAGTTATCATCTTCCCGTTTCGTATCCACATATTCACGCAAAGTATAACCTAAATTCGCCGTCGCAGTAAATCTAGTATTGATCGAATAGTTCGCACTCAAATCAACTTTAGTCGCCTCCGTGCTTTCACCCTGACCTGCCACATCAAAGTTCCGATTCAAATTCAAATTGGTACTGACCTTCGCCGTCGCCAGATATGTAAAGCTCGCATCGAGCCCAAGACTACTGCTGGAGTCGCGGTCGGATCTCCCCTCTGGTCCATTTCCATCCCGCGTAATCGGGTCATCCGAATCCATGGTATTAAACCCGATTTTAAAGCTGCCATTCAGTTTCGGCAGCAAATCGCCACGCGCACCGACATTTACGAAGTGCTGTTCTTTATCGTAGCCATCCACTCCATCAACGCCGGAGAGAGTACGGGAGACCTCCGTCGAAGTATATGTATAACCAATACTCAAATCGACCTTAGGGGTCAACTCGTAGAAAATATCGAGCGGAACTGTATAGCTCTCACGATCCGCCGAGCTACTCTCCTTATATTCACGTTTATTATAATTAACTCCCGCGCCGAAACTAAACTTGGGCGATAAGGTATACTCGCCATTCAGGTTCGCAGCGGTCGTTTCTGAAGCGCTCAATTTCCCTTTTTGATTGTCATTCCCATCCGCCCCATTCGATTGATTCTCATCGTAGCTCACCAGGCCATTCACGGTCAAACGACTACCCGCATATGAACCAACTGCCTTAATATGGAATAGCTCGTTGTCGAGGTCAGTCACCTTGTCGAAACGAACAATATCGTAACGCGTGATTATGCTCAGGTCTGCATTAGACAGGCCGCGACCGACATTGATCTCGAAGCCAGGAGACACTGTATACTTGTAGTCATCCACCGCGCCTCTCTCATCGCTAAAAACATTGGACTGCCACTCTAGAGAAGACGATCCATTAAAAAACACGTCTACGCTATCGCCAATCGAAACTAATGGCGCGGCTTGTAACGCAATCGGCAAGCCTGCGGGCGTTACAAATACTGCAAGAAGTAAAAAATGTTTTAATTTCATGTTTAGAGGCACAGGAATTGAAATTCCACGGAATTTGCATCAATGGGGTTTGGAAATTGAATAATCAAATTAAAAAAGATCGATCAAATTAGGAGTCTCATTTACAAACTGCAATCCCAAATTTTTACTTATTTGGGCTTGGAAGAATGTAAAAAACCTGTAATACTATACGTAATTTCTTTTTGCCCCGAAAATGACGACTCAACATAGAAAACGAACCCAAAACCCTATTTACCGCGAAAAACCGATCCTACTAGGATTCGTCGTGTTACGCAAAGGATCCGACGGACGCCCACAGATCGCTGTGCGTTGGGGGAGAATGCTTTCGACTCTATTGATTTTATTTATTGTTGGCTGGATTGCGACTGCGGGAGCACTCTTAGGTTATTTTAAATACAAAAAGGATTTTGATCAAGCCACCTTCACAGGCATGATTAGCCTCCCCTTTCGCATCGAGGAGCACCGTAAAGAGATGGGTGACTACCACATCAAGCTGGGTCTCGAAGAGGTTAAAGAGGGTAACTACCGCGAAGCGCTTCGCCTTTTACGCCTCGGCGTTGTTCGCTCTCCCTCAAATTTGGAAGGCCGTAGGGTCTTGGCAGAATTCTATGAGCTGGCAATCAAGCGCCCGGATATCGCAGCGGACTTGATGGTCAAGGGCCTCGCCGTCGGAGGAATCGAAGACCTCGACTATCTCAAACAAACCTTACGGGTATTACTGCGCAATCAAATGGACGAGCAAATCCAAGAGCTTTCCAATAAATACCTCCCAGCAGAGCCTGATCTAACCGACATCAATCGCACCTTGGCTTTCGGCGCAGCCAATGCCAACTTCCAACGCGGCAACTACGACCAAGCCGAGGACTATCTGATCTCGTATGATTTAATCGAGTCTCTGGAAGGCCTTCTACTTCTATCCCGAATCAGCTGGGATCGCGGCAATCAAATCGCCGCGATCACTAAGATGGAGCATTCATTGCGTCGATTCCCCAATTCTGAGCCGCTACTCATGCAGCTCAGTCGCTTTCACCGCGAGATAGGCGAGATCGACCAAGCACGTCGCTATGCAATTCTGCGCAACGTCAAAGATCCTCTTAGCGCGGCTCCACGCATAGAATTACTCTACATTTACAACAAATCTCAGGATTTCGATCGCGAACAACGTGAAACGCAAAGTATGCTGAAGCAATTCCGCGACGATGAAAACGCGCTCCAATCAATCGCAAACTTTGCCGCAGACACGGGTAATATCGATCTCGCCCGTCGCACTTACGAAGAAGCACTTGAGAACGAATTTGCTATTGATGCATTTGCCCTGCTGTTGGTCGAATCCCATCTGGTGAGCAAAGACTACCATGGCGCAATCAGCTTCTCCGAAGAGTTACTCAAAGAACGCCCAGACTGGCTGACACAGCGATGGGCCCTCTTCAACAGCTTGAGAGCCGTTGCATCTTACGGTATCAACCGCCCAGACTTGGGCGAAATTTACCTAGAGCATTTTATCAGCAACGCAAACAACGCTCCAGAGACTTACCTAGCTGTCGCACGTCGCTTCTCAGATACGGATAGAAGTTCGCAAGCACGAAAAATCCTAAGCACAGCTTATCACCAGACACCAGCTAATCAAAAGATCCTGTCCGAACTCATCAGGGTCGAACTAGATCTAGGCAATACAGAAAACCTCAATCGCCTGCTGACACGCCTCCTACAGATGCGTCGACCACAGATGGAGCTGATCGCCGATGCGTATAACAAACTCGGCAGTGACCGATTCCTCTTCACTCCAAGCCGCGAGACCTTGTTACTGCGGCTTAGCGCAATCCTCCGCGAGAATGCACAAGACCTTCAGGCGATCAACGCCTCCTAGAAGCGGCTCGCCCGAAAGCTCGGGCAGTATTGACGAATATGCGCCACAACGCAAATGACTCATGCCGCACTGGGCTGAATTAAACCTTAACAGGCGTGAGTTACATCTAGCCAGGCGCCCCAGCACTACGGCGATACACCACCACCCGAACTGCAATCACGCGGCGCTCGTCGACTTCATCAATTGAAATTCGCATCCCGGCAAGCGACAGGGTCTCCCCACGCGCAGGGATACGCCCTAACTCGCCCGTAATCAACCCCCCGAAAGTTGATACTTCGTCATTCTCGACCTCAACACCGAGTGTCTCCTCAAGATCATGGATCGGCGTCAGCCCAGAAACCCGATAGGTGTGCGGCGCGCGCAGTGCTCGGATCTGATCTTCCTCACTATCGAATTCGTCCTGAATCTCACCCACGAGCTCTTCGAGTATACTCTCGAATGTAACAACGCCGACGATGCCGCCGAATTCATCCACAGCCAACGCCATGTGAAACTTCGCCCGCAGCATGCGCTCCAGGGCGGCTTCTAAGGGTGTCTCGAGCTCAAAGATCGCAACGTTGCGCTTCACTTTTACTAAATCGACCGCGGCCAATGGACCACTGAGTCGAAACATGTCTTTAATGTGAAGGATTCCGACGCAGTCATCGAGACTCCCGTGGCACAATGGAAAACGCGTATGCCCCGCCTCTTTCATCACTTTCAGATTCGCCTTAAAGTCTTCTTCTAGGTCACAAATGACTACCTGACTTCGCGGTAGCAGAACGTCTTGAACAACCAACTCCTGCATCTGCAAAGCCCGGTTCACTATCTTCCGTACCACTGGCGACAGCGCGTGACTATCCTCACCCATTGCTCGAATTTGCACATCCAAATCCAGCGGATTCAATTCATCCTCCACATCGACGCCTAGGCGGCGAAACAGCATCCGTTTCAGGCCACGAAAAAAGAGCATCGCAGGTAACGTTAAAATTTGAAAGACCCACAACACTCGGTAAGTGCGCTGAATCCCTTTCACTGGATCGCGCATAGCCAACCCGCGCGGAAAAATCTCAGCAAACAGAAAATGCACCGATGTCGCGCACACAAAGGACAGCAACACAACCAACCAGCGCTCCGGTGCCTGCTTTGACTCGAACAGACCGAAAAAATCACTCACCAGCGGCATGAGTAATAAGCCAACCGCGACGGTGCAAAGCGTCTTACTAAAGCGAACCGCACGCCCCGTCTGATCGCTATTTTCAATCAGACGAGCAATGCCACGGCGGCGCTTCAATTGCTCCAGCGCCTGGGCGCTCACACCTCCATAGCGGAACTTTACCAAACTGATTTCGCACATCACCAGAAATGCATGCAGCACCAACATCAGCGCCACCGCGCTCAATGAGACGAAAAAGTTGATCCACGCCGCACTCATCGGACGCTTGTGATCTCACCACTTTTAAGTAACTCACGCAACACACTCAGTAACCGTTCATTCTCCTCTGAGCGACCAATCGTAATGCGCACATATTCAGGCATTCCATAAGGCGCCAAAGGACGCACAATCAAACCGCGGCGCTGCAACGCTTCAAATACCTCCGCGCTGCTGCCGACCCGGCTCAGCACAAAATTCGCAGCGCCGCCAACCGTCTTAAAGCCAAGCGCTGTTAGCCCCTCGCAGAGCACCTGTCGCCCCACTTCATTCTCGGTTCGGCACATTGCAACAAATTCCAAATCATCTAGTGCCGCGGTCGCCGCCGCCTGCGCCGCCGCATTGACGTTAAACGGCTGGCGCACTCGATGCAGCAGCGCGATCAATTCAGGCGCACCATATGCGTAGCCAACACGCAGCCCACCGAGCCCATAAATCTTGGAAAAGGTCCGTAAGCACACCACTTTTCGGCCCGCGTGAATCGCAGCAGACAAATCTGGCGACTGCTCCAAATACTCCGCATATGCCTCGTCCAGACAAAGAATTACATGCTCTGGTAATCCTTGCAGCAACTTCAGCAACCCCACCTCCGTATTCGCCACTCCCGTCGGATTGTTAGGGCTCGCTACAAACAACAGGCGCGTGCGCTCGGTCACTGCGCCCAACATTGCATCTAGGTCATGGCCAAAGTCAGCCATCGGCACTTCAACAGGCGTCGCACCAAACAACTTTGCAACCAACTTATAGACGATAAAAGCCTGCGCTCCCATCACAACTTCCAGTCCTGGGCGCAAGAATGCATGCCCAAGTAACTCGATAATTTCATTTGAGCCATTGCCGACTAAAATCGACTCAGCCGAGACGCCACGGTGCGTCGCGATCTTTTGCCTCAAAACTTGGCATCCTCCATCCGGATACAGGTGCGCGTACTTCATCGCCTCCGCTCCGGCCGCGATTGCCTTCGGCGAAGGACCAAACGGATTCTCATTCGAGGCCAGCTTTGCAATATTTGCAGGGTCGAGCCCGTATTCACGAGCGACCGCTTCGATTGGTTTTCCGGGCTCATAGACCGGTTGTTGATGCACACCGGCATTCGCGAGTTCAGCGTATTTCATTGATATAATTAGGCTTTAAACTTGCCTTGCCAAAGACCGATTGCAACAAAAACCAGCTACCGATACTTATGAAAATTCTACTTACTGGAGCCTCGGGCCTGCTCGGAAATGCCTACGCCGAAGCCGCCATCCGTCGCGGGCATAAAGTCATCGCACTTTATAATACCACAGAGCCTATCGTGCGCGGGATCGAGCAAAGCATCCAACTCGACGCACAAGCACTCGATAAAATCACCGCACTCGCACTGGAACTTTGGCCTGATTGCATCGTCAACTGTGCTGCAATCTCTTCGCCCACTGATGTTGATGCCGACGCCATACTCGCCGAGAAGATCAACGTCGCCCTACCTCGCCACCTCTCACAGCTATCGACCCACCTCGGCGCACGCCTATTACACATATCGACCGATATGGTATTCGATGGGCACTCCGCCGAACCCTACCGCTCCACCGACATGCCCTTCCCAACCAGTCTCTACGGGCAAACTAAGCTAATGGCCGAGCGCGAAGTACTAAAGCACAACGCCGAAGACCCCGTCGTGCTACGCATTCCCATTCTCATGGGCAACAGCATCCACAGCCAACGCAGCGCCCACGAAAGGCTCCTCGCCGCGATCGCACGTGGTGAAACACCCAAACTCTTTTGCGACGAAATCCGGCAACCGTGCTCCGCCTCGAATGTCGCCGAAGTACTCCTCGAACTCACCGAGCGCCGCGACCTACACGGGATTTTCCACTGGGCGGGCGCGGAAACAATGAGCCGCTTCGAAATGGGCCAAAGGATACTTAAGCATTTCGGCCTACCGCTCAACAGCGTACAATCCGCCTGTAAAGATGACGACCCCGAGTTTGCCAACCGACCGAGTAATCTTACCTTCAACCTTCATCCGATCGTCAGTAAACTCAAAACAAAGCCTGCGACTTTCGAAGAGCAACTCGACGAGCTCACCAGCGTCGAACCGCTGCGTGCATCCGACCACTAGAAGCCCCGATCGCCGTGCCGCTCATCATTCTACCCAACGCCTTTGGCGACGCCGCCACAAATATGGCTCTCGACGCGGCCCTGCTCTACACCCTGCCCAAAGGTATCGCCGCCTTTCGCCACTACGGATGGACCGAGCCCGCGATCACCTTCGGCTACACCCAGCGAATCTCAGAAATTAATGCGACCTTCTCCGAGGAGCTACACCGGTGTCGCCGACTCACTGGCGGAGGCATCGTCGATCACCGCAACGATTGGACTTACGCGCTCGCGCTGCAAATCGATCTACCCCCGGCTCATCAACCCGCCACCGAGTTCTACGCCACCATCCACCGGTGCATCCAGTCCGCTCTCGAACGCCAGTCCATACAAAGCCAACTCGCACCTTGCCCACGCGCCTGCGACAAACTACCAGCCAAAGAACTCACGGGTCCCGAGCAGTGCTTTGTTCAACCCACAGCCAACGACGTGATCCACCTCAACGGCACAAAAATTGCTGGCGCCGCGATGAAACGTACTCGCGAAGGCCTTCTCGTCCAAGGCTCAATCGCCCGCGACGCACTGCCCGACGACTTCGATTATCAAACTTTCGCCGAGGCCTTTCAACAAGCCCTAGCCAACAAACTCGCTATTCCAATCGATACAGTTGCAGATCTTCGCACGCTGTTCGACAGTCGCCGCATTCAGCAAGAACGCGAACGATTTGAAAGTGCGACATGGATCAATCAGCGCTAAATTACGCTCGGCGCTCGAGTGCTAAAGACGGCATCACTCTGGCACAGTCTATAAAAGACCCACTCAGACTTTAAAACGACTGTTCATCACCGAGATAGATCAGGCTAAACATCAGCTTTCCATTAATACGACCATCTTGCAGCGCCTTTACTTGGTCTCGATTCATCATTGATGCTATGATAGTTTCACAAAAGGTTTAAAACGTACATCGACCGGCTCCGCATAGCGTGCGCGCAGATTGTTCGCTGGATCGAAGCCAAACTGAGGCGACAATCGGTCCTCCCAGCGCAGGTTAGCGACTTGTTTCAACCGCCAGGGCTCATGGGCCACATCGCCGCGATACAGCGACGTGCCGTCCGACGTATATAAATGATAGCGCTCCACCAACCAGCGATCCAATGCATCCGCCGCGATCGATGGGCCAACTTCGGACTCCATCGAGAATGAATCGGGCGCAGTAAACGAATAGCGCCCAGCCTGTACGCCTCCCTTCATCTTTCGCACTCGATACGGCAAATGAAAGACGCGCGTGGCAATCCACTGCCCTAAGCGATTGTCAGTATCTAAGGTCAAAAAAAGCACACCAGGCCGCCCTCGATAAGTCACATAAGTGCGTAAATTCAGCTCCCACAGCGAAATAAAAGGCAGTGCAGGCGTTACTCGGAAGCGAATGTGCGACATGTAAAATGGCACGATACTCAACCATGCAGAGCCATCGAACAGATCCAAATCCAGACCGGAGGGAAGCTGTTCGCTAATCGCGTCAAAATCGCAGCGAAAACTCAGGAACTGCACATGTGACCAACGCTGCGCGATCACCCACCGATTCGATTGAATCTGATTAGAAGACTTCATAGATCTCATGCATCAGTTTAGACCCGAATTCATTACAACTTTAATCGAAATAAAAATCTAAACGCGTCCACACACCACGACTGTGAATAAGTTCTCCGTTTTAACTTTTACAGTCGGCGGGAGGTTGCCAGTATCACGGCTTCATGTCCGAAAAAGACCGCGAATTCGTCCATCTCCACGTCCACACTGACCACAGTCTGTTGGATGGTTGCTCGCGTACGGATAAGCTCTGCTCACGTGCGGCGGAACTGGGGATGAAGGCGCTGTCGATTACCGACCACGGCGTGCTCTACGGGCTGACCAGCTTTTTCAAGCAAGCGGAGAAGCACGGCATCAAGTCTCTACTCGGTTGCGAAGTATATCTCATTTACGAGCAAGAGCTAGCCACAGTCAACGAACTGCGCGCCAAGCAGAAATCCCATCACATGGGCCTGCTCGCGCGTAATTTCGTTGGCTATCAGAATCTTTGCAAAATCGTCTCACAAGCGCACACCGAAGGCTTCTACCGCAACCCGCGCACAGACATGAAGACCCTCGCCCAACACAGCGAAGGGCTGATCGGGTTTTCGGGTTGCTTAGCGGGGGTCATCCCGCAGTTCCTACTGAAGGACGAATACGACAACGCGCGCGATGCCGCCGCACAGTTTGTAGATATCTTTGGCAAGGAATTCTTCATTATCGAGATCATGGATCACGGCATTGAAGAGCAGCGCCGAATCATCCCTGGCTTGTTAAAGATCGCCGAAGAATTTGACCTCAAGGTCGTCGCCACCAATGACGTACACTACGTCAACAGCACCGACTGGGAGCCGCACGACGCACTGCTCTGCATACAAACTGGTGCAAAGATTAAGGACCAGAAGCGCATGCGTTATGACTCGCACCAATTTTATCTTAAATCACGCGAGGAGATGGAGCTCGCCTTCAAAGAGATCCCTGAGTCGATCACTAACACCTCCGCTGTTGCCGAGATGTGCGAGGTTAAGTTGCCCTTTGGCGAAGACCATTATCCTATTTACGAGCGGCCGATCGAGATTAACTCTGGCGATGACCACGAAAACTTTGATCGCGTGCTGCACATCTATGAGGTGCAAAAAAACACTATTCTCATCCGTGATGGGCAGGAACCAATCACTCTAAGTGACGCCGAGCGCATCAAGCACAAGACCAATGGACTCTACCTATTTGAGCTCTGCAAAGAAGGACTCAAGGAACGTTACGGCACCGACTACGACGCCTGCCGCGCCGACTGGGAGAATGTTTCGGCCGGCGACAAGCGCTACTGCGAACAACTCGAGTACGAGCTAGCGATCATCACCGGCACGGGCTTCGTCGACTACTTCCTGATTGTCTGGGACTTCATTGACTGGGCGCGCAAACAAGATATTCCAGTGGGCCCAGGTCGTGGATCGGGTGCAGGCTGTATTGTTGCCTACGTGCTTAAGATTACTGATATCGACCCGCTCAGCTTCGGTCTTTTGTTTGAGCGTATGCTTAACTTAGAGCGTGTATCGCCGCCCGATTTCGATGTCGACTTCTGCATGCGCCGCCGCGACCAAGTGGTGAACTATGTACGCGAAAAATACGGAAAAGACCGCGTCGCAAACATTATCACTTTCGGCACGTTTGGCGCAAAGATGATTGTGCGTGACCTCGCCCGCGTCAATGAGCTCGAATATGCCGAAGCCAACAAGATCGCAAAAATGATTCCCGACGAGCTGAACATTACGCTCGACGATTCAGTCAAAAAGTCCCCGGAGCTTGCTGCCGAGATAACTCACAACCCCGTCGCAAAAATTATCATTGAGCAAGGCCGCGTGATCGAAGGAATGATCCGCAATACTGGCAAGCACGCCTGCGGCGTCATCATCGCTGACCAAGACATCACAAACCTGGTTCCAGTGACTCTGCAGGAAGGCGACCTCACTACGCAGTATCCGAAGGACCCTAGCGAGGATCTTGGCCTACTGAAAATGGATTTTTTGGGCCTCAAAACTCTCACAGTAATCGATGATGCGCAGACTAATGTGCGCAACACACGGCAGCGTCCTGAGTTTAATGTTGATAACGTTCCACTCGATGATCAAGCGACTTTCGACCTGCTCAACAGTGGTCGCACTACCGCCGTCTTTCAGTTAGAGTCCGGCGGCATGCAAAACCTCTGCCGTCAGATCGGCTTGAGTTCTTTTGAAGAAATCATTGCGTTGATCGCACTCTATCGCCCAGGCCCGATGCAGTTCATCGATCAATTTATTGAGGGCAAAAAGGACCCGTCCACAGTGCAGATTCCGCATCCGCTGCTCAAAGACTTGGTACAGGAAACGTACGGCGTCTTAGTTTATCAGGAACAAGTGATGCAGGCCGCACAGATCATTGCCGGCTACACGCTGGGCGGCGCGGACATCCTTCGCCGCGCAATGGGTAAGAAGATTAAGTCTGTGATGGACGCGCAGAAGCAGGTGTTCATCGACGGGGCACGCAAGACCAACAAGATCGACGCTAAAACAGCTACTTCAATTTTCACGTTGCTGGAAAAGTTTGCGCAATACGGCTTCAACAAATCTCACTCTGCTGCGTATGCGATGCTAAGCTTTCGCACCGCCTACCTTAAAGCGAACTATCCAATCGAGTTCATGGCCGCGGTACTCACTTCGGAGCAAGGTAACTCCGATAAAATCTCGAATATTCTCGCAGAGTGCCATGCGATGAACGTGCAAGTACTCAGCCCGGACATCAACGACTCGGGTAGCGACTTTACCCCTATTATCAAAGACGACTGGGGTAGTATCCGCTTCGGCATGGCAGCAATTAAGGGCGTGGGCGAAGGGGCTTCGATTGTCATCATCAACGAACGCGATGCCAACGGCGCTTACGAAGACTTCACCGACTTCATCATCCGTTCCGCAGACAAGGCCGTGAACCGCCGCGTGATTGAAGCACTGATCAAGACCGGCGGCTTCGACTCTTTCGGCGAAGACCGCGCCACACTGCTCGACTGCCTCGACTCCGAATTGGCCGAAGCAGAAAGTACGCGCCGCGACCGCGAAGCAGGACAAAGCTCACTGTTCGATATGATGGGCGACGATGGTATTGCGGATGACTCGCAGGCCAAGAGTGGCCCGTCGCGTAAGACCGTCCCGCCGATGCCGATGACCGAAAAGCTGCGCTACGAGAAAGAGCTGCTTGGGTTCTATATTTCGGGACACCCGATGGATGCCTACGCAGGGCTCGACACCGTGATTGATACTTTCACTAAGCCCGAAGACCTAGTTAACTTTGATGACCGCACGACGTTCCGTCTCGGCGGCATCATCAGTAATTTACAAATTAAATATACCCGCAAAGACAGTCGCCAGATGGCCGTCTTTAATTTCGCAACTGCCACGCAAAGTTACGAGATGATCATGTTTCCCGAACCATATGAGAAAAACGGTGCGCGACTTGAGGACGGCAAGCTGACTTTAATCCACGGCCAGATTAGCCGACGTAACGGCGAGATGAGCCTCACCGCACACGAAGTATTCGATCTCGAGCAATCGATCCCACGCATCATTCAGCGTATCAACTTCATCCTGCACCCACACGAGAAAAACGCCACTGACTTCATCGACAAATTCCGCGAGATGATTGATGTTGAATACGGCTCCACCCGTGTGAATCTAAGCTTTCTAGTCGACAATCAAATCGTCGAGACCGAAACCGCACAGTCTCTAACCTTCACGATCACTGGCACAAATTATAAACAACTACGGCGCCACCCCGCTCTTGCGGGAGTGCGCATTCAATCGATCGCAGTGCAACCAGTCGATGACCGGCGCCCCTGGGAACGTGGCAAAAAGAAGTTCTAAGCCCACTTCACTTTACTGTATCTTATGCAGCGTTATGCTAGGCTTAAGCGCCCGTAAAATAAAGTACTCTAGCGAGTCGAGAGTGACTTTGGTGAGACCTCGAAGACATGCGTCCTCGACTCTCAATGCGATTTCCGCAACACAGGTCCACAGCCTGATAGCCTTGTCATTAAGTACGACTGCGCCCAAGTTCTCCATACATGTCTAATCGTCAGCAGATCTTCGCCAGTCTTAAGGAAAAGCGTACGCAATCCGAATTCTGGTTAAATGGTTTATTGTATGCATGCCTTAGTATCGCATTTCTGCCAATCACACTCTGGGTCGCCACGAGTGCGAATGAACAAAGTCGAATTCTGAATGCCCTACTCGTGCTAGCCATGGCGATCTTTTTGCTCGTTCTTTATAATCGGATCAAAGTCGAAGCGCCACTCACCCTCAACAAGAGCGCCCGTAACACACTCTTGGTATCCTATGCTTTATTATCACTCTGTATTATTTCGCGCCAAACAATCCAGCCCTCATCAGAGGTTTTTTACCTGCTCAGCTCACTAATCGCAGTCCCAGCCTATTGCTTCGGCATCGCTTCCTTAGTGCTCTTCATCTTCGGCCAAGGCCTGCGCCGTATTACCTACACTGCGACTGGCACGCTCTGTGCGTTCATGTTACTTAGTATATTAATGACCCCGCTAGACTGGCCGCTACGCACTCTTGCGGGTAAATGGAGTGGGATGGCACTAAGTGCTGCTGGCAAGACCGTCGAACTCGGCGTACAGGATAGCACCGCCTCGACACCGCCCCAACTCATACTAATGGTCAATGAGCATCCGTTTCATGTCGCGTCCGAGTGTAATGGATTTGGTGTCATTTTGACCAGCTTGCTGCTCGCGGTGCTACTGGCAATTTATCGCAGACTCGGCCCGATCGACATCGCCCTCAATTTACTTTCAAGCATCACTCTCGGCTTTATATTTAACACACTACGCATTCTGATTATAGTGCTGCTAGCACCATCAATGATGGATCACTACCACCTCATGCACGAAATCGTCGGCACCATTACTTACTGGAGCTGCTTGATACTTATTTGGATTATACTCAATGGCCCAGTGGAAAATGAACCCAGCGACAAACCTATCGATTCAGCGGAGGCTCACAGTTAGGACAGTGGCTTCATGCCGGGATTGAACACCCCAAACTCTACTTAGATCGACTGCGAATTATCCATGCCAGCTAAGTCCGGCTGATTGGTGTCTTTATTGAAGCGCATTGAGAGCAACTTTGATACACCTTTCTCTGGCATCGTTACACCAAACACCGTATCTGCGTTAGAGATTGTGCGCTTATTGTGAGTTACAATCAAGAATTGAGACTTATCAGTAAAGCCATGCAGCGTCTCACAGAAGCGTCCGATATTGGCATCGTCGAGCGCGGCATCGATCTCATCCAACACACAAAACGGGCTGGGCTTGACCATGTAGATCGCGAACAGTAATGCTACCGCAGCCATGGTACGCTGGCCGCCTGACAGCAGTGTCACGCTTTTTAAACGAGTTCCAAGAGGCCGCGCAATGATATCAATCCCCGATTCCAGTGGATCATCAGAATCAACTAAAATAAGATCAGACTCACCACCACCAGAAATCTTCTCATACGTGAAGGCAAAATTCTTACGCACTTGATCGAAGGTTTCGCGGAATAACTTCTGCGACGTCTCATTGATTTCATCGATACTCTTTACCAGTGCATTTTTCGCATTCCAAAGATCTTCACTCTGGTTTTTCAGGAAATCATGCCGTTCCTTCAAATCCGTATATTCACTAATCGCATCGAGATTGACTGGCCCCATATTCGAAATACGGCTCTTCAACTCGGACACTTCCTCTTCGATCACGCTCCAATTTGTGCCGTCCATCTCCGTGAGTTCTTCTTCGGTCGGATCACGTCGCTCATGCTTTGGTTGTGCGGCGAGCTTGTCGGGGTCATCGATGTCGTCTAAATTTACGCGTTTATCAAACTCGACATTGCCTTCCCATAGTTCGGTCTTCCAGTTAACGTTTTCCAGTTCGATCTGATACTCATCTTGGGCTGTGCTTTCGATAAAACCAATCTGCGAGCGCTCTTCTGCTAGACGGACTTCAAGACGAGTCATCTCTTGATCAAAAGATCGACCTTCATTGCGACGCCCAGAAAGACCGCCATCAACTCCAGCAATCTTCGCATCCATTTCTTTAATCGCCGCGCGGTCCTCAGATAACTGTCCGGCGGCCACCTGTAAGGTCTTTTCAAGTTCGAGACTTTTTTCAGATTCCTCAACACCGCTACCCTTAAGTTGGCTGATCTGTTCATTGATTGTATCAATTTCCTGATTACGGCGGATGATACGATTCTGCAAACTCGCGGTCTCGCGTTGCACTTCTCCGAGCACGCGATCAACAGATTCGAGACGTTGCTTCTTTTCTGCTAATTCAAGACGAACGTCAGCCAAAGCTTCGCGCTTTTGGTCGCGAGACTCACGGGAATGAGCAATCGCATCTTCCAAATCAGTGCCGTTCTGCCGCTCCTCAAGCAAGCCTTGCTCGGCTGCGACCAGCTCCTGCTTCGAGTCTTCGAGATCTTGCACAGAATCACTGTGATGCGCATCGAGTCGCTCAAGCTCTTCCTCACTCTGATGATGCGAGCGAGCATTTTGCTCAACTTTCTGCCCTTGGTTACGCTCTTCCGCGACAAGCCCAGACACTTCACTGGCAAGTTCGCTGAGGCGTTGCCGCTGCTCCTCAACCGAAGCTTCAGCGTCATGGCGCTGATCTTCGAGAGTCGTGGATTGCTGGCGCAACGTGTTGAGCGCCTTACGCTCGGTGTCGATTTCGCCGCGAAGCTTACGAGTCTCAGATTCGCGCTCAATTACACTGGAGGACTTCTTGCCAGAGGCTCGTCCGCCATGAATTAGACCACGGCAATCAATAATTTCACCATTTTGAGTTGCAACTAACAGGAAGTTAAAATCCGGATGTGCCTTCCAAAATTGAACAAATCCCTCAAGGCTTTCCGCAAAATAGCAATTGGTCAGCAAACGTGTGACTGCCTCGCTGAGATTGGAATCGCGCGCAAGCACAACTGAGGCGGCTGGCACGATCCCGTCTGGCAGCTTCACTCCAGGCAGCTTACTATGGCCCGCCTCAAGGTTGACCTGTAGGCAGGCACGCCCGAGTTGATCAGCATCGAGCTTATCGATCACTGTTAGCGCTTGTTTCGGATCACCAATAAACAGGGCTTCTGCAGCTTGACCGAGTAGGGTCTGCAGGGCACTGGTGAAGGCAGACTGCACCTTCAACTCTTTGGAAATAATCGAAACGCTGTCTTTTGCCACGAGGTCGCCGAGTTTATCGCCGAGGATAGCCTTCGCACCTTCGCCAAATCCCTCAAATTTGGCCTGCAAGTCCTCAAGTACATTGAGCTGTGCTGTCTTACGTGCGATGCCTCGGTCCTGCTCCTGAATCTGTTCCTGCATCGTGCGGAACTGCTGGAAAATTGCCTTTGATTCGGTGCGAGCTTTCTCTAATGCAACCTCACTAAGCTGTTGCTCCTCGCGACGCTTTGCCAACATCCGTTGAATGTCAGCATGGCCCTTTTCCAAAACTACGACTTCTTGCTTCAACGTCAAAAGTGCCTCGGTCAACGCGGCGTGTTTGACCTGATATGTCTTTAACTCGACTTCGAGCGTGGTGCACCGCGAGCGTGCCCGATTAATCCGATTCTCCGCCTGCAGCACAGCCTGTCTGCGCTGTTGCAGTTGCGCCTCCATCTCGCCGAGTTGCTCTTGGGAATTGACCAACTCTGAATTGCGATCTCGGAAGATGCGATCGGAGTCATCCACGACATCACTCTGTAGCTGTTTATTCTCGGATTCACTTCGTGCACGCGCGGCAAGTTCGTCTTGCTGTACTTCGAGGCCTTGGATCTCTTTTTGATATTCCGCAATACGCGCTTCCAAGTCCTTAATACGAATGGCGGAGAACTCCGCCTGGTTCTCGGAATTTTCCTTCTCGGAGCGCAAATTAAACACGCGCTGCTGCAGCTCCTGCATATTGTCATACAACTCGGCACGCGCGGTTTTTTGTGACGCCAGTGCTTCCTCATCGGCAGCCATCGATTCGGTGTGCGACTCCAGTTTTTTACGTAGCTCATTCGCGCGCCCTGCGACCGTATCAATCGAGCCTTTTAAAGCGGTGAAGCGATACGAACTAAATGCCAAATCCAAGTGTGTTAAACGGTGCTTAATGCGCTGATAGCGCAACGCTTTACTAGCTTGACGCTTTAACGAGCCGATTTGACGGCTGACTTCCTCGATCACATCGGTGACACGGGCAAGATTTGCATCGACGAGCGAGAGCTTGTTAAGCGCCTCTTTACGTTGCGCTTTGTAGAGTGTAATACCCGCAGCCTCTTCAAAAATGGTGCGGCGCTCGCCGGGATTCGTCGATAAAATCTGATCAATCTGCCCCTGCAGCATAAAGGAGTAAGACACGCGGCCTATCCCAGTATTAGCGAACAAGCGTTGGATGTCCTTTAGGCGCGAAACCTTACCATTGATATAATAATCACTGCCGCCGTCGCGCGTGACACGGCGAGCGATCTCGACCTCATTAAAGGCAGTGCCAAGTTCGGCTTCGCAATCGGTAAACGTCAACGAGACTTCGCAGGTTGGCAGTCCTTTGCGCTTATCGGTTCCCTCAAAAATGACGTCTTGCATGGACGCACCGCGCAGCGCTTTAGCACTCTGCTCGCCCAGTACCCAGCGAATCGCATCAACAATGTTACTCTTGCCGCAACCATTCGGACCAACGACAGCAGTTACCCCACGGCGCAGGTCGAGGCGAGTGCGATCAGCAAAACTCTTAAAGCCACTAATGACGATCTCTTTGAGATACATAAATACTAAATATGGACAGCTGAGGGTGGGTAGAAAAGTTCTAGAAGAATAGCCCAGAGCGGCGCTCGCAACCCTAAAAGATAACAGAGAAAGAGTTGCTAGCGGACTAGGATCTGCCCATGTTCACTCCAATATTCACTTATCCCACCTCTTATGCCCGAATCTACCCAATGCTCCCGTGAAGAATGGCCAATCAAAGCCTATAAAGACCTCAATTTCTTAAATAGTGATGCCGCCCGAAACATTCGGGTGCTCTGCGAAATGACTGAACCAGGGCTACGCTTCGCAGAGGAAAAAATCAAAGACACCATCGTGCTATTTGGCTCTGCTCGGATCATGCCTGTCGACGTCGCGCAAGCTAAACTAGAGGAGGCGCAGGCCGCCATAGTTGACCCCGATCATCTCAACGACGCCGAGAAGCGCGCGCTGCACCTCGCGCAAAGTGCAGTAAAGGCAGCGCCTTACTACCAGATGGCAGTCGAACTCGCCGAAGAACTCACTCAATGGTCGATGAGTCTTCCGGAGAAAGATCAACGCCGTTTCATCATCTGCTCTGGTGGCGGCCCCGGCATTATGGAAGCCGCCAATCGCGGTGCGCACAATGTCGGGGGCAAATCGATCGGCCTTGGCATTAGCCTGCCCTTTGAGCAAGGCGTAAACGAATACATCCCCAATGAGCTACAATTTGAGTTCCACTATTTCTTCGTGCGTAAATACTGGTTTGTATTACTGGCCAAGGCGCTGGTCGCCTTCCCTGGTGGATTTGGCACCCTGGACGAACTGTTCGAAACACTCACACTAGTGCAGACTGGTAAAGACCCGACAGCGCCACCAATCATACTGTTTGGCAGTGAGTTTTGGAACAGCGTGGTCAACTTCGAGTCACTGATCGAATGGGGTACGATCTCACCCGAAGACCTCGATTTATTTAAAGTGGTCGATACTGTTGAAGAGGCACGTGACACTATTATCGAGCAACTGACGACGCGGTTCTTATCCTAACGACTGCCTCAGCGATAGACGCGCTCACGATGCAGTGAGAGCAATTTCACGCTGACACAGAGCAACCCATTGAGCGCGAGCCAATAGGCTGGACTTTGGAAGATGAAGTCCACAAAGGCATGCCCAAATGCGGCGCCCAAACCGACCAGCAACATCAGAGCGCTTAAAGTATTGCCTGCTGCTCGAAATAGTAAGTTCCAGACCCAATAACCAAAGATCATCAGTAATATTCCACAGCCCACAATTCCATACTCACAGAGAAACTGCACAATATCATTGTGCGCGTAGTGATAAATCTTCCGGCCCCACCACCCCCCGCGGGCACGATAGCCTTGATAGAAGATTTCTGGATGGCTCTTTTGATACATCGGGAAAATGTAGCGCCATGACCCCGCACCCCAACCGAGCCACAATTTCTCTTGCGCCATCTGCCACGTCAATTTGGTCGTGATCGCTCGGTCACTTTGATCCGCGGTCTGAATCGTCTCTTCAATGTCACCAAAGCGCTGTTCGATTTTTTGGATATCAACGAATTGAAAGATCATATAGCCGCCACCGCCGACTAACGATCCAATCAGCAAGCTCAGCAAAATCGAATTGCGCAGCGAGCTCGCAAACAACCCGCGCGCAGCGGCCACGATAAAAAAACCAGCGACCATCACGCCGCCAAACAGAATTCCGCCCCGCGAAAGCGCCAAACCAATCGAGGTATACAGCACCGCCACAAACATAAAGAGCAATAAGTGCGGCCCGCCACTCTGCTCACGACGCTCTGCTTGATTGAAATGGTAAAAATACAGCATCCCACAGGCGCAGATGATCAAGTTCAGATAGGCCACTCCCATATTTCGATAGAAGAACGTGCCCCAGAAATGAGGGTTCGGTGATTTCACAGCCCACAGCACCGCATCTGCACCAGAGGACTTTTGCAACATCGCCACAATCGCCATTCCCACCCCACTGATCACCAATGACCACAGCAAGAGCACCGCACTGCTACGGCGCCGCACCCCGACCCACAGCCCCCAAATCAACGTAAACGCCGCCGCAAAACTCGACAGCACGCGAAACGCATTCATCGGCACATAGCTGGTATCGACTCCAGAAGGTAGCCAACTCACAGGCTCCACTTCTTCGACCCACCAGCCCCTTTCATCCCGTAGTTGCTCCCACGCAGGGTTCATCCCCTGAATCGTAATATAGACCAGAAAGGCCACGCTCAGCCAAAAGACTGGAAACTTTAGTAGGCGCAGCAGATTTTGCGCATTACCATGCTCGCCATCCGTCCCGTTCCAGCGCTGCGACATCGGCACGATGGAGAGCAGCCAGGTCAACAAGCCGCCCGCTAACAAAATATGTAGCGACCAGAGCCGCATGCCCCCAAGCCCCCAAGCAGTAAAGGCCAAGGTCAAGCCGCCGACTACAACAACTGCCCACTCACGAGGCGCAACAGATGGAGATCCCATAGCAGTGCCTTATGAAAAGCTGGGTTGATACGCATCGTGCAGCCGCAGCAAACCCAACAGCTCGCCGCTCTCAGCCACGACGGGTAGCACCGAAATTTGCGAACTGCGGTCTTCCATCGTGCGTACCGCATCACCCAGAGGCACGTTCGGATGAGTCGAAATCGGCGATTTTGTCATGCAATCCCCCACCTTGAAATTCAGAATGTCGCCATCCTGCGAAAGAATGCGGCGAATGTCGCCATCCGTAATAATTCCAGCCAAGCCATTCGCTCCATCCACGATACAAGCCGCGCCGTATGGAAACTTGGTCATCCGAATCACCACTTCGCGCAGCGTTTCTTCAGCGCGCGCGCAAGCGATTTGATCGGCGACCTGCATCACATCACCAACTGTCATCAGCAAATTTCGTCCAAGCTGTCCACCGGGATGGTAGCTTGCAAATTCCTCCTTAGTAAAGTCACGCGCTTTAACCAACGCCGCGGCTAGGGCATCACCAATCGCCAAGCTCACCGTCGAGCTAGACGTCGGCATCAAATTCAGTGGATCAGCCTCACGCTCGACACTGCTATCCAATACCACATCAGCCGCCGTAGCGATCGGAGAATCCATATTGCCGACAATGGCAATCACTGGAGACTTAAGTTGTTTGAACATAGGCATCAAGCGCAGTACCTCCGCCGTGCTGCCGCTCTTCGACAGGACGATCGTCGGATCCCCAGGCTGATACACACCCAGATCACCATGAATCGCTTCAGCAGCATGCAAGAAAACTGAAGGGATGCCGCAACTCGACAATGTCGCCGCCAGTTTCGTGCCGATGTGGCCAGACTTACCGATGCCACAAATCACCAACTTACTGCTGGACTCTAAGATCAAATCCAATGCGCGCTCAAAGGCACCATCCAAACGATCTGCCGCAATTTGAATTGCGGCAGCCTCCGCCTGCATTGATTGACGCCCTACCTCGAGTCGACTGAGACCTAAATTACTCATATTCCAGAGCTAACCAGTTCTCCACAGAAGGTAAAGCACATTGCCAAGCACATCTTGCGAGATAACCGCGAGGACGAAGACCTATCATGCCAGTCAAGCTAGTTAGCTATCCTTTATTAATCAGTGGCGTCATCACCCTTGCTCTAAATTAGCGCACGTGCGGCGATTCATGATCTAGAGCTTTTCACATTTGACCTACAACTTCTACACTCTCACCCCTCTGTTGAGAGTCATACCCCAACAGCCGCGTACCATGCTAAGGCCAGCAAGGCTATAGATAGTCCGCCCAAGGCAATGGACCAGCGCTGCAACACCACAAACCAGCGCTGCACACAGGCGCCCAGCGCACCGAAGGCCGTACCACAGGTAAACCCACTGATATGCGCTGCGACGTCCACATTGCCATCCCCCACGCCAAACAAGCCTAACAACGTCAACCCACCGAAGACTGGAATCAACCAACGCGGGAGCGACAGGCGATGTTCAGGATCCGAAACCGCAGCCCAAATACCCACTCCGGTCAACAAGCCCAATCCCCCAAATACTGCAGTCGAAGCCCCAATCGAGTAATGCGACTCGGGATAATGAACTACCGCATTGAGCACATTTCCCCCGATACCACTGAGCAACACTAGCAGCCAACCAGCCCCTGCACCAAAAAAGCGGCAGACAAAAAAGGCAAAGCCCATCCCCGAGATCAAATTAGAGACCAAGTGCACCACATCCGCGTGCAGGGTCAGCGCAGTGACCGCTCGCCACCACTGCGATCCTTGTACCATGGCCACAGCATCCGTCTGTCCCACTGAGACGACATCCGCGCGCCCTTGCCACATAAAGCAGGCGGTCAGAACCGCAGCATACAACACGAACGACAGCCCGCCGAAATCAAATTCCTGATACTCAACCCGAGCGCCACGGCTACGCTTCGACTCCAAAGCAGCCAAGGCATTCAGCTCTGCACTGACTGCTATGTGTCGATTTTCTATTACACAAATCACATAGAGCCCGGCATGTAGAATCATCCAATACGCCTCCCCCATCGCCAAAATGGCTAGCCCCGCCTCACCCGCTTTGATATAATCATCAAACACAGCCACCGCAACGAGCCCCTCATCCAACTCGAAATCAACTAGATCAGACGGCATCCACTTAGCTTCTATCGCTTTCAAGCTCGCCATATTGGCATTATGCTCTAGTCTCCAACACGCAATCAACCAATAAAGCTATCACACATATGATAAAAAAAATATTTCTATTTCTCGTAATCTTGGCAGTCGCTGCTGTGGCTGGGATTTATTTCTTCGGCTCAAGCGTATTAAATAAAAGCATTAAGGCAGGCGTCGAAACATTTGGTCCGGAAGTCACCCAAACCTCGGTCACGCTCGACGCGGTCAACCTCTCGATCCTCTCCGGCAAGGGCTCTCTCTCTGGCCTATACGTCGGAAATCCAGATGGATATAAGAGTGAAAATATCTTCGCCCTCGGCCAGATCGAGGTCGATATCGATACTAGTTCCGTCTTTAGCGATAAGATCATCATTAACAAGATCATCATCCAGAAGCCTGAAATTAGCTATGAAAAGACGCTGATGAGCTCCAACATTAAAGCGCTGATGGCAAATATTGACGCCTTCTCTGGCAGTACAGATGAGAACGCACCCAAGGCTACAGAAGCGGCGCCAGCAGAAGACAGTTCCTCCACGCAAGTAGTCATCAAGCAACTCGTCATCGAAGACGGCACCATCTTCGTAGGCCTGATGGGTGCCGGCACAACGGTGCCACTCCCACGTATCGAGATGACCAACATCGGCGAAGACGGCAACAAGAAGAGCATGGCAGAAGTTATCGACCTCATCCTTACCGAAGTGCTCAAATCAATCGGCCCCGCCATTGCAGGTGCAGGTGACTTTATCGGTAAAGGCGGCAAAGGTGTACTCGAACAAGGCGATGATGCACTCGAAAAAGCAACCGACAGCATCAAAGGCTTATTCGGCAAGTAAACCGCACGCGACACGCATAGCCTTGGCCACAACCGGCGTATAAGGACACGCACCATTACCACTGCAATGAGATAGAAGAGCGATCAACCGTGCTCCAAACCACTTCGCCTGTAACCAAAAAAAACCGTCCAGTCGGACGGTTTTTTGAAAGAATGT
>DBBT01000058.1:14139-31166 GCA_002292345.1 Opitutia bacterium UBA977 | reverse complement strand
CTGCTTCAGTTACTTCTGCTTCAGCCTTAGCTGCCTTGTTGGTGGCGGCTTTTTTGGTAGCTTTTTTTGCCGGCTTCTTAGAGTAGCCCTCATCATTACCATCGATCAGTTCGATCAATGCCATTTCAGCAGCATCGCCGATACGTTGACCGACCTTGTAGATGCGCGTGTAACCGCCATTGCGGTCGGTGAATTCGCTCGCACGTTCATCAAACAGTTTGGCAACTGCTTTTTTGTCGCGAACACGAGAGATCGCCAAACGACGGAAGTGCAGCTTACGTGCAGTGTCGTTCGCGGCTTCTGCTTTTTTCGCGAAGGTGATAATCTTCTCGATGAATGGACGAAGCGCTTTAGCTTTAGTTAATGTTGTTTGAATACGACCATGTGTAATGAGTGCAACTGCGAGGTTGCCCATCATGGCGGATAGGTGTGGTCCGGAGACCCCCAGTGAATGTCTTCTTTTGCTGTGACGCATGATCTAAATTACTTGTGCCTGAAAAGGCGGATTAAAGCTCAGTACCTTTTTCAAGGAGACGCTCGTCGATTTTCATTCCCAGAGAGAGGCCAAGCTGCTCGAGCTTGTCTTTGATCTCGTTGAGGGACTTCTTACCGAAGTTACGATATTTAAGCATTTCTTGCTCAGACTTCATTGCAAGCTCACCAACGGTGGTGATATTTGCGTTGTTCAAACAGTTGGCCGCACGAACAGAAAGTTCGATTTCGTTGACGCTCATATTGAGCAGCTTACGAAGGCGATTCTGTTCTTCGCTGATCTCCTTGCTTTCGCTTTCGAACTCAATGTCCTCCTTGGATACTTCATCGAAGACGTCCATGTGGTGCTTGACGATTGCAGCACTTTGCTTGAGGGCATCATCCGGAGTGATTCGTCCGTCTGTTGTGATCTCAAGAATGAGTTTGTCGTAGTCCATCTCTTGTCCAACACGAGTGTTCTCGACCGAGTATTTTACGAGCTTAACAGGGCTGAAAAGTGAATCGATAGCGATTACGCCGATCGGCTGATCATCCTTCTTATTGTCATCACCTGCGCAGTACCCACGTCCGACACGGACTTCAAGTTCAGCGAGGAAACGCTGCTCTTTGTCGAGTGTACAGATGACCTGCTCTGGATTAACGACTTGGATGTTGGCGTCTAGTTGAATGTCGGCCGCAGTAACGGGGCCTTCACGGTTGACGTCGATGATCAGATTCGCGGTCTCACGACCTTCTGATACAAGGAGAACCTGCTTCAGGTTCAGAACAATGTCAGTAACGTCTTCGACGATACCTTCAATGCTCTGGAACTCATGTTGCACGCCATCGATCTTAATCGATGAGATGGCTGCACCTTCGATGGAGCTGAGAAGGACACGACGTAGAGAATTACCAATCGTGTGCCCGTAGCCAGTTTCAAACGGCTCAGCCTGAAAAGTGGCAAAAGTATCGGAAGCAGTGTCTTCGACTTTTACAAGCCGGTTTGGAAGTTCGAATTTTCCTAAGCGCTTTGGCATAATATGCTTTGTGTTAAATGATTACTATGAATTGCTAGTGTCTGACAAAAAGGGTCATGGGAGGAGAGCTGACTATCGGCTATAAAATTCAACGATGAGCTGAACATTTATGCTGTTTTCAGTTTCTTCTGTGGACGGAAGGCGGTTGATCGTAGCCTTGAGTGCGTCTGCGTTGAGTGTAAGCCACTCAGGAACAGTGCGACCTTGGCTTTCTTCCATGCTACGTGTCGCAAGCTGACGAGATGAGGTGCGCTCACGCACTTCAATTTCATCGCCTTCCTTCACGATAAAGCTGGCGATGTCTGTCTTTTGGCCGTTCACGCAAATGTGACCGTGCCCTACAAGCTGACGAGCGCCAGCCCGTGATTTAGCGAACCCTAAGCGGTAAATGACGCTATCGAGACGTGATTCCAACATCTGAAGAAACACTTCACCGGTAACACCGCGAACGCTTTTAGCTTTTTCGAAAGTTAAACGGAATTGTTTTTCCGTGATGCCATACATGAAACGAAGCTTCTGCTTTTCGTTCAGGCCGACAGCGTATTCGCTGAATTTACGGCGAAGACGTGGTCCATGTTGACCAGGAGGGTGAGGCTTACGCTCGAATGCTTTAGTAGGCGCGAAGATGGCCTGACCGAAGCGGCGATTAATGCGGGTTGTTGGTCCAGTGTAACGGGACATAGTTTTATTCCTTAATAGGTTATCTGCAGACTAATTATATATATCTAGGTGGCAGTAACACCTTAGACACGACGACGTTTTGGAGCACGGCACCCGTTATGAGGGACCGGAGTCACATCAATAATTTCGGTAACTACCATGCCTAAAGATTGAAGTGCACGAACCGCTGAGTCACGTCCCATACCTGGGCCGTTAAGCTTAACGACGACCTCCTTCATGCCGTGCGACATTGCGACACGGCCTGCATCTTGCGTGACAACTTGTGCCGCGTATGCAGTTGATTTGCGAGAGCCACGGAAGTTGCATTTGCCGGCACTAGACCAAGAAATGACATTCCCGCGAGGATCACTGAAAGTAACTTTAGTGTTATTGAAAGTAGCTAAGACATTAACAATACCCACGGTAATGTTTTTGCTGCCCTTGGCACGACGGATTTTAACACCATCGAGATCACTCTTGAGAAGATCTTCAGCAGTTTCTTGTTTTTTCACAGGTGCTTCGGCCTCAGCCTCGACAGCTGCGTCAACAACTACTTTTTCTTCTTCTACAGATTCTGTTTCTTCTTCGCTCATAGGAAAGATGGTTTAGGTTACTTACGGACTGGCTTGACCGCACCCTTGCGTGTTCGGGCATTTGTTTTTGTACGTTGGCCACGAACCGGAAGTCCGCGCATGTGGCGGACGCCACGATAGCTACGGATGGCCGAAAGTCGCTTCAAGTTGGCAGTGCGCTCACGACGGAGGTCACCTTCAACGATATATTGTTTTTCCGCAACTAAAGATGCGAGCTGGTTGAGCTCTTCTTCGCTTAGATCACCAGCACGGCGATCAGCATCGAAGCCAGACGCTTCGACGATTGCCTTAGCGCGTGTTGGCCCAATGCCATAGATGTAACGAAGCGAGTACTCTAGCTTCTTGTTTGCGGGGATATCGACTCCAAGTATACGTGGCATGATAAAAGATGTTAAATAACCCGCTTGATTGCGGGAAAACGGTGATAAATAGCAGTTAAGTTTAGTTTGAAAAGTTAATTCTTCGGAATTGTTAAGATTTCCGGATCCGCGCCAGTGACGAGGACTGTGTGTTCGAAGTGGGCTGACGGCTTGCGATCGCGTGTTACGGCGGTCCAGCCATCATCAAGCATCTCGATAGCAGCAGCACCAAGATTGATCATCGGCTCGATAGCGAGCGCCATACCAGGCTTAAGTAACGCACCGCTTCCGCGACGACCATAGTTCGGAATCTGCGGTGCTTCGTGCATCGTAGCGCCGACTCCATGTCCTACAAACTCTCGAACGATACCGTAGTTGTGACGCTTAATAAAACGCTGCACAGCATTGGAAATATCACCCACCCGATTGCCAGCCCGCGCAAAAGTAATTGCATAGTCTAGTGCTTCGCGTGTGGCGTTAATGAGTGCTTGGTTTTCATCCACAATTGGTGGAATCAATACCGTGCGTGCATTATCGCCGATAAATCCGCGGTAACGAACGACTACATCGATGGAAACAACGTCCCCGCCTTGAATAGCGCGGCGCATGCTACCAATACCGTGCACGATTTCTTCATTTACAGAAATGCAGGTATAAGCAGGGAAGACGTGTTCGCCGTTACGATAATTGTAACAAGCGCTTTCAGCCCCCAATGCCTCGATAGCCTTGCGGCCAAGTTGATCGAGATCGTAGGTAGTTATCCCCTCGCCTACTGCATCGACCAACTGCTTTAAGACAGTTGCTGCGATTTGGCAGGCTTCGCGAATCGATTGGATTTCTTCGTCGGAACGAATAGTTTTCATCGGTTTGCAGTACGGAGATTATTCAAAGAACAAGGAAATGGAACGGAGAGGCAACTGAATCGATTGCATCTTCGGAGGTTAGTCGAACGAAATTAGGTTAGAAAGAAGGATACAATCCCGAGGGCAAACAGTGCCACCGCGATAAATAAGAGCGGACGCCAAGCGGTCCAGAAATCTTGTAACCCAGCGGAGTCAACGAGCTGCTTATTACGTGCAGCGGAACGACCGCGAATCTTGCCTTTTTTGAGGAACCCATCGTAATGGCGCTGCAACAAATAAGTTTCGATTTGGCGCATAGTATCAAGCAAAACACCAACTGTAATCAGCATTCCAGTGCCACCAAAGAACACGGCAACTGAAAACGGTACATTGTATGTGAAGAGAAGAATATCAGGGAACAGAGCGATCACTGTCAGAGACAATGCCCCAAATAGCGTCAGGCGAGTCATGATATGATCTAAGAACTTTGCAGTTGGCTCACCTGGGCGAACGCCCGGAATGTAACCGCCATTCTTCTTCAAATCGTCAGCGATCTGTACTGGTTTGAACATCATCGATACCCAGAAATAACTAAATACGAAAATCAAGAAGCCGAACACTAAGTAGTACGCGACCTCACCACGACCGAGCGAATCAGCGACGTCGTTGAAGAAGCGCATCCCAGTGGCAGTGCCCAAGTAACTGAGGATCTGTGTCGGAAACATCAGAATCGCAGAGGCAAAAATGACGGGCATGACACCTGCATAGTTGACCTTCAGTGGCAAAAACGAGCTCTGCCCACCGTAAACCTTACGGCCAACGACGCGCTTTGCATACTGGACTGGTATCTTGCGCTGCGCTTGAGTAATCGCCACGAGGCCAGCAGTCACAGCAAACAGTAGAAACAGCATCAACACGCCTTCCGGCACGCCAAGTGCGGCACTTTCAGAACCAACCGGCGCAACGAACATCTGATAAGCAGATGCGACCGCAGCGGGAAGACCAGAAATAATACTGATTGTAATCAATAGAGAGATACCGTTACCGATACCTTTTTCAGTAATCTGCTCACCGAGCCAAACCATGATCATGGAACCAGCAGTTAAGAAGATCGTGCCAGTAATCAGAAACTGAACCTTACCTGCGATGACAACATCACCATATTCGGCGGGGCTAAACCCTTGCCCAATAATGCTGCCTGGGTTGGTGCTAAGCGCAACCAAGAGGAGCAGCCCTTGAACCACACAGATCCCGAGAGTCAAGTAGCGTGTGTATTGATTAATCTTCTGACGTCCTACATCCCCTTCTTGCTGCAAACGAGCAATGACAGGGAAAACTGCGCCAACCAATTGCATAATGATCGAAGCACTAATGTAAGGCATGATCCCGAGGGCAAAGACCGCACCATTTAGGAGCGCTCCACCAGTAAACATGTTGTAGAGACCGACAAGACCGCCACTAGCTGACGCCTGATCCGCCATGAACTCGCGGATTGGGCCAACGTTCATCCCAGGTAGCGGGATATTCGCGCCAACACGTGCAATAAAGAGCAAGGCCAGCGTGAAGAAAATCTTCTGGCGCAGCTCCGGGATCTTCAGAGAATTTGTGAAAGCAGAAAGCATGGGTGATTACACTAAACGAAGCGATTTAGGGAGACGGCTATTAAGCCTCTTCCTTCGTTTCAACAGTAGCGGTTGCAGCCTCTACGATTTTGCCGCCAGCGGCCTCGATCGCACTCTTGGCAGCCGCGGATACTTTACAGACTGTTACCGTATATGCTCTCGAGACTTCACCGTCACCAAGCAGCTTGACGCCTTGCTTGTTGTCACGGATTAGACCGGCAGCTATCAGAGCTTCGCGAGAGACAACGTCACCTTCGAGTTTTGCGAGCTGGCCAAGGTTAACTAGCTGGTAGCTAACCTTGAAATTGAAGTTATTGAAGCCACGACATGGCAGTTTACGATAGAGTGGCATTTGACCACCTTCGAAACCGATACGGATACCACCACCAGAACGAGATTTTTGGCCATTATGGCCGCGTCCAGCTGTTTTACCGTGTCCACTACCTTCACCACGTCCAAGACGCTTAGTAGGATGAGTGGCCCCTTTGATTGTTGGAATATTTTCGAGGTTCATTGTAGTAATTCTTACGCTTCCACTGCGGCTTTATCGCCAAAACGGACGTTTTTGATTTCCTCGTTCGAACGGAGCTGCTGAAGCGCTGCCATTGTCGCCTTGACCATTGCAAGGTGATTGTTCGAGCCGAGAGATTTAGAAAGAATGTTCTTGATGCCGACAGACTCAAGAACCGCGCGGCAACCGCCACCAGCGATTACGCCTGTTCCGTCCGATGCCGGGCGAAGAAGAACTTTACCGCCGTCAGCTTCACCCAACACATGGTGTGGGATTGTGTCGCCGCGGAGCTTGATAGTAACGAGGTTCTTTTTGGCTTGTTCTGTGCCCTTACGGATCGCTTCAGGAACTTCCTTTGCTTTGCCGTAGCCGACGCCGACTTCACCTTTCTGATTACCTGTGACAACGAGTGCAGAGAAGCTGAAACGGCGACCGCCCTTTACAACTTTTGCACAACGGTTGATGTGAACCACCTTTTCAACGTATTCTGGTGCTTCTTCTGGCTCTTTATTGTGAGAGAATGATCTATTTTGTCTGCTCATATGGTAACCTTAGAATTGTAGACCACCTTCGCGGGCAGCTTCAGCAAATGATTTAACGCAACCGTGGTAGCGACGGCCGGAGCGGTCAAAAACGACAGACTCGATGCCTGCTGCCTTTGCCTTCTCGGCAACTGTCTTACCAAGTGCAAGTGCACCCTCAGCGTTTGCCTTAAGAGTTGAATCTTTAGAAAGCGATGTAACATAGACCATCGTGTGGCCCTTTACGTCATCGATACATTGCGCATAAATGTGCTTGTTAGAGAATGTGACAGCAAGACGCGGACGTTCGGCAGTGCCGTTGATCTTCTTGCGAATGCGCCATTTGCGCTTCTGTAAAAGAGATTTTTTCTTATCGAGTTTCATGTTATGTGTGCCTCAATTAAGCGGATTTCTTACCCTCCTTACGACGGACGTATTTGCCGACGATGTGGACTCCCTTGCCCTTATAAGGCTCGGCAGGGTAGTAATTAAAGATAGTCGCTGTGATTTCGCCAACCATGTGCTTATCAGCACCTTCAATTGTTAGTTTTGTATTCTCAGCGATCTTAACGGTGATACCTTCTGGGATCGTCAGGAGGCACGGGTGGGAGTAACCAAGCGCAAGGTCAAGAACGTTGCCGGTAAGTACAGCTCGGAAGCCGACCCCCTTAAGTACGATCTCTTTCTTGAAGCCTTCAACAACGCCAATCACCATGTTATTGATGATCGAGCGGACAGTGCCGAACATTGCTTTAGCATGACGACTGCTATCTGCAGGAGTCACTTTGATTACGCCGTCAGACAACTCAATGTTCGTAGAACGATCGAAAGTCTTTTCGAGTTTTCCCTTAGGGCCTTCGACGCGGATCGTGTGACCGTCAATAGTCACGGATGCCTTATCAAGGACGGGGATAGGAAGTTTACCAATTCTGCTCATTATAGTAGTCTCAGGATTACCAAACTTTGCAGAGTACTTCACCGCCAACACCCAACTCACGGGCATCACGGGCGCGCACTACGCCTTTGGAAGTTGTAAGGATTGCAACACCCAGTCCACCGAGAACACGTGGGATCTCAGTTGCACCGTAATAGAGACGACGACCTGGCTTACTGTGACGCTCGATGCCAGTAATAGCTGGAGTCTTGCCAACAAACTTCAGAGTCAGTTCGATGGTCTTAAACCCGCGTGCGTCTTTGCCTTCCGTGAAATCACGGATGTAGCCTTCTTGCTTAAGGATCGCTGCGATAGAAGCGCGCATTTTGGAGTGCTGCGTGATGCAGACATCCTTGCGACCGCTGCTACCGTTGCGGATGATGGTGAGGAAATCACCGATTGTATCGTGAACTGCCATAGTCTAACTAATGGGTTTTCAGTGGGTGTATTGGGCCTTGGTGAATTACCAAGATGATTTTGTCACACCAGGAATTTTGCCTTGTGTCGCAAGTTCGCGGAATGTGAGACGAGAGAGACCAAACTTACCGATGTAAGCACGAGGACGACCGGTGACAGAGCAACGGTTACGAGCGCGAATCGGAGAGCTGTTCTTAGGAAGCTTAGTAAGTTTTGCTTGTGCCTTGTAGAACTCCTCATCTGGAGTTTCAGGGTTCGCAAGAACCGCTTTAAGACTTGCACGCTTAGCTGCGAACTTCTCGATGAGACGGACGCGCTTGAGGTTACGTTGGATTGCTGATTTTTTAGCCATGAGAGATTCTTACTGTTATGCTTGAGCGGATGCGGCAGCTGCTTCTTCTTCGGCAACTTCAGTGCTTGTTTTACGAAACGGCATGCCAAAGAGAGCGAGTAGCTCGCGACCTTCTTCGTCATTTTTCGCGCTCGTGTTGATGCAAATATCCATACCTATAGTCGCTGTAGTTCCGTCAGAACTAATTTCAGGGAAGATCGAGTGGTCGGAAACACCTAGAGTATAATTGCCTTGGCCGTCGAGCTTCGCAGGAACGCCACGGAAGTCACGAATCGCTGGAAGTGAAATTTGGATGAGTCGGTTGAGGAACTCATACATGGCCCGGCCACGGAGAGTTACTTTAACGCCAATCGGCTGACCTTCACGAAGCTTGAAGTTCGAGATACTCAGCTTTGCTTTGGTCGTTACAGGACGTTGAGCAGCAATCTTACCGATCTCCTGATTTACGTAAAGGATGTGGTTCTTGTCATCAGTCGCGCTAAAGCCTGAATTGATAACGATCTTTTTAATCGAAGGAACCTGGTGCTTATTAGCATAACCGAACTTTTTAGTAAGCTCAGGAACGACTTTTTCGGCGTATTGTGTTTTAAGTGCTGGTATTTGCATCGGAGTTAAGCCGGATTTCTATCCCGGCTAGGTTTTTAAATGGATTGACGATGTGAATTTGGAAAAGTGCGTGAAAATGGGTAATTAACTCAACCTGGCAAGCTTCCTTTTACTTAGTCTTCGCGTCGAACTTCTCAGCCAACACTACATTTGAGTAGTGAATCGGAGTTTCGCGTTCGACAGAACCGCCTTCGGGGTTCTCTTGAGACTTTGGAAGGAATTTAGTGATGAGATTGACGCCTTCGATTACGACGGACTGGCCAGACTTAACTGACAACACTTTACCGCGTTTGCCTTTATGAGAGCCAGAGATGACGACAACTTCTTGTTCGCGTTTAATTGTTTTAGCCATGATTAGAGGACCTCCGGTGCTAGAGAAATGATTTTCATGTATTTGGTACGGAGCTCACGAGCAACCGGTCCGAAAATACGTGTGCCTTTGGGGTTACCATCGGGCGTAAGAATAACAACTGCGTTGTTATCGAAGCGAAGGTAGCTACCATCGCCGCGGCGAATTGGAGCTTTTGTACGTACTACTACAGCACGAACAACTTCACCCTTTTTAACGGACGAGTCTGTGGATGCGACCTTGATATTGCAGACGATTACGTCTCCAACGTCAGCAGTGCGCTTGTTTTGACCTAGACGACGGATCATTTCCGCTTCCTTGGCACCTGTGTTGTCCGCGATAAAAACGCGGCTGTTCATCTGAATCATATCTAAATCTCCGTTATACGGTTAAAAGTAATAAAACTTAGAGCTTATGTATCGTCGCTGACCTTCGGTGCTCTTTCGAGAACCTGAGTCACGCGCCAGCGTTTGAGCTTACTAAGAGGACGAGTTTCCATGATCTCAACCTTGTCGCCAAGGAAGCAGTCATTTGTTTCGTCGTGTACGTGAACCACTGTCTTACGCTTAATTTCCTTACGGTAAAGCGGGTGTGGGATCTTGTAGAGGTAAGTGACTTTGATTGTCTTGTCACCAGAACGGCTAGTAACTGTGCCAATCAGGGACTTACGGGAATTGCGTGTTGCTTCCATAATAATAGTCGTCTGTTAAGATTAAGCAGAGGCCGCAGCCAACTTCTTCTCTTTAAGAATGGTTTCAAGGCGCGCGATTTCGCGACGCAATTGAGTGAATTCGTGCGGGCGCTCAACTTGGCCAGTCTGCTTGCGCAGGCGGAGGTTGACGTGTGCATCGTGCGTGTCGCGTAGCTTTTTCTCGATTTCTACTTCGGACATTTCGCGGATATCTTTTGTGGTGCTCATATTAAATGGGATTCCTTGTGTGATATTTGTTGCGCTTAGTCTTCGCGAGTTACGAAGCGGCAGTGGAACGGAAGCTTAGTGTCAGCTAGGCGAAGAGCTTCTTGAGCAGCAGTATGCGTGCAGCCTGCGATTTCAAAAAGCATTGTGCCGGGGCGGATCACAGCGACCCACTTTTCAACAGAACCCTTACCTTTACCCATACGAGTTTCAGCAGGCTTTTTTGTTACCGGTTTATGTGGGAAAACACGGATCCAAACTTTACCCTTACGCTTGAGGCTACGAGTCATAGCGACACGTGCAGCTTCAATTTGCTGGGAAGTCATGCGACCACGAGTGAGGGATTGGATACCGAATTCGCCAAAAGCGAGTGTGTTACACGACTGGGCTGTTCCGTAGATGCGGCCAGTGTGAACTTTGCGGTATTTTGTGCGTGATGGAAGATATGCCATGGTTCGCTCAGTTTAATTGATTAAAAGTTTCGTAGATGACGTGAAAATTAAGCTTCTTCTTCCTCGGAAAGGCAGATCCAGCATTTCACGCCAATGAGACCATAGACCGTGCTTGCTTCGCTGAAGCCATAGTTGATATTTGCACGAAGTGTCTGTAGTGGCACTTTGCCTTGGTGTTGACGCTCTGTGCGAGCGATATCAGCACCACCGAGACGACCGCCGCATTGGATGCGAATACCTTCCGCGCCCATTGCCATTGTAGTCTGAACAGCGCGCTTCATCGCACGGCGGAAAGCGATACGACGCTCTAGTTGAAGGGCTACGTTCTCAGCAACAAGTTGAGCGGAGAGGTCCGGACGCTTCACTTCCTGGATGTCGAGCATGATCTCCTTCTTGACAACCTTGCTGAGGCCATCCTTGAGCTTGTCGAGTTCTGCACCTTTACGGCCGATGACAACACCAGGACGCGCAGTGAAAATCTTCACACGTATACGCCCAGAGGCACGCTCGATAAAGATACGAGGCACGGATGCATAACGCAGATTACTCGTAAGGAATTTACGAATTTCGTAGTCTTCCTTAATGAAGCTTGGAAATTCTTGCTTAGATGCGTACCAGCGTGAATCCCAGTCGCGGGTTACTGCAAGGCGGAAGCCGGTTGGATGAACTTTCTGTCCCATAATAAAATCGGTGTCGTGTTAACTTAGGCTTCGTCTGTAAGGACGATACGGATGTTGCTGGTGGCCTTTTTGTAAGGATGCGCGGATCCGCGAGCTGCGGGGCGAAAACGCTTAAACGTAGGACCTTGCTCAACGACTGCAGACTCAATTGTGAGCGCATCCGATGACAGGTTGTTATTGTTTTCCGCGTTGGCGATTGCCGACTGAAGCGTTTTGCTGACGAGACGAGCTGACTTGCGCGGAATAAAGCGCAAGATTTCGACTGCTTCGGCAGCATTACGGCCTTGGATGGCACGGGTGATATCGCGCACCTTGCGGGGCGACATACGGGCGTATTTGGTATATGCTTGGACCTGCATGAGATTCAGCTGTTTTGAAGTGTTTTTACGCGGGCAATGTCCCCCGCTTGAATGGTGGAGTCGTCGACCAGACCAAGGATAAGTCCTGCGGAGCGGTCGCTTCTAGATTCGATAATAATCAATTCGCCGATCGATTGTGCGCCGCGTGATACGCGGCATACCATTCCGAGGCGCATGCCTTGCTCAAGTCCGCCGTCAAGAATGACGACGTCTGCGGCAAGAGCAGGAACCACTGTCGAAACAGTAGCTGCGTTCGGGCTGTAGATCGACTCTTTGACGAAAGCGGGAACTTCCGCACGCACAACGTTGCCGGCAAGTAGTGCTCCGAAAAGGAACAAGCAAGCGAGCTTTGAGTGGCGTTGTGTGGACAAAAGGTGCATTACGTAATAAGAGGTTTACTTATTTGCCAGAGGCTTGGTGGCCCTTGAACGTACGAGTTGGCGAGAACTCTCCGAGTTTGTGGCCAACCATATTCTCAGTCACATAAACGGGCAGAAAACTGCGACCATTGTGGACGTTGAGGTTGAGACCGACGAAGTCAGGAGTGATCGTCGAACGACGAGACCAAGTTTGGATCGGCTTGCGATCGTTGTTGGCCTGAGCCGCAGTTACCTTTTTGGCAAGATGCGGATCAACAAAGAAACCTTTTTTAATTGAACGAGACATAGCTAAGAGAGTTTACTTTTTTTTCTTGAGCTGACGACCGTTACGGCGAACGAGAATCTGCGAATTAGTTGGATTGGACTTCTTACGAGTCGGGAATCCCTTAGAGAGCTGGCCCCAAGGAGACTGTGGGTGACCACCACCAGAGGTGCGGCCTTCACCACCACCCATAGGGTGATCGACAGGATTCATCGCAACACCACGAACCCGTGGACGACGCCCGAGCCAGCGATTACGACCCGCTTTACCGAGGCTTTGTCCGCTGTGCTCGTGATTGCCGACTTCACCGATCGTTGCACGGCAACGAGAGTTGAGGAATCGGATTTCACCGGAAGGCATCTTCACAGTCGCTCGATCGCCATCAATCGAAACAAGCTGAGCGGATTGACCTGCAGAGCGGGCGATTTGAGCACCACGGCCTGGGTGCAATTCGATTGCGTGAATCTTAGTTGCAGGCGGGATCACTGCGAGAGGCATACTGAACCCGGGTGAGAATTCGACGCGAACGCTGGAGTTGATGAGCGTATCACCAGCCTTAACACCGCGAGGTGCCAGAATGTAGCGCTTTTCACCATCCGCATAAGCGAGGAGAGCAATATTAGCGGTACGATTCGGATCATACTCTATAGCCTGCACGTTCGCTGGTATGTCCAACTTATCGCGACGGAAGTCGATGATGCGGTAAGCACGCTTGTGACCACCACCACGACGACGAGAGGTGATACGGCCGTAGCAATTACGCCCTTTCTTCTTGTGGTTGTAAGTCGTGAGCTGACGCTCAGGCTTTTTGTTAGAGACGTCCGCCTTGTTTCGGATAAGGAAACGAGTACCTGGAGTCAAAGGTCTGGATTTTACGAGTGCCATGATATTTAGGTCTCTTTCGTCTTAGACGAGTTCGATCTTATCTCCTTCCTTAAGGCTAACAATGGCCTTTTTCAGGCCACCTTTAGTGCCAGGACGACCACCACGTGAGCGGTCTGTCTTAGCTTTAGGTTTTCTGTTAAGAATGTTTACTTTGGTTACTGATACGTTGAACACCTTCTCCACTGCACGAGCGACTTCCTTGCGGTTTGCGCGAGGATTTACTTCGAAAGTGTATTGGTTCAAGTTAGCGGCAAGATTTGCTGCTTTCTCAGTAACGCGGAATTCGCGTAGAATTGTATTTGCAATAATCATTACTTACTTCCGTTTGCGCGAGCGATGAGTGTTTCGATGCCCTTAGCGCTCACAATAATGTGGCGGTAGCGGACAACATCGAGAGTGCTGAGGCTACCTGCTTCAGCGAGGGAAAGTCCGTCGATGTTGCGAGCAGCTAGTGCAGCATTTGTTTCAAAAGCATCGTCGATAATCAAAACCTTACCGCGCTTAGGTAGCACAGCAGTGAGAACCTTGTCAAAAAGCTTAGTCTTCGGTTCTTTAACTTCGATCGATTCGATTACAGAAATACCACCGTCTGTCGCACGATTGAAAAGCGCACGCTTGAAAGCAAGTGCCTTCATTTTGGTATTAATCTTTTGCGAGTAGTCGCGAGGCTTTGGTCCATGCGCAACACCACCATGGCGTTGATGCGGAACGCGGCGAGAACCCTGACGAGCGGTACCACTCCCCTTTTGACGGAAAAGCTTCTTACCAGAGCCACTCACTTCAGCGCGTGTCTTAGTGCAAGCATTGCCTTGGCGAAGATTCGCTTGGTGTGCGATGACTACCTGACGAAGAGCAGCGATGCCCTTATCGTCGGTGAAAGCGGGAAACGCTGAGAATTCCTTCTCTTCGCTCTTTGTCCCGTCAGCTGTGTATACATTAAGTTTCATCTTAGTATGTCCCTTCGATTACGCCTTATTGGCTTTTGTTTTAATCGCAGTGCGGACGGTGACAAGACCACCACGTGAGCCAGGAATGCTGCCCTTAACAAGGATCAGATTCTTATCGGCAATCACTTTAACAACTTCAAGGTTTTGAACAGTGCGCGAAACGTCACCCATGTGACCTGGCATTTTCTTACCCTTAATAACGTGGCCGGGCCACTGGCACATGCCATAAGAACCACCACGACGGTGGAACATGGAACCGTGGGATGCGGGACCACCAGCGAAACCGTAGCGTTTCACAACACCTTGGAAACCACGTCCCTTAGTTGTCGCAATAACGTCGATTTTTTGGCCAGCTTCAAAGTGCTCGACTGTTAACACATCGCCGAGGTTAATTTCAGTGTCGCCATTAGTGCGGAACTCGCCGAGCTCTGCAACTGGCTCAACTCCAGCTTTTTTGAAGTGTCCAAGAGCAGCCTTAGTTAGGCGGTGCTCTTTTTGCTGACGGAAGCCAATTTGAATGGCATCATATCCGTCCTTCTCAGTCGACTTGACCTGTGTGACCGGGCAAGGACCTGCTTCGATGACAGTGACAGGAATCAAACGATTTGCATCGTCGAATACCTGCGTCATACCTATCTTTTTACCAAGTAGGGCTATGTTCATAATACTAATAGGCAGGTGGAGCTGAATGCTCCGTTTGCGAGACCTGCGTTAGTGGTTAAAATAAAATGTGATTTATCGCCTCAAATGGGAAGCGAGCGACGGAAAAAAGAGTTAAATCCCAGCCCCGTCAACCCCCTATTTAGAAAAAATGCATTATTTCTTTAAGCGGTGAACTTTTAATATTCAAAAGCCCGAAAATCCGCGAAAATTCGGCCCCATATATGTGCTGTCGACTTTTAAGTAGATCCACACGAAATATCCTAAGACTTCGTGTTATCATCGACCTAGTCCTGCCTGCGACCATGAGTTCTGTAAGAATACTCCTGTAAATATAACGACGAAGGTCTACGGCCACACGCACGCGAGCAGATCCCGCATCATAAATACGGCCTCACCCGACAAAATAGTCGCGATGGCGCTACATTCTCAGCGCGCAGAACGTGCTCATTTACTAAATATTGACTGTATACACAAAAAACCCGCGACTCTTGCGAGTGGCGGATTTTTGAACAATTTAGCGAATGACCTAAACGTTGATCGAAATATCAACACCCGCTGGAAGGTTGAGCTTCTTGAGCTCGTCCACTGTGGCTGCTGTAGGTTCGAGGATGTCGATCAAGCGCTTGTGTGTGCGGACTTCGAATTGGTCCATAGACTTTTTGTTAACGTGCGGCGAACGGTTCACTGTGAGCTTGCCGATGTGAGTCGGAAGCGGCACAGGGCCGGAAACGCGTGCGCCTGAGCGCTTTGCTGTTTCAACGATGTCTGTTGCAGACTGGTCGATGACGCGATAATCGAAGCCTTTGAGGCGGATACGGATACGTGGTGAGCTCATTTATTGTATTTGGTTTAGATTTTACTTATGTGATGTTAAAAAACGACGGAAGATTAAGAGAAGATTTACGAGTAAGATTAAGGCTCAGAATACCTGCGGCTAGTATCTGCCACGAGTTGAGGTTTCTAGAATTGTATTCACTACGTTGGAAGGCACTTCTTCAAAACGCTCGGGCTCCATACTAAAAGAAGCACGACCTTTGCTCAATGAGCGCATGATTGTCGAATAGCCGAACATTTCCACGAGAGGAACTAGGGCAGAAATTGATATAAACGAGGGCTTCGCATTGATTTTCTGGATCTGCCCGCGGCGGCGGTTCAAGTCGCCCATAATGTCGCCCTGATAATCTTCAGGTGTTGCGACCTCCACATGCATGAGCGGCTCTAACAAGATTGGACTAGCAGCAAGCATCGCTTCACGGAAAGCAAAAATGCCAGCCATCTTGAAAGCGATTTCAGAGGAATCCACTTCATGGAATGAGCCGTCGAAAAGTGTAATTTTGATATCCACCACTGGATAGCCAGCGACAGTGCCATTACACGTTGCCTCTTTAATGCCATCTATTGCTGGTCTGATGAACTCTTTGGGTATAACGCCAGCAACTGTTTTGTCGACCACTTCAACACCTGCGCCGCGCTCAAGCGGTTCGACCTTTATCCGAACGTGGCCATACTGCCCTTTACCTCCGGACTGACGGACGAATTTACCATCCCCTTCCGCGTTGGCGGTAATCGTTTCGCGGTAAGCAATCTGCGGACGGCCGGCTTCGGCACCGACCTTGAATTCCCGAAACAAGCGGTCTCTAATTATTTCGAGGTGCAACTCGCCCATACCAGCGATCAAAGTCTGACCGGTTTCTTCATCGGAGCTGACAACAAACGTCGGGTCTTCTTCAGCTAGGCTTTGGAGACCTAGCGCCATCTTCTCTTGATCGGCAGTGGTCTTTGGCTCGATCGACATTGAGATCACCGGCTCGGGGAATGTGGGTGGCTCAATGCGAACATCATACCCCTTGGCGCAAAGTGTATCGCCGGTCACCACATCGCGTGCACCGACTAGCGCACAAATATCGCCGGAGTATGCCGTGTCGATATCTTCGCGAGCATCCGCCTTCATTACGAGTAGCCGAGAAATACGTTCGATCTTACCTGTACGCGAATTGTGTAGCACAGAGCCTTTAGAAATTGAACCAGAATACACACGGAAAAATACAAGCTTACCGACGTAACCGTCATGCATCAGTTTAAACGCAAGGCCAGTAAGCTTTGCATTGTCGTCCGGCTTGATCTCAACTGGGCGCCCTTTCGAGTCCTCGGCGATCAGCGGCGGCACATCCAGCGGCGAGGGCAAATAGTTAACGATCGACTCAAGCAC
>DBBT01000058.1:0-14104 GCA_002292345.1 Opitutia bacterium UBA977 | reverse complement strand
CGGATCGCCGCGCGAATATCGTCGGCAGTCAGGTCCTGACCTTCGAGATATTTATCAGCGAGGCCTTCATCGCAGTCAGCCAGTGCTTCGATCAGCTTTTCGCGATACTCAGTGGCTTGATCGGCATAGTCGGCGGGAATGTCAGCCACATCGACTGCCATACCGGACTCATCGGCTGGATTATAAATGATCGCCCGCATCGAAGCGAGATCGATGAGCCCCTTAAAGTCTTCCTCAGCTCCAATTGGAATGAAGATCGGGTGTGCATTGGCGCCCAAGCGCTCACGCATGGTCTCAATTGCAGCGAAATAGTCCGCGCCGGTGCGGTCCATCTTGTTTACGAATGCAATGCGCGGCACATTGTATTTCGTCATTTGTCGCCAGACCGTTTCGGACTGCGGCTGGACGCCGGCCACGGCGCAAAATACCCCGATCGCCCCGTCTAACACGCGAAGCGAACGTTCCACTTCGGCGGTAAAATCGACGTGCCCGGGGGTGTCGATGATATTAATCTGGTTCTGAATACCGGCATAAGGGCCGTGCTGATTCGTCCAGTTACAGGAAATTGCGGCAGAGGTAATTGTAATACCACGCTCGCGTTCTTGATCCATCCAATCTGTGACTGCGCTCCCCTCATGAACTTCGCCCATCTTATGCACGACACCTGTATAGAAAAGAATGCGCTCGGTCGTGGTTGTTTTGCCCGCGTCAATATGTGCAACTATGCCGATATTGCGCGTATGCTCCAAAGGGAACTTACGTTTCGACGAGTTTACACTGGCTGACATAGTAGCGGACATTGAAATGGACTGGAAAAGAACAGGGGGGCGAAGCAGGAATCGAAACTACCAGCGCAGGTGAGCAAACGCGCGGTTTGCTTGAGCCATACGGTGTGTTTCTTCCTTCTTCTTAACGATCGCGCCGGTGTTGTTATAGGCATCGACGATTTCGTCAGCAAGTGCTTCGTTCATAGGAACGCCTTTGCGCTTGCGAGCAGCTCCGACCATCCAACGGAAGGCGAGGCTCTGCTGGCGCTCAAATGATACTTCAACCGGCACTTGGTAAGTTGCACCACCGACACGGCGACTCTTTACTTCAAGCTTTGGGCGAACATTCTCAAGTGCACCCATAATCAAGTCGACTGGATTACCCTTGCCTACTTTTTCGCTTACTCGCTCGAATGCTGTGTAAACAATGCGTTGAGCAACAGTGCGCTTACCGCGCTCCATGATCATGTTAACAAGAGTGGTAACCACTTCGCTATTGTAGCGTGGGTCTGGAATTAAAGGGCGTTTAACGGCTTGTCTGCGACGTGACATAATAAAATACGTTTAATGATTAATCCGTTATTTCGCGTCCTTAGGACGCTTAACACCGTATTTAGAACGGCTACGGCGGCGTTTTTCAACACCAACACAGTCAAGTGTACCACGCACGATGTGGTAACGAACACCAGGAAGATCCTTCACTCGACCACCGCGAACGAGAACGATACTGTGCTCCTGAAGATTATGACCTTCATCAGGAATGTAAGCAATGACTTCGATTCCATTAGTAAGACGAACCTTTGCCACCTTACGGATAGCGGAATTCGGCTTTTTGGGCGTACGTGTCATGACTTGGACACAGACGCCGCGGCGAAATGGATTGGCGCGAAGTGCAGGTGACTTCGTCTTCTCCTTCTGCACAATACGCGGATTGCGGACGAGTTGATTAATTGTAGGCATTGAAAATTTGAATCGCTGGATTTTGAGAAAGACGGCGAAAGTAGCGCTTTGAAAAAGCTGTGCAAGAATTATTCTCGGTTTTTTTCGCGATTCGACTGGCGATATTCTAAGATTGATTAATTGAGAGATAAAAAGAGGCGAGCGGCATTCGATCCGCCCGCCTCTGTAAAGGATTGAAACGAATTAGCTAGCCTCTTCGCTTTCAGCGACTTCAGCAGGTGCTTCAGCAGCTTCGGTGTTTTCAGCTGCGGCTTCAGGGGCCGTTTCGACTTCTGGAGTTGGCTCTGGAGTCGGGATGGCAACGCCTTCCACTAGCTTTGCAGCTTCTTCTGGAGTCAACTTCACCGGCTCTGCACCGAGCGTGTCAATACGGAGGTTGCGGTAAACAGGCAGGCCTGTTCCAGCAGGGATGAGGTGACCCATGATGACGTTTTCCTTGAAGCCCTTGAGATTATCAACCTTGCCCAGTGTAGAGGCGTCGGTGAGAACACGTGTGGTTTCTTGGAAGGATGCGGCAGAGATAAAGGACTCTGTCTCAAGAGACGCCTTGGTAATACCTAGGAGCACTGGCTCACCTTCAGCTGGCATGCCACCAGCATCTTCAATATGGTCATTGGCGCTCATGAACATGAAGCGGTCAACTTGTTCACCCCAGAAGAAATCAGAGTCACCAGGATCGGTGATGCGTACCTTCTTGAGCATTTGCGAGATGATCACCTCAATGTGCTTATCATTAATCGAAACACCTTGGAGGCGGTAAACCTTCTGAATCTCAGCGATCAGGTAATCCTGAACAGCCGAAGGTCCAAGAATATCGAGCACTTCGTGCGGATCGGCACCACCTTCTGTGAGGTGCTGACCACGATGGACCAAATCACCGACCTGAACGGTTAGGTGTTTACCGTGCGGAATGAGATGCGCTTCTTCTTGATCTGTTTCCGGATCAGTGACGAGGAGCTTCTTCTTGCCGCGAACAGTGCCATCAAGCGAAACGATACCGTCGATCTTAGCCATTTCTGCAGCTTCCTTAGGACGGCGTGCTTCAAACAGCTCGGCAACACGCGGCAGACCACCAGTGATGTCCTGCGTCTTGGACGCCTGACGTGGTGTCTTCGCAAGCATGGCGCCCGGTGCGATCTCGTCGTCTTCATTGACGGAGAGCTGCGCACCAGTCGGAATCGCATAAGTAGCGATCACCTTGCCAGCGTCGTCAATAATCTCGACTTGCGGATTGAGGTCTTCCTTGTGCTCGATCACGACAGTCGCAATCCGGCCAGTAGACTCGTCGAGCTCGCGCTTCACGGTGACCCCAGGGATCATTTCGTGGTAGCCGATACGTCCCGCCTTCTCGGAGAGAATTGGGATATTGTGCGGATCCCACATGGCGAGGATGTCGCCCTTCTTGATCGAACCACCATCAGCGACGGTCAGAACCGAACCAACGACGATCTTGTAGACTTCGATTTCGCGATCGTCTCCATCCAGAATCTGAACGGAGCCAGTCTTGTTGAGAACGATGTTTGCGCCATCAGCAGTCTGCACAATACGGAGGCCACGGTATTTAACCTTACCACCGACACGGATCTTAATTTCAGGATTCTTGAGTACACCACTCGCGATACCACCGATGTGGAATGTTCGCATCGTCAGCTGTGTGCCCGGCTCACCAATCGACTGAGCGGCGATGATACCAACTGCAGAACCACGCTCAACCATGGCGTTAGTCGCCGGATTGATACCGTATTCGAGTGCTGTGATACCAACCTTCTTGCGAGTGGTGAGAGAAGAAAGGACCTTCACTCGCTCGATGCCCAGATCTTCGATCTGCTTAGCAGCGGCCTCGGTGATGAGCTCACCGTTCTTGACGAGTATCTCATCAGGGCTCAGTGGGTTCTTGATATCGTTCGATGAACAACGCCCTTCGATACGATCGTAAAGACTGACAATCTCGTCGTCACCTTCGTAGATCGCATGCTTCCAGACACCGTCACGATTGCCATCATCATACTCTTCAATGATGCAATCCATAGCGACGTCACAGAGCTTACGAGTGAGGTAACCAGCATCCGCGGTCTTAAGAGCGGTATCGGCCAGACCCTTACGAGCACCGTGGGTGGAGATGAAGTATTCGAGAACGGATAGACCTTCACGGAAAGACGAGAGAATCGGACGTTCGATAATTTCACCAGATGGCTTGGCCATCAAACCACGAGTTCCACATAACTGACGAACCTGTTGTTTGTTACCACGAGCACCAGAATCCATCATCAAGTAAACTGGATTTACCGAGTCTTTACCGCCGTTGCTCTTCAATTCCTCGAATACAGCCTTAGCGATTTCGTCTGTGCAACCTGTCCAGATATCAATGATCTTATTGTAACGCTCACCCTCAGTGATGATACCCTTACCATATTGGCCTTCGACTTCGTCGATACGCTTACGAGACGCAGCAACAATTGCTGGCTTGGTAGGCGGGATGATCATGTCATCGATACCGATGGAGACACCCGCACGGGTCGCAACCTTGAAGCCGACGTCCTTAAGGATGTCGAGCGTCTCGACAGTGCGAACGCGGCCGACAGTCTTGTAAGTCTGGAGAATCAAATCACCCAACTTGCTCTTAGGCACTGGGAAGTTGATGAAACCAAGCTCGTTTGGCCAGATCGTGTTGAAGACCACACGACCGATGGTGGTGCGGATAATCTTCTTGGTGGTGTTGCCGTAAGGTGTTTCTTCCTTACCAAAGTCAGGATTGATGTAATTGATCCAATCGTGATCCTTAAACGCACCATCTGCGACGGCGGTTTCCACTTCGTCAGAGCTAACAAGCATGGACAGGCGTTTGTCTTCGACTGGCTTAACCGGAGGATCAAGCGTCAGGAAGTAAGAACCTAGAACGATATCCTGCGATGGAGTCAAAATCGGCTTACCGCTGGAAGGTGAGAAGATGTTGTGCGTCGCCATCATGAGAGTCTTCGCTTCCATCACTGCTTCGAGTGATAGAGGAACGTGGACCGCCATTTGGTCACCATCGAAGTCTGCATTATAAGCTGTGCAAACGAGTGGATGAACACGAATCGCATTACCTTCAATCAACACGGGCTCGAAGGCCTGAATCGAAAGACGGTGCAAAGTAGGCGCACGATTCAATAGAACCGGATGGCCCTTTGTCACTTCTTCAAGAATATCCCAAACTTCTGGGGACTGCTTCTCGATCATCTTACGCGCACCGCGGACGGTGTGCACGAAGCCGAGCTCTTTGAGGCGGCGGATGATGAATGGCTCGAAAAGAACGAGTGCCATCTTCTTAGGAAGACCACACTGGCTGAGCTTCAGCGTAGGACCAGAAACAATCACCGAACGACCAGAGTAATCAACGCGCTTACCGAGGAGATTCTGACGGAAGCGACCTTGCTTACCTTTAAGCATGTCGGAGAGTGACTTCAGTGGGCGATTACCCGCACCAGTGACTGCACGACCGTGACGACCATTATCGAATAGTGCATCTACAGCTTCTTGTAGCATGCGCTTCTCATTGTTAATGATCACGTCTGGAGTCTTCAGTTGAAGCAAATTCTTCAGGCGATTATTGCGGTTGATCACACGACGGTAAAGGTCGTTCAAATCGGATGTCGCGAAACGGCCACCTTCAAGCGGCACCAACGGACGAAGATCTGGTGGAATGACCGGAAGGACTTCGAGGACCATCCACTCTGGACGAGTGCCGGACTCCATGAAACCTTGAATGGTCTTCAAACGCTTGGAGAGCTTCTTTTTGATCTGCTTCGAACGAGTCGCGTGCATTTGCTCATGAAGCTCTGCTACTGTCGACTCTAGCTCAACGCGTGCGAGGGCATCGCGAACACCAGCCGCACCCATACGGGCAACAAAAGAATCGTCACCATACTCGTCTTGAGCTTGGAGATACTCCTGCTCGGTAAGAAGCTGACGCTCTTCTAGTGGAGTTTTGCCCGGATCGATCACGAGATAGTTCTCGTAATAGATGACTCGCTCAAGATTACGCGCAGTGATGTCGAGCAACAGGCCGAGACGACTCGGCATACTCTTCAAGAACCAGATGTGAGAGACAGGAACGGCGAGTTCGATATGTCCCATGCGATCGCGCCGAACGCGAGACACGGTCACTTCGACACCACAACGGTCGCAGATCACACCCTTATATTTGATACGCTTGTATTTACCACAAGCGCACTCGTAGTCACGCACGGGGCCGAAGATACGCTGGCAGAAAAGACCACCTGGCTCCGGTTTGAATGTGCGGTAATTAATCGTCTCGGGATTCTTCACCTCACCGCGGGACCATTCACGAATGGCCTCGGGGGAAGCGACAGAGATGCCGACTTGATCAAAGGACTTGGTGGCTTCATAGCCAAGAATGTCGCGTGCTACTTCAGTGCTCATTAATAAAAACCTTTTTTGAAATTTGCGTTTAAACGATACTCTTAGCAGGACGCATCAAGCACAGTGCTCGATGTGAACTTACCGTCGGAGCTGAGACGAACGTCAAGACAGAGACTCTGAATTTCCTTCATCAAAACGTTGAACGATTGAGGCGTGCCGGCATGCAAGCTATTGTCACCTTTAACGAGTGATTCATAGATGCGTGTTCGACCTGCAACATCATCGGATTTAACAGTGAGGAGCTCCTGCAATGTGTATGCAGCGCCATAGGCCTCAAGTGCCCAAACTTCCATCTCCCCGAAACGCTGACCACCATACTGTGCCTTACCACCGAGCGGTTGCTGGGTAATGAGGGAGTAAGGACCAACCGCACGAGCGTGGATCTTGGATGACACAAGGTGATTGAGCTTCAACATATACATGTATCCAACCACAACCTCTTGTGCGAGTGGCTCACCGGACTGACCATCGAAGAGAACACTCTTACCAGTCGTCGGTAGGCCTGCTTCATCGAGATACTCACGGACACGTGATTCACTAATACCATCGAACACTGGAGTCGCCACCTTGATGCCGAGCTTATTACAAGCCCAACCGAGGTGAGTCTCTAGGACCTGTCCAACATTCATTCGAGAAGGAACACCCAGTGGATTCAAGCAAATCTCAACTGGGGTGCCGTCTGGCAGGTGCGGCATGTCTTCTTCAGGAACAACCTTAGCGACAACACCTTTATTACCGTGACGACCAGCCATCTTATCGCCGACCTGCATCTTACATTTCTTAGCGATGTAGACCTTAACACTCTTAACAACGCCTTGATCTGCATCTTCACCAGACTCTACACCTGTGATCTTACGCTCACGGTCGTAGTCTAGTTCGTCGAACTTACCTTGGTAGTTGCTGACAATCTCCATGATCTTGATCTTCACCGGTGAAGGATCGATCTCGATATGCTTGGAGACGGCTGCAAGGCGACGAAGCAATGTCTTCGTGATCTTACGATTTGCAGGGATGATGATTTCGTCTGTGTCGCCATTCTTCACATCTAGTGGGATCTTTTCCCCCAACAGAATGTTAGACAGCGCTTCAGTAAGATCTTCACGAAGCTTATCACTCTGTGAGCGGTACTCTTCGTTGATCTTCTTAATCTGACGACGACGATCGGAAGCGGAAAGCTCTTCTGGCTCACCATCGACACGGGCCGAAACCTTTACGTCCATGATGATACCGCGAACGCCTGATGGCACCACAAGCGAAGAATCCTTCACGTCAGCCGCCTTCTCACCGAAAATCGCGCGAAGCAGTTTTTCTTCCGGAGCGAGCTCAGTTTCAGATTTTGGAGTGATCTTACCGACGAGAATATCGCCAGGCTTCACTTCCGCACCGACACGAATGACACCATCGTGGTTGAGGTCCTTAAGAGCCTCTTCACCCACATTCGGAATATCGCGTGTGATTTCTTCAGGTCCAAGCTTCGTATCACGGGCAGTTACTTCAAACTCGTCCACGTGGATCGAGGTGAAGATGTCGTCCTTAACGATCTTCTCGGAGATAAGAATCGCGTCTTCGAAGTTATAACCATTCCACGGCATGAACGCCACGAGAATGTTACGACCGATTGCAAGCTCACCGTTATCAGTGGACGCACCGTCCGCGATCACGTCGCCTTTCTTAACAGGTTGGCCTTTGGCGACAATTGGCTTCTGATTGAAGCAAGTGCCGGCATTCGAGCGCATGAACTTACGAAGGTTGTAGACGAAGATGCCTTTCTTCGCATCTGTAACCAACTCCTTCATTTTCGGAATTTCACCATCCGAAGTCAGCACGATGTGGTTGGCGTCAACTGAAGCAATAATTCCGTCGATGTCTGCGATTTCGACTGTCTTCGAGTCGATCGCAACACGGCTTTCAATCCCGGTGCCAACAAATGGCGCCTCCGATTGAAGCAGTGGCACACCTTGACGTTGCATATTCGACCCCATCAGCGCGCGATTCGCATCATCGTGCTCAAGGAATGGAATGATACCCGCAGCAACCGAGATCAGCTGCTTTGGAGACACGTCCATGTAGTTCACATCTTTACCATCCACTTCAAGCACCTCATCGCGCTTACGGCATGTGACGCGGCCAATAAGATTGCTCTTGTCGTCGAGTTCAGAATTCGCCTGCGCAATCATGTGCGGCTCTTCTTGGTCGGCGTTCAAGTATTCGACCTCATCAGTTACGTGACCCTTCACAACCTTACGGTATGGAGTTTCAATGAACCCAAATTCATTGATGGTGGAGTAAAGTGACAGTGAGTTAATCAGACCGATGTTCGGCCCTTCCGGAGTTTCAATTGGGCAGATACGACCATAGTGAGACGGGTGAACGTCACGCACTTCGAAACCAGCACGTTCACGATTCAAACCACCGGGCCCAAGAGCGGACAGACGACGTTTGTGTGTGAGCTCAGCAAGCGGGTTAATTTGGTCCATGAACTGAGAGAGCTGACTGCGCGCAAAGAAGTCGCGGATAACAGTGCTCAAAGCCTTCGGATTGATCAGCTTTTGCGGAGAGATCGAATCAACACTTTGATCATAAAGTGTCATACGCTCTTTAACCAGACGCTCTGTGCGAGCCAAGCCGACACGACATTGGTTAGCAAGAAGCTCTCCCACGGTGCGCACACGACGACTACCCAAGTGGTCAATGTCATCGAGCATTCCGTCACCGCTCTTGAGACGCGTGAGATATTTAGTCGCTTCAACTACGTCTTCAGCGCTAATCACCCGGAAGTCCAAATCGGTGTCCATCGCAAGCTTCTGATTGAGCTTGTAACGACCCACGCGACCTAAGTCATAACGACGTGGATCTTGAAAGAGGCGCTTGAGCAATGCCTTGGCATTTGCAGTTGTGGGGGGCTCACCCGGGCGAAGTCGCTTGTAGATATCCTTAAGCGCTTCTTCTTCGTTTTGAGTGGGGTCCTTCTTGAGGCAGCGGATGATGGCACCATCGTCAACAGTCGTGTCGATCGTAGTGACCTTCTTCAACCCAGCCTTCTGGAATGAGCGAACGATCGTCTTAGTGAGCGGTTCAAACGCACGTGCAAGCACAACGCCCTTATCCGCATCAACGATGTCTTCAGTGAGCACTAGGTTGGAAACAGAGTCGCGCTTCAACGCTTCAGCGACTGTGATCTCATCCAACTCGTAGAAAAGATTTAGAATGTCTGCATCAGAACTGTAACCCATCGCACGCAGCAACGTGGTGAGCAGGAACTTACGACGGCGACGACGACGGTCGAGGTAAACATACAAAAGATCGTTTTGATCGAACTGTACTTCGAGCCAGGTGCCACGGTCTGGGATAATACGGAAGGCATGCAGAACCTTGCCGCTGGTGTGTACGCTCTCTTCGAATGCGATACCAGGCGAACGGTGGAGCTGGCTAACAATAACGCGCTCGGCGCCGTTAATGATGAAAGAGCCACGCTCGGAGATCATCGGCAATTCACCCATGTAGATCTCTTCGTCCTTAATGTGGTCTTCTTCGCGGAGGCGAAGCTTCACATACAATGAGACAGAGTAAGTAACACCCTCGCGGATCGCTTCGATCTCCGTTTCGCGAGGCGGTGTCGCAGTATAGCTGACATATTCGAGATGGCAGCGACTGTCATAACTCTCAATGGGAAACACCTCGGAAAATACGGCTTCGAGGCCCACTTGTTTACGTTGCGTAGGAGCCAGATCCATTTGAAGGAATTCCGTGAAGGAATCGATCTGATTTTCAATCAGATTGGGTGGCTGAATAACTTCCTTGAGCTTACCGAAATTAATGCGTTTTGACATAGTGCGGATGTCCGATGACGGTTAAAAAGAGTGTGAGACTAACATGTGCCGACCTAGGGGCGGCTAAAAGACAAAAACAGTTAGGCGAGGCTCACCCGATTTGGATGAGCTCACCTAACTGTGAAAAATGTGGGCTATTAAATATAAGCTGGAATGGGTATCCGATTACTTTAATTCGACCTTAGCGCCTGCAGCTTCGAGCTTCTTCTTGATCTCTGCTGCTTCGTCCTTAGTTGCACCTTCCTTAACAGGCTTAGGTGCACCTTCAACGAGGTCCTTAGCTTCCTTCAGACCGAGGCCTGTGATTGCGCGGACTTCCTTAATGGAAGCGATCTTGTTGTCGCCAGGAGCTACGAAGATGACGTCAAATTCGTCTTTTTCTTCAGAAGCTTCTGCTGTAGCAGCAGCACCGCCAGCAGCGGCAACAGCGACAGGAGCAGCAGCGCTTACGCCCCACTTCTCTTCGAGTGCTTTAACGAGATCTGCCACTTCAAGCACTGTTTGTGCTGAGAGGAAATCGATTACTTGTTCTTTTGTGATATCTGCCATGATGTTATACCTTTCAATTGGTTAGCATCCCAAGTGTTGGGATATTTAAGAGGGGAAATCCTCCTAACCGGATTATTTTGGTTATTTTTAGGCCGCCCAACCAAGGCTGGACGACCAGAAATTATTTTGTGGACTACTCGCCGTCTTTATTGGCCTTCGCTTGAAGAGTGAAGAGTAGACTTTGCGGAACAGCGTTGAGCACGCGGACGAATCCGGTCGCAGGCTGCGTAAGAAGTCCGAGGAGTTGAGCCCGGAGCGATTCGAGTCCTGGAAGTTTCGCCAATACTGCGATCTCTTCCTTGGTGAGTGCCTTCTCGTTAAGGATACCCGCTTTGACGTCGATCTTTTCCTTTTTCTTGAAGAATGCACCAATTACTTTAGCGACTCCGGATGGGTTTTCACCACCGACGATGATCGCAGTTTGACCAGTCAAGTGCTCACTGAGATCAGGGAGTGCCTTGGCGGCCGCTGCGACACCGAAAATGCTGTTTTTAACAACGTGGAACTCAGCGTTGTGCTCTGCAAGAGAGGCACGCAGTTCTGCGATTTCTTCCACGGTAATACGCTCGTAATTAGCGAGGTAAACGTATTCGGACTTGTCGAGGTGTTGGTTCACCTCTTCAACGAGATATTGCTTTTCTGGTCTCATATGATGTCAGTCTCCCTTAGCTCTTGTTAAAAGATGCAGCGTCAACGCTGATCCCGGGGCTCATAGTCGAGCTCAATGCGAGCGACTTGATGAACTTGCCAGTGGCGCCTTGAGGACGTGCGTCATTGAGGGCATTGATAGCCGCCTCTGCATTGTCCACGATTTGCTCTGGTGTGAAGGAGCGCTTGCCCACGACGATGGCGACATTTGCAGTCTTATCCATCTTGAATTCAACGCGGCCAGCTTTCACTAGCTTGATGCCTTCCGCAACGTCGTCAGTCACAGTGCCGGACTTTGGATTCGGCATAAGGCCACGAGGTCCAAGCACACGAGCAACCTTACGGACACTCTTCATCGCACTGGTTGTGGAGATAGCGACATCGAAGTCTGTCCATCCACCGATTACCTTCTCGATAAGATCATCGAAGCCGGCTTCGTCTGCGCCCGCGGCAATAGCTTCATCAGGATTTTCGGTGAACACGATAACGCGAACAGTCTTGCCGCTACCGTGAGGAAGCTGAAGAGTGCCGCGCACCATTTGATCACTCTTACGAGGATCGACCGTAAGATTTGCGTAAAGCTCAACAGTTTCGTCGAACTTTGCCTTCGGTAGTTTGTTTAGTAACGCAGACGCTTCTGCGACCGGATAGGTCTTCTCCAAGTCAACCATTTCGGCTGATTGGCGATAGCGCTTGCTTCCCTTTATTTGCTGGGTGGCCATAGTAGTTGTATTTAGTGGTTAAAAATTATCCCGCGACCTCTAGTCCCATCGAACGAGCAGTGCCCGCGATGATCTTGAAAGCTGCGTCCTCATCGGTTGCATTCAGATCGTTCTTTTTGATCTCAATGATTTCGAGGATTTGCTTGCGCGTGACGGTCCCGACTTTGTCGCGATTCGGCACACCTGATCCCTTTGCGATACCGGCAGCCTTCTTAAGCAGGACAGCTGCTGGTGGAGATTTCAGGATGAAACTGAAGGAGCGATCGGCGTAGACTGTGATGACAACAGGTAGGATCATGCCCGCCTGGTCTTTAGTCTTCGCGTTATACTCCTTACAGAACCCCATGATGTTTACACCCTGCGCACCGAGAGCTGGACCAACCGGAGGGGCTGGGTTAGCTGCACCTGCTGGCAGTTGTAAGCGAATTTGTCCTATTACTTTTTTAGACATGGCTGTTTAGCTTTCTTCTGTTCTCTGGACTTGCCAGTATTCAAGTTCAACAGGCGTGAATCGCCCGAAAATAGATACGGAAACCTTTAATTTACCCTTATCTGGGTCGATTTCCTCGATTTTGCCAACTAGGTTCATGAATGGACCATCGTTGACTTTAACCATTTCACCGATCTCGTATTCGATCTTAGGCTTTTCTTTGCCTTCGGCTTCCTGGACTTGATTGATAATGCGGTCGATCTCGCTCTGCTTGAGAGGATTCGGGCGGTCACCACCAACAAAATTAATGATGCCATGGCCTTCGCGGACGAAATACCAAGGCTTTTGCAATAAATTGCCGTCATCATCATACAGGCGCATATTAACGAAAATATAGCCTGGGTAGAATTTACGCGTAATTGTCTTTTTCTTGCCGCTCTTTACTTCCGAAACGGTCTCGGTAGGCATGAGTACTTCAAAGACGTAGTCCTCCATCTCTTCGACCGCGATGAACTTATCGAGGTATTTCTTAGCCTTGCCCTCTTGATTAGAGAGAGTTTGAACAGCGAACCAATTGGGGCCTGAAAATGAATTAGACATATTTACGTCTGGATCTTAAAAATTTAAAAGTGCCTGAAATCGATATTGATTTGGCGACGTACTACTGAACCCAAGAGGTTAGCAGATCGACACCATTCATCAGCGAAAAGTCGGTTAGCGCAATAAAAGAGCCAAGAATTGCAGTCGCGATAAGAACAACGATTGTCGAATCTCGTAATTCAGTCTTGGTCGGCCAAGTGGCTTTTTTGAGCTCGGTCATCGTCTCCTTATAAAAAAGACGGATGCTTGTGAATGGATTTTTCATTTGATGTAAAAATGGCAGGAGAGGAGGGACTTGAACCCACAACTTACGGTTTTGGAGACCGTTGCTCTACCAATTGAACTACTCTCCTGTGGTTATTCAACTATAGTGCTATTTAAGACAGTAAAGCCGAGAGCCCTTTTAGAGCCCTCGGCAAAAACTGGAATCGGTCTGGGCTTAGGTTATTTAATAACCTCAGTCACACGTCCGGCACCGATGGTACGGCCACCTTCGCGAATCGCGAAACGTTGACCCACTTCCATCGCAATCTTCTTACCGAGATCAATAGTAACGGTAAGGTTATCACCAGGCATGACCATCTCAACACCCTCTGGGCACTTGATGATACCAGTCACATCGGCTGTGCCGAAGAAGAACTGCGGACGGTAGCCGTCGAAGAATGGTGTGTGACGACCGCCTTCTTCCTTAGTCAGCACATAAAGCTCAGCCAGACCAGTCGTGTGCGGAGTAATTGAACCGGGCTTAGCGATCACGTGACCACGCTCGATAGATTCTTTATCGACACCACGAAGAAGGATACCAACATTGTCGCCGGCTTGACCTTGATCGAGTTGCTTACGGAACATTTCAACACCTGTTACAGTAGTCTTCATTGTATCACCAAGACCAACGATTTCGATTTCTTCGCCAACTTTAACAATACCACGCTCGATACGACCTGTTGCAACTGTTCCACGACCTGTGATCGAGAAAACGTCTTCAACGGACATAAGGAGTGGCTTGTCAGTTTCACGAAGAGGTTCAGCGACATCATTGTCGATCGCATCCATGAGCGCAGTGATCGCTTCCGCGCCACCAGGCTTACCTTCAAGAGCTGCAGTCGCAGAACCACGCACGATTGTGATATCATCACCAGGGTAGTCGTACTTAGAAAGGAGATCGCGTACTTCCAT
>DBBT01000027.1:11547-27552 GCA_002292345.1 Opitutia bacterium UBA977 | reverse complement strand
TAGAGCTGCAAGTCGAGGCCGTGGCTGCGGTCGAAGATGAGGTTGCTGAGATTCAGGCCGAAGCGCTGGAAGAAGTGGCGGCAGTGATTGATGACGCCGAGCAAGAATTGACCGCTGCCGCGACTGATTTATTGAAAGATCAGGCTACGAAATCATTGAAAGATCAGGCTACGAAATCATTGACTGATGGACTGATCCCGCAGGTCGGATTTTAGGTTGAAGGAGTGAGGGCGAACCCGCCCTCGGTTGCTTTACCATCGGCTGAACATGGGCGAGTCGCCCACACTCCTATCGTGCACAAAAAAGGCAGCCAATCATTCGGCTGCCTTTTGTTTGAAAGTGTGTGGAGTCGCTGGCTTAGTTCCTAGTTGTCTTTGAACTGCTCGCACTGGTGATTTCGTCGAGGCCACGAATCACGCGATTCTTACCGCGGAAAAAGCGTACGAATTGATCCAGCTGTGTTTTCGCGTTCTTGTCGAATACCTCATCGCCAGCGAGGAAAAGTACCACGTTGACCGATGGCACCGGCTTATCGTCCTTCTCGTAAAGTTCATCGAGCAGCTTGCGGAAATATCTAGAAACATCGCTGTCTTTGAGCCATTCGGGTTTTGGTCCATGCCCTGGATGGTCAGTGGTCCAATTCAGACCAAGTTCTCTGGCTGCGGAATACACGCCATAGCGTTTTTCAAGCACGCGTGGTGGTAGGCCTTGCTTTTTGCGCTGCGCATTGGTCTTCGCCATCGTTGCAGCAATTCGTTTATTCATATTAGCGACTTCCGCCTCATGCTTGGCGAGCTGCTGAATATAGTCGCGCTTGGCGATTTTGCGTGCCCATTCAGCTTGTGCGCGTTCGCTCGGTGGGGAGCGCACAGAGCCAAAGCCTTTGTGGTCACTGGCAATCATAAAGATCGCATCCACGTGCTGTTCCAATGCCACTTGAGTGATGAAACCAGTTTCGTTACCTGAGTGGCCTGACCACGGTAAGGCCTTATGCACTTCCTCATTGGGAAGTCCCCGAAGCTTAGGAGTGCTAGCTAGGCGGTTGCCTTCGAGCCCGACCTTTTCAGCGCTAGCATTAATTGGACTGATCCATTGAATCAGCTGCCGATGTGTTTCTGAGCCTGCTGCCACCAGCTGAGGTTTGAACAGCATTATTTTTTTTCGATCGCGTAACATGACATTAAACAAGGTGCCGGCGGAGAGGTTGCCGACCATGTCGGTGATTTCGTCCTTAATTATCTTGTAGCTGTTGAGTCCACCTTTTTTGTCGGCGACCATCTGACGATTGGCATCGATCACGAACAGAATACGCTCGCCGCGCGACTTGAGACCGAAAACACTGACATCGGACAAGCCCATGCCGATACTGCCGCGGGTGCCGCCAAGTAGGCTACCGCCGCCCATGCCACCGAGGCCGGTGCTGACGGTAAAGTTCTGCTCCATGTTCGGCAAATTAACGTCCACATTCGCCACTGCGATGTTCGCCACTGGCCGCATCGCCAGGTTTTGTGCTTTTTGCTGCTTGGGTTGCTGCGGTCTGATCTGAACTTTGACTGGTGGTGGCGGCTCTTCTTGCTCCACGACGGGCGGTTCTTCGAATTGCGCCTCAGAAGGGACGACATATTTGTAAATCGTAATACTTCCGAGAATCAGCCCCGCAAGCAGATGAATCGCTACGCTGATGAAGATAACCTTCAGCAGTAACGGATTTATTTTTTTCTTTTTAGTCGGAGGAAGCATTTGAAAAAATTATAGGCGAGCGATTGTGGGTCACTCGACTTTGTTAGAGCGCGTATGCAGTGAACGAGACTTTGGTAATATCAGCCTTGGCACAGGCATTTAGTGCATCGATTGAACGCTGATGCGGCGAGTCCGGATCGGCCTGAATCTTTACCACGATATCATCGCCCACTCGGTCCGATGACATGCGTAGTCGGGTAAGTGTGGTTGAGAGACGTGCCATGACACGGTCATCCGAAGCGTCCATTGGTGCACCATTAAGCAAGATCAAGCCATTCGGGAAGATCTCGATGACATGCTCGCTGGGTAATTTGAGGTTCTCGGCAGGTGGGGTCGCGCTGGGTAATTTGATCCCCACATCTGCCTCTTGTTGCAGCGGTAGAAACATGAAATAAACCAGCAGCAAGAACACGATGTCGATCATCGGTGTAATATCGACTTTATCTTCTGATTCTAAAACTTTGTTAACAGCAGCCACAGTTTAATTTTTATTGGAGGCAAAAATGAGGTCAGAGATGCCTGCTTCAGCGCAGGCCTCCATGACGCGGTTGACATGACGGTGTGCCGTTTTGGCGTCAGCTCGAAGAAACACCTTCAAAGAGGGCTGAGCCGCGCGCCCGGTAGCTAGTGCTTGGGGCAGTGCTTCGTAGCTGATTGGAGTCGAGCCGAGATAAGCCTGACCGCTGACATCAACGGAGATATATTGGCGTTCGCCTGGTTCTTCTGGGATGCTCGACTGATTGGCATCTGGCAGCTTGAGCTCGATGAGTTCGGCGCTAATGAAGCTGATCAATGTCATGAAAAACGCGATGAGCAGGAACACGATGTCAATCATCGGAGTCAGTTCAAACTCCGGATCAACTTCTTCTGGGGACCATGTTTTCATCGGTTAGTAATCGCAGGTGTTTGGATTAGCGATTGCTAATCGCAGTGCTGAGTGTGAATTGCAGGTCTCCCACCACACGCGCGACGCGAGAAGTAATCTTACCGTATTTATTCTTGAAGAAGAAGAAGAAGAACATCGCAGGAATACCGACGATCATGCCACTGGCGGTGGTGATCAAGGCTTCAGAAATGTTACCCGCAAGCGCTTGAGCATTAGCAGCGCCTTCAGAGCCGATCACGTTGAAGGCTTTAACCATACCGGAGACGGTTCCGAGCAGTCCAACCATGGGGGCCAGTGATCCGATTACGGAAAGATAGTTGATTAAGATGAATGGACTGGCGAGTTCTTCGGCCGAGGCTTCTTCGACCGCTTCTTTCACTTGTTCTGGGTTGTAGCGGTTGGTGTCGACGCGTACCAAGCCGGCATGAATGATATTAGTCGAAGGGGCTGGGTTCTCATCGCAGATGGAGCGGGCTTTTTCGATATCCAGTGCTTGCAGCGCGGTATCGATCTCTGGCAGCACTGAAGGCTGCAGAATTTGATTCGGATTAATCGCCATAAAGTTGTAGACGATCAGCCCGAATGCCGAAATTGATAGGAGTGTGAGTGGATACATGGCCCATCCGCCATTCTTATACATGTCGATCAGAGATTGATCGCCCGCAGCAGCTGCCTCTTCGGCAGGCTCGACTGACTCGATGGTTGCGTCTTCAGTTTGTGCACTGAGAGATGTGGTCATTGTCCATTGCGTGACGACGGTAAACAGCGCGAGCGCAGCAAGGGTAGGAAGGAGGCGTAACTTTGATAGTTTCATGACGGTTTAATATTAAAGACTAATGATTGAGTGGGTTGTTGTTTTGTGAAGTGATTGATTAACTACTTGGCGGTGCGGGTTTTGGTTCTGGAAGTTCGCTGAGTGATTCGGCGGCACGTTTGGCCCATGGGGAGTCGGGGTAAAGTACCGTGATTTCAAACCAGACATTCCGTGCGGCAATTGGGTCTTCGGCTTGTTTGTAGCAATCGCCGATCAGGTAGAGCATTTCTGGCACCCAGACGTAAGAAGTTTGCGCGCGCACAAAGCCGCGAGTGAGCACGTCGAGGGCTTGGTTGTATTGCTTGTTGCGGTGCTCACGCGAGCCTTGCAGCAATTTGTAGAGAGAAAATAAGCGATCATTCGGCGCTGGCTCTTGCATGCTGTCGATCATCGGAGAGGCTTCATCGACACGGTCGGCTAGCACCAAGCTGTAGGCCAGCCACATACGCACATTCTTGCGCACATCTTCAGGGACAGAACTCTCGATTTCCTTATACAGTGGAATCACCGCTTCATATTCACCTGCACCGCGCAGAGCATCGGCCGCATTGACGACTTGGGAGATGTTGGACGCGTACGCACCACTTTTAGGTAGTTGACCGGCGATTCGTCCCGCGGCTTTGAACTCTCCTTCTGCGAGATACGCGTTCATCAATTGTATGCTCAGTTGGCTATATTTGATGTCGACCTTATCAAGAGCGACCCGCGTGAGCAGATCGTCTGCTTCGGCGAGTTCGCCTGCGCTGATCAAGCTGCTAATCAAGGCGCGGACGGGCGAGTGTAATTGGCTGAACAACTCTGGCACCTCCGTAAATTTAACCAATGGATAGACATTTTGGCGCAGCACTTTGACGGCACCAGCGTAGTTGCCCTGCTGAATCAGTTTGTTTGCTTTTTGTGTCTCGCCCAATTCCAAGCGCAGTGTCTTGACCATCGACTTACTGACGGGGAGGGACATTTCGCCGACACTGCCATCAATCGTTATTTCCGCAACCAACATGCCATCTTTATAATCGATAAATTTAAGGGTCTGCTTCGAGCGGCCGTTGTCTTGCTGAATATAGACAGGTTGGTTGCCAAGCTCTGTCCAATAGGCATTTTCTGCAAAACCGGAAAGTGAGAAACCGACAGAGAGGGCTACGATGAGCAGGGCTTTGAGTGAAAAGTAACGCATCCGTTTGTGTGTGGCTGTTATGACTGGGGCGATGGGGCGACTAATGGTTGTAACTCTTGCAGTTTCGCTTGAATGGCATCAAAGAGCGCTGCAGGTGCAGCTTCTGCGAGTGTTTCGTTCGCTTCGGTGAGTGTCGCAATCGCGTCGGCTTTTGCTCCCATGCCTAGAAGGGCTTCGGCATCTGCTAGGTAGGCGCGTGCGCACCATTCGCTGAATTGAGAGTAGCCGAGGAATGTGCGCTCGAAGAAACCATGTGCTTCGGCATATTTGCTCTCAGCCATGTAGGCCTCGCCAGTTTGGAACAGGGCACGAGCGTGAACGAGGCCGCGCCAGTCCGGTACGCGCAAAATATATTGATATTTCTCGCGGGCTTCCTCGCCGCGACCCATCGAAGAGAGTAGTTCGCCTTGGCGTAAGATGACTCCGGGGAGTTTCGGCGTACCCGGGAATTGAGCCTGAATTGCTTCGAGATAGTTGAGTGCACTGGGTTTGTCGCCGCGTTGATTGCTGACGTCGGCGAGGCGCATGTAAGACACGATGGCTGCATCATCGGTTGGATAAGTGGCCAACACTTCGTTCCACGCTTCGATCGCAAAATCGAGGCGGTCAGCACGCGAGTAGTCGGCGATATAGAGCAGTACGCGCGGGGTGACTTCACTGAAGAACCCGCTGTCGTAGGATTGGCTTGGGGCGAGTTCCACATCGCTGCGGTAGAGACCCATCAACATGCGGGCCTCGGCCACGCGTTGCTGTTTTGCTTTAAACTGAGCGAGTTGATCACGGAAAAATTCGACTGGCGTATCGGTCGGGTAGTCCGCCAGTTGCTTACGGTAGATCGCGATGACTTCGTTGATTGGTGCGAGGTCTTGAACCAACCATTCGCCAAATTGGGGGTGGTTGCGCAGGCGATTGTAGAGTGTCTGATCCAGATCGCTGTTGACGTAAAAGTATTCAAACAAGTAGCCGCGGTCAGTCACGATTTGGGTGCGGAACTCGATATCGTTGTCGAGCTTGTCGAGGAATTCGACGGTCTTTTCCAGTTGTGCTTTGTTGGTGTTGTATTTCTCAGCGTAGCCTTCGATGAGTGCATCGACGCCGGCATTTTCAGGGTCGTTGGCAAATTGCTCGATGTATTTGCGGTAGAGCGCGAGCATTTGAGTGGGCTGACGGAGGAATTCATACGCACGACCGAGCTCGAAGATTGCATCGGTGAGACGGCCATCTTCGCCGAAACGGTCGGTGTAGGCCTTGAAGTGAGTGGCCATTTCTTCGTAGCGCTGCAGTAATTCATAGATCTTACCCATGCTGAAAGCGGCACCATCGTGAATATCTTGCAGTGAGGTGATGTCGTCGGCCTGCTTGAAGTGCTTCAGTGCGAGTTCGTAATCGCCAGCCAGGTTCTCCACTTCGCCGAGGAAATAGTAGGCTTGGTCGAGTGCGTTGCCGCGTGGATATTTCTTGGTGTAGCTGTAGAGTGTCTCGCGAGCGGATTCGAAGTCCTGCGCATAAAATTGGGCGGCTCCTTTACGCAGTAGTCCATCTTCGGCGTAGAGGCTGGTAGGATATTGCTTAAGCAGGCTGTCGAAGCTTTGAATCGCGTCTGCGAATTTGCTGGTTTGCAATTCAGAGATGCCGCGCCAGTAAAACAGGCCGTCTTCGAAAATCGGGTTCTGGTGCAGATTGAGCCAGCTATTGCACTGTTGGATAATGTCTACAAATAGTCCGCTCTCCATCTTGCGGCCCGCCCAGACTGCCAGCATACTACTGGATGCGGTGTCGAGCGGACGGCTGTCAAGGAAGTCTTTGGCTATTTGCATATACTCAGCGGTGTTAGCATCGTCAGCTTGCAAGGTACTAACAAGGGCCATGCTGATGTCGGAGTAGTAATCACCTTGGGGGAATTGCCTGCGATAGGCGCGGCCCACAGTGATGGCAGTTTCGGCCTTGTTGAGTTGCAGAGCGTTGGAGAAGGTCGCGTAGGTGAAGAATTCGGTCTGCTTGTCCTTTGGATTTTCCGTCATCAGATCAAAGAACATCCAGAAAGCTTCGTAGCGGCGGGCGGTTTTGGTGTAATTACGTGCGCGGCGTACCAGCAACTCGTTGCGTAGGGTGGGGAGCTTGCGCAACTGCGTAATGGTGGCTTCGAGGTTTTTGACTTCCTGCTTGAGGCGCTCAATCAGCTCGTCATTGCGCCCCAGGTCAGTGTTGAATTTGATCTTGACCAGCTTGTCTGCCATTGTGGCTTCATTGTGCTCGATCATGATGTCGGTGGTCTTGATCAAATTGAGCAAAATAGCGGCATCGCTGAGGCGAGCTTGGGCGACCATGGTATCGCTGCTTTTTAGTAGAGCGACGTTCAGTCGCGGCAAGTAGCGCACTTCGGATTCGCGCGCGAGGATCGGTAGCAGCGCCATCGCGTCGTCGAAGCGTTTCTCTGCGACAAATGCTTCGAAGCTGGCGGCTGCGGCCCAGGCTTGGTCTTCAAAGTCGCGCGATGTGTTCAGCAACTTGGTGAAGATCGGTAGGCCGCCTTTCCAGTCGCCTTTATTATAGTGGATCTGGGTGAGATCTTTGAGCAATTGACTCTCTTGCTTGAGATTGAGGCGGAAGGAGTAGGTGCCATCGAGCAGTTGCTTCATTAATGCGATCGCATCGTCTTCGCGTTTCAAGATACGTAGCACATCGACCTTTTTAAGGAGTGCATCTTTGACCTTGGGGCTGTCTGGATAGTCCTTTTCCAGCTTAGCATACCAGACCAGAGTTTGATTGAGTTCGCGGGCATTCTGAGTGGCGACGTAGCGCTGAATGTGAGCGGTGCCAAGCAAGAAGATCGGGAAGTCGAGCTGGATCTCTGAGTTGTCAGTCGCTTCGACGCGCTTAATTAGCTCTTTCAGGAATGGCATAGCCTGCTCCAATTGACCAGCTTCCACTAGTACATTGGCTTGCGCTTGCAGGTCAGAGAAGCCGAGCTGAGTAGCATCTTGTGCGTGAATAGAAACGACGCCGCTCCAAAAAAATAGGGCGGCAATCGAAAGTATTTTCTTTATATAGCGGGTAAGCAAAATAGATGGCTGGTGTCGGGTGAAGCAATTTCCAGAAGCTGATAAAATTCCTCGTCCCGTCTCTGCTGTAAAGCGTAAACCTTAAGTCTATGGGCTTTTACAGGGATATTCCGCTGATGATGATTACTCCTGTTTGAGAACTTACATTAGCTTACCTAATTCTTCTGCCGCTGTTTCCCACTCGTAGTTCTTCTCCTGCAAGCGTTTCGAGATGCGAGCCGCCTGCATATTGAGCTCTTTGGCTTTCTCTTTATCGGCATAAACGCTGGGATTGCCGAGTTGTTCGGTGACTGCGGCTTGATCTGCCTCGAGCTTGAGCACCTCGACTTCGAGCTTTGCCACGCGTTTTTCGACGCCTTTACGGCCCTTTGATTCAAGTTTGCGTTTCTCTGCTTCGATGCGGCGGCGCTCTTTGGCGCTGACGACGGGTTGCTTACTCTTTGCTTTGGCTTCAAAGTCTGGGCGCGCGTTTTTAATACCTGCGACTAGGCCGCCTTTTTCGGAAGTCGCTTCTGACTTGCGCAGGTAATAATCGTAGTCGCCGGCGAAATTAGTGGTACTGCCGGCCTGGATTTGGATCGTGTGCTGAGCGATAGCACGGATAAAGTGCACGTCGTGACTGACGAAGACGAGGGTGCCGGTGTAATCCTTTAGGGCACCGATCAGCGCGTCGATACTGGGCATGTCGAGGTGAGTGGTCGGTTCGTCGAGTAGCAGTAGGTTGGGCGGATTGAGCAGCAGTTTGACCAGAGCGAGGCGGCTCTTCTCACCACCACTGAGCACTTTGACTTTCTTAAAGACGTCGTCGCCGCGAAATAGGAAGGCACCCAGGATGCCGCGTACTTTTTGCTCATTCATGCCGGAGACGACACGTTCCATGGCTTCATCTAGTACACTACGCTCGACATCGAGCACTTCGACCCGTTGCTGCGAGAAGTAGCCGACACTTACATTGTGGCCCATTTCGCGCACGCCGCCTTGAATTCCGACGCTCCCGGAGAGGATCTTAAGCAGTGTCGATTTACCCGCGCCATTAGGGCCGACCAGCACGATGCGCTGTTGTTTCTCAATGATGAGGTTCAGGTCGGTATAGACGACGTGGTCGCCGTAAGCCTGTTGAATATTTTCAAAGGTAGCGACGCGCTGGCCGCTCCGCATTGGCTGCGGGAAGCTAAATGAAATGGTGTCGGCGGCGCTTTCGGGCGGCGACAGACGCACCATTTTTTCAAGCGTCTTCATGCGCGCTTGCGCTTGCGAGGCTTTCGATGCCTTGGCGCGGAAGCGGCGCACGAAATCTTCCAAGTGTGAGATTTCGCGTTGCTGGTTATTATAAGCGGCGAGCTGTTGTGCTTCGCGATCCACTTTTTGAGTGAGATAATAGTCGTAGTTGCCGTGGTAGCGGTGCAGGTGTCCATTGGCGATTTCGATGATGCCGTCGCAGACGCCGTTGAGGAATTCACGGTCGTGCGAGATGGTCAAAATTGCGCCAGAGTAGTTGCTCAGCTGATTTTGAAACCAGCCCAATGTCTCGAGGTCCAAGTGATTGGTCGGCTCATCGAGCATCAGCAGATCCGGCTCCATGACTAGCAAACGGGCCAAATGCGCACGCATAATCCAGCCACCGCTCAAGGTATGTGCGGGCTTATCAAAATCTTCTGAACGGAACGCAAGGCCTGCCAAGATACGCTTTGCCTTAGCTTCCAATGTGTAGCCATCCAGATCGACAAATTGCTCCATCGCATCGATACGCTCAGGGGCATCTGGATCAGGAAACTCGCGCAGTGCATTATAAATGCCGACAAACTCAGGGGAGATCGAAGTCGCTAGCTCCGCGACTGTCTCTTCGCCAGCAGGCGCGCTTTCCTGAGGCAGGAAGCCGATCACCGTGCCGCGGTCGAGCTCGACCTTGCCGCTGTCGCACTCCGTGGTGCCGAGGATGATGTTAAAAAGCGTCGTCTTACCGGCTCCGTTGGGTCCGACCAGACCGATGCGATCGCCTTGTAGGATACGAAACGAGATATCGGTGAAGAGGGTCTTTTGGCCGAAGCCTTTACTGAGTTTTGAGAAGGTAAGCATAGAAAGAGCGCAGAGGTTTGTCGAAGGGAGCAAAGAGACAACGCAAAAGAATTTTTAAATCAGACTTCGAATCGACGCAGACTTGCATGTACGCAGTATTCTGTCTTTTTTGAAAAGCACTTGGACAAATGAGCACTATAAATAACCAGCCTTCTCTACTCACGCTTTGGTATAAACCAGCCAGTTCGATGCGTGCACTGCTCGATGCGGGGCAGGGGCATTCTGCTGCGGTGATGATTGCGGCTTTTTTTGGCGCGGTGCAAAGTGGTCGTTTTTCGTTGGCACACGCAGAGTCGGGGCCGCTGCCGTTTGTGGTCGGCGGATTCGCGGGTCTGTGTGGCTTGTATTTGTTCGGCTGGTTGACACGTAACTTCGGCCGTTGGTTCGGTGCCGAAAGCACGCAGCGCGATGCACGCACTGCGCTTGGGATCGGCTTGTTGCCGTGGACGTTGCTGTCGATGGTGCTCTCTTTTATGCTTGGTGCTGAGGTGAACCCCGAAATGATTGTCAGCTTCGCACCAGTCTTCTTCTGCGTATTTTTCTATGGCTATGTAATCATCCTTTTGGCGCTTTCTGCGGCACTGCGACTGAGTGTATTGAAGACCTTCTTTTGCTTGGTTGTGACGATTATAGTTAGTCTGTTTCCGTTGACCTTGTGCGCGCAGTTGTTGGTCACTCTGTTTGGCTCCGCCGCTTAAATTTTTAGCCATGCTGCAATATCTTAAAATTAAGAATCTCGCGCTCCTCTCTGAGGTGACGCTCGAGTTGGATGCTGGGTTTACCGCCGTCACCGGTGAGACTGGCGCGGGTAAGAGTGTCTTGCTTGGCGCGTTGGGGCTGCTTTCCGGAGCACGTACGGATAAGACCATGATTCGCCAGGGGACGGATCAGTTGGAAGTCGAAGCGGCGTTGTATTTTGAAGACTCCGCAGAAATAGATGCGCTACTGGAGACCGCCGGGTTGCCGTGCTGCGAAGACGGCGTGCTGTTGCTACAGCGTAGTATACATCGCAAGAAAATGCCGCGTGTGCAGATCAATGGCAGCATGGCCACACTCACACAGTTACAGGAGCTAGGGGAGTCGTGGATCGATTTTCATGGGCCAGGTGAGCCGCAAAAACTATTTCAAGAACGCCGTCAGTTGGAAATGCTCGATCTCTATGCGGGCAATGCCGAGCTGCTTGCGAGCTATCAAGGCGGCTATGCAACATGGCGAGCTGCGCACAAAGAAATCGACAGCCTCGAATCTGGCGAACGCTTGGATGAGGACGAAATTGATTTTGTGCGTAAACAGATCAACAAGATTGATAGCGTCGATGTCTCTGAAGACTCCATCGAAGCGCTGGAGCGTGACTACACGCGTATGTCGAGTGGACAAGAGCTGGTGACGCTCGCTGCGAATTGCTCCGAAGGGCTGTCGGGCGATCAAGGGCTGTGCGAACAGCTTAGCATGATCGTTGGGCGCTATGAGTCGCTGGTGGCACTCGATGCTGATTCCGAGCCGCTGTTGGAGCGAGCGCGTAGCGTGTTGATCGAGATGCAGGACCTCGGTGAAGAGACCGGTCGTCTCGCCAGTGATTTCGAGTTCGATGCTGAAGCGATTGAAGCGACTAGCGAGCGGATGAATCTCTGGCAGGAAGTGCGGCGCAAATACGGTGGCAGTGTTGAGGCGGTGCTGGTCAAACGTGAGCAGCTGGCGCAGCAGTTGGCAGTGCAGGGCGATATCGAAGGCACGCTTAAAGCCAAACGCGAAGCCGCCGCCAAACTCGAAGCGTCGCTGCGCAAAGAAGCCACCAAGCTGCGCAAGGCCCGCGAAAAAGCTGCTAAGACTTTGGCCGACAAAGCTGCGGCATTGTTGCAGGCATTAGGCTTCAAGAAGGCGCGCCTCGAAATCGAGATTATTGCTGAAAGTGAGCTGCAGGATTTTGGCAACAGCCGCTGCGGCTTTCAGTTTGCGCCCAATGCGGGGCAGGACCTATTGCCGCTTAATAAAATCGCATCCAGTGGTGAGACCGCTCGTGTCATGCTGGCACTGAAGACGGTGCTGGCCGAGGCAGATGCCACGCCGCTACTGGTCTTCGACGAAGTGGATGCCAATGTCGGCGGTGAAGTCGGTCGCGCGGTCGGAGCAGAGCTAGCGCGACTTGCAGAGCGACATCAGGTGCTGTGTGTGACGCACTTGCCGCAAGTGGCATCACTTGCGCAAAATCATTTTGTCGTCACAAAATCGCAGGATGATGATTCGACCACTGTATCGATCGGTCCGATACATCAGAGTCGTGAGTCGCGCTTGAGTGAGCTTTCTCGAATGCTTGGGGATCGTCATTCTGATTCGGCCCGCGCGCATGCCGAAGAGCTGTTGGCGTTCAAATAGTGGATGATTCGAAATTCATGTGTCATTTTTGCATCAAACTCTGAGCCGACCATCGTGAACAAACGGTTTTTTCATGAAACGGAGTGAAAAAGATCGAAATACCCCCTCGATGAGGAAAACATACTTGCACCATGCCCCGTATTTATCTTTCGCCTCCAGATATCAGCCAGCAAGACCATGCTGCGGTTGATGCTGTATTGACCTCGAATTGGGTGGCTCCAGTGGGCCCGCATTTAGAGGCTTTTGAGGCGGCGCTGGCGAAGCGTGCCGACCGTAAGCATGCGGTGGCACTCAATTCTGGCACTGCTGCGCTGCATCTTGCGCTACAGATGCTGAATGTACAACCGGGCGATACAGTGATTTGCCCGACGCTGACGTTTGCTGCGAGTGCCAATCCGATCTGTTACTGTGGTGCTGATCCAATATTTGTGGATAGCGAGCCGAGCACGTGGAATATGGATCCGATTCTACTCGAACTGGAGCTCGGCGAGCGTGCCGCTTCAGGGGAGCTGCCGAAGGCGGTAATCGTGGTGCATCTGTATGGTCAGTGTGCGAATATGGACCCGATTTTGGCGGTGTGTGAGCGCTATAATATTCCTGTGGTGGAAGATGCAGCTGAGGCATTGGGCGCGACTTATAAAGGACGTGCGGCAGGTAGCATGGGTGCGTTTTCTTTTTTCTCTTTTAATGGTAATAAAATTATCACGACTTCGGGCGGCGGTATGTTGCTCGCGGATAAGGCCTCGTGGATTGAGCGGGCGCTTTTTCTATCGACTCAAGCGAAAGAGCCAGTGGCACATTATGAGCATCGCGAGGTCGGTTATAATTATCGGATGAGCAACGTCTTGGCAGGCCTCGGTCTAAGTCAGTTAGATGACCTTGAACGACGCATTGCTGTGAAGCGTGTGCATTTTGAAGCCTATCGTGATGCCTTGGGCGAGTTGCCTGGTGTGGCATTTATGCCCATCGTCGATCCGGATGCGGCGAATTACTGGCTGACTTGCCTCACTGTCGAGCCAATGGCTGGTGGGAGCTCGCGCGATCAGATCATCGAGGCGCTTGCAGATGCGGATATAGAGGCTCGACCGCTATGGAAGCCGCTGCACATGCAGCCAGTATTTCAGGATTGTGCGTCGATTGGCGGGGATTGCGCGGAAGGTTTGTTTGCCAATGGATTGTGTTTGCCGAGTGGATCGGCGATGGGCGCGGAGGATCGTTCGAAGGTTATCGAGATTGTGCGCTCGTGTTTTGCGCAACGACGGCCATAACCAAAAGTATTCACTATGGCTGTTAGCATCTTATCCCGTTACTGCAATATTCGGACCCTAGGGTTGGTGTTATTGTATGCACTCCTTTGTGGGCTGAGTTACTTCGTGGCTTATCAGTTACGCTTCGATTTCAACGTGCCAGAGTCTCATGCTCTAGATTTAATTAATACCATTTGGTGGGTCGTGGTGTTGAAGCTGATGTTACTGGTGGCCTCGGGCCAGATGGATTGTGTACTCTCTTATTTCCGATTACCAGATGCAGTACGCTTGTCACTAGGCTTATTTGTGACGAGCTGTATTTTAGCCTCAATGTGGTATGTGTATGATGGAAATGGCGTGCCGCCGCGGGCGGTGATTCTAACCGACTTTTTATTGAGTTTTCTATTGTTGGCAGGGTTTCGCGTAGCATTACGCGTCAAGGCAAGTAGTGGTTTAGAAGATTGGCTTAGCTGGGATGAGATGGAGAACGTATTGATTGTTGGCGCAGGTGAGGTCGGCGCAGGGCTTTGCTCGGAGCTCAAGCATAGAGCACGGCTCGGCATGCGCCCCGTGGCCTTCCTCGATGATGATGTGAAGAAGGTCGGTCGCTATGTGCATGGCGTATTAGTCGCTGATGCAGTCGATGGTCTGGTTCAAGTGGCGAAGCGCTACGCTGCAGGTAAGGTGATCATCGCATTTCCTTCGGCATCCGTGGGGCGTGTGCGTGCCGTAGCTAAGATGGCGGGCGAGGCAGGGCTTGGAGTGGAGACAGTGCCGGCATTGACAGACTTGGTGACTGGGCGTGCGCAGATGACGCAGCTACGTCCGGTTGAGTTGGAAGATTTACTCGGGCGCGATACGATCGACCTGAACTCGGATCAGATTCGCGGAATGCTCGCGGGTAAACGGGTACTGGTGACCGGGGCTGGAGGTAGTATTGGTCGCGAGCTAGTGGCCCAAGTGTTGGATTATGTGCCCGCATCGGTACTTTGTATTGATCAGGCTGAGCTCGCTATTTTTGATTTGCAGCAGGAAGTCCTCGAGCAGCACGATCCTGCGCGACTGTCGCAAACTTTGATATTAGATGTGCATGAGGTAGATGAGGTTGAAAAAGTATTTAAGCGTTTTCAGCCGGAAGTTATTTTTCATGCGGCGGCTCATAAGCATGTTAATCTAATGGAAGCGCAACCTGCTGAAGCGTTAAAGAATAATTTTGTGACGACTGCTGGCTTGGCTCGTCTTGCGAGTGCGTCTGGGGTGGAGCGATTTATTCTGATCTCCACGGATAAGGCGATCAATCCAACCAGTGTGATGGGGGTGAGTAAACGACTGGCCGAGTTGTCTTTATTGGAGCAACAAGGGGTGGAGGGAAACACGACGAAATTTATGGCCGTTCGGTTTGGCAATGTACTGGGCTCGTCGGGTAGCGTCATACCGATCTTTAAGCGTCAAATTGCGGCAGGTGGGCCAGTGACGGTGACCGACCCGGAGGTGACTCGCTTCTTTATGACGGTGCATGAGGCGGTCGGCTTGGTATTGCAGAGCGCGACTCAGGGGGACGGTGGAGAGATTTTCGTCCTAGATATGGGCAAATCCATGAAGATCGTGGACGTGGCTCGTCAGATGATTGCGCTGAGTGGATATATCGTAGGCGAAGATATTGAGATCAAGTTTATTGGCCTGAAGCCAGGCGAGAAATTATATGAGGAGGTGCAGCATCTCAGTGAGACGCTGCAGCCGACTAACCACCCGCGAGTCATGCGGTTTGTGGCCGACCAGAAGTGTGCGGATTCGATTGAGTCGATTACTACTGCGCTTGGTTCGGCATCGTCGGTGAGTGATCCGACTGAGATTAAACGCACGATACAACGATTTGTTCCAGAGTATACGCCTTACGTCGGCTAGAGTCCGATCAGACTCAATTAGGTGAGCTCAAGTGCGGCCTGCCAGTTGGCGACTTCGCCAGGATGACCAATGGCGCGGAGTTGTGCTTCGATCTCGTTGAGTGTGGGTTGTTCGATGCCTAGTTTGGGATCGCCAGCTAAGGTGGGCTTGGCTTTGCGGATGAGTGCCCAGACTGCCCATGCGCGGGCGCGGCGCAGAGCTTGTCGATCGCCACGTAGCCGAGTGGCTTGGTGCTCAAAGCTAACACGTGGGTTGCCAGGGAAATGATCGTCAGGATGGTTTGCGATGATCCACCCTAGCGCGGCATAAGGCAGTGGCCATTGATTGAGGGTCGCAGCGCCTGGTGGAACATCTGCATAAAGCGCGCGTGTGATGGCCAAAATGCTACGTCCTGCATATCCTTGCTGCCAAAGGAAGTGCCCGTATTTGAGCGCGGTGAGATAAAAGCGTTCACGGTCAGCGCCCTTGAGGGCGGTTAAGCAGCGGTACGACATCTTCGCCTCTGGCGTGGGTAGATACGGGCAAGGTCGGAGAGCACTCATTGGCTTAACCACTTACTTCGACTCTTTGGGATCCAGCGCATCGCGGACGCCGTCGCCGATGAAGTTGAGCGCAAAAATAGTGAGCGAGAAAAAGAGGGCAGGGAAAATCAGCATCCACGGGTAGATGTCGAGTTTCTGGGCCCCGTCGTTAATTAAAATCCCCCAAGAGCTCGCCGGTGGTTGCAC
>DBBT01000027.1:9893-11502 GCA_002292345.1 Opitutia bacterium UBA977 | reverse complement strand
GTGAGCGTCGTATAAACGATCACTGGCCCGATTAGATTTGGCAGAATGTGTTTAAAGAGAATGCGGCTGTGGCTTGAGCCGATCACGAGTGCGGCATCCACATAAGTCTGTTTTCGTAAAGCTCGTGTTTGGCCGCGAACGATGCGCGCCATCGTCAACCATTCGACTGCTCCGATGGCCATGAAGATTAGAAAGATACTTTTCTTGTCGAAAGTCACCGTAAGGATGATGACGATCATGGTGAATGGTAGCGCGTAAACCGCATCCACAAAGCGCATCATCGCTGCTTCTGTTTTACCGCCGATGTAGCCGGCTAGTGCGCCATAGCTAACTCCAATGATTAAAGCGATTAGAGTCGCAGCAAAGCCGACGCCTATTGAAATGCGGCCGCCAGTTAGAATGCGCAGAAATAAGTCGCGGCCAAGATCGTCGGTTCCAAGCCAATGTTCGGTCGACGGGCTTTGTGCGCCGTATGCGAGGTTTTGCTCGTCGAAACTATAACTGCTTAGCGAGGGGCCGATTAAGCAAAGCAGTGTAATGCAGATGAAAATTGTGCCGCCGATTTGTGCCATGCGGTTGCGTTTGAGTCGATCCCATGCGTCCCCGCCAAGTGATTTGGATGCGACCGAGTTGGCAGCACTTTCTCGTTGTTGCTTAATCATTACGAGTTCGTGGATTCATCCACATCTGGACGATGTCGACGAGTAGGTTGAAAAGTATAATCAGTGTGGCGTAAAAGAGCACGGTGCCCATGACCATGGTGTAGTCTCTGTTCAGTGCCGCGTTGACGAAAAATGGCCCCATGCCGGGAATGAAGAAGATCGTTTCAACCACAAACGAGCCGCTGATCAATCCGGCTGCTGCTGGTCCCATGTACGCAACCACTGGATACAGGGAGGTGCGCAATGCGTGGCGCATGACAACGGTCCGTTCTTTTAAGCCTTTAGCTCGAGCGGTGCGAATATAGTCATTGCGCATGACATCCAGCATGCCGCTGCGCGCCAGGCGGGCGATGTACGCGGCGTACAGCAACCCGAGCGTGATTGCCGGAAGTACGCGGTCGCCAGCATAACTCCAGCCGAGCGGGTTGAACCACCCGAGTTGTAGACTGAAAGTCATCAATAAGATCGGGCCAATCACGAACGAGGGCAGGCAAATGCCAATCATAGCAACCGCCATTAGGTTCGTTTCGGCAGGTTTATTGTGTTTCAGCGCGGCAAGTGTGCCAATTGGTATGCCAAGTGCGAGGGAGATGAGTAGGGCCCAACATCCAAGCTCCAAGGATACAGGAAAGGCTTGAATAATGATCTCTTGCACATCCCAACCAGGATACTTGTAGGAGGGGCCGAGGTCACCCTTGAGGAGGTTGCCGAAGAACTGAAAGTATTGCTGGTAGAGTGGCAGGTCTAGGCCGTAGTGCGCTTCGATTTGCGCTTTGATTTCCTGTGGGATTGGTTTCTCATCGTCGAAAGGACCGCCGGGCGCGAGTCGCAGCAGTAGAAATGTCGCCGTCGCCACCACCCAGAGAGTCGGGATGGATTGGAGCAGGCGTCTGGCAATGAGGGAAAGCACGATGGGAGACTTGAGAGGGCTGAGACTTGAGGGCTGA
>DBBT01000027.1:4470-9833 GCA_002292345.1 Opitutia bacterium UBA977 | reverse complement strand
ACATAAAAGTAGATAGGGATAAAGGGCATTTCATCTAGAAGAATGGCCTCCGCTTGCTGAAAGAGCGCCATGCGGGCTACGGGGTTTTGCTCAATGGCGGCATCTAGGATGAGCTGATCGTATGCGGCGTTGCTCCATTGCGAATGGTTGTTGCCGTTGTCGGTCTGGCCGAGGCTGAGGAAAGTGTTGGGGTCATCATAGTCGCCAAACCATGCTGCGCGGAGGATGTCGAACTCGCCGCTTTCGCGGGTAGAGAGATAGGCTTTCCACTCTTGATTGTGGAGTTCAATGTCGATGCCGAGTTCGGTTTTCCACATTTGTTGAATGGCGACGGCAATTGTGCGATGAGATTCGCTGGTGTTGTAGAGTAACTCAAAGGTGGGGAAGTCTTTACCGCCAGGGAAACCAGCTTCAGCGAGGAGTTGGCGCGCACGCTCAGGATCGTGAAGGAGGCGCGCTTCGGCATTATAGCCACCGGCGTTGGGCGGTGTGAAATGGTAGGCTGGTTGCTGACCAGCTTTGAGCACGTGCTTGGTGATCTCTTCGCGGTTAATTGAGTACGCCAGTGCTTTGCGTACGCGCGGATCTTTGAATGCCCCGTGCGAGGTATTAAGCATGTAATAGTAGACTCCGAGGGAGGTATCAAAGCGCATGCTCTCAGGTTTATTGTCGCGATACCATTCGATGCGGTGAATCGGCACGGTACTAGTTATGTGTAGATGGCCTGCGCGAAAGGAACGCTCTTCTGCCTGCGGCTCGATGGGTAAAAAGTGCAGACCGTTGAGATGCACATTCTCAATGTCTCGATAATAAGGGTTTTTGACTGCGTGGATTTCGCTGTTGAGGCGCCAGCGCTTCAAAGTAAAAGGGCCATTGCCCACATAGTTCCCAGCCTTGGTCCATTTTGAAATCCGATCAGTCATAGCGCCGTGCTTAAGAATGCTTGGAGGGTGGACTGGCCACCAAGTATTGTGCGCGAGTAAGCTAAGAAAATAGGGCGTTGGTGATTCGAGCTCTATGATGAGTGTGGCGGCATCTACTGCGCGTGCGCCGACTTTACTGAAGTCTGTCAGCTCGCCGCGATTAAACGCTTCAGCGCCACGCATGGGGTAGAGCATGTAGGCGTAGGGCGCACCGAGTAGTGGTGTTAAAATTCGCTCAAAGGAAAAAATAAAATCTGCTGCAGTGACTGGATCGCCATTGGACCAGCGAGCGTTGGGAGCGAAATAAAAAGTATAGGTCAGGCCGTCCTTCGAAATATCCCAGTACTGAGCGACGCCTGGTCGCACTTGCATGGTCTCTGCGTCCAGTGTGGTGAGCCCCTCGAGAAGAGCGGTCATGACAGAGTATTCGGTAAGCCCTGTGGTGAGTTGCGGGTCGAGCCCAGATGGTTCTGTGCCAATGCCAATGTAGAGCTCTTGATTCGCGTTGCCACGTTCGACATTACTCTGCTTCTTCGCGCAGCCAACCAAAAGGCTGAGCGCTAGTAGAATAAGACAACTAGTCTGTAATCGCAGAGTGAGTAAGGAAAGCATCGCAGACTTTTCGATATGTCGCCTTCTGCTTTCGAGCAAGGCGAAACGACTGCCAGTGGCTTCAAAGTAAGGGCACGAATAAGTGCACATGAATATTAGTCTTACAAATGTATGCCCTTAGATGAGCCTTTAGATGATTTGTTCAAATCATTTTGTGGATAAAATAAATACGAGGTTGTCCCGAGTGCTAGAATTTGTTGATTGGAGTGCTGAGCCCCCAGATTAAATTTTAAAGTGAATTTTTATGACAGCTGAATCCAATTCTAATGGCGGGCAACCGCAGCAAGTTAACTTACAGCAAATCGCGCAACAGTTCATGTCTGGGTTACAACGCCATTTCGATATGCTGGCTTTCAATCTGGCTTCACGTGAGGCGGTGCAAGAAGAGCGATATAACCAGCGCGTAAATACGCCTCGCATTATGCCAGCCGCTCCGCGTCATCAGAATTTCGAGCAAATGCAGGCCTACGCACGTGACCTGCTGGTGCGCCAAGTGATTGGTGATTCCTTGAATCTGATCGTGACGGCGATGAATAACGCCCACTTCTTCCTCGCACTGGTCAAGGCCACCAGCGCCAATAAAGATGTGACGCCTGATGCGCAGAAAAATGCTCAAGCAGCTCAGCAAGCTTTTATTCCCTCCCAAATCGACGAGAAGTTTAATCGCCTCGAAAAAGACTACGGTATCATGTGCGAGCTTGAGGATAGCATTATCTCGCTCGGTTTCGTGATGCAAATTTTGATGCAGCAGGGCGGTATTGTCAAAGCTGCGCAGGTTGACGGACAGGGTGAATTGGTGATCGAGTTGAAGGCTGTTGAGAATCAGAATGCGAAACTTGTAGATGGGCAGGCACAGGGGAAACTTGTGGATTTACGTAAAGTCTTTCGCGAGGGCGAAGCGGTGGTCTTCAGCGATGTCGAGTTACAACTCGTGTTGGTTTCCGTTGCAGCATTTGCAGATTCATTATTCAAAGCCGTCGCCAAATACGCGCGTTCTCTTCAGGACGGCTCGTAGGTACTATCTTATATGTTGCTACGTTAGTGACCATCGCCCCGTCGTGGTTGATCTAGAAATCCTCAATTAACTTAAGTAGACACGGCTGGATATCAGTTCTTTGCTCCCTCATCACTAACCACTCCGACAAATATGTATCGCTACACAATCATTGCTATAGGCCGTATGAAGAATAAGCCGCTGACTGCGCTCTGCGAAGATTTCTCCAAGCGCCTTAAGCGTTCCGGCAACTTCGAGTTGCTCGAACTCAAGGACGGCGATGTCGAAAACGAGGGCGAGCGGATTCTCGAAGCGTTGGCCAAACGAAAAGATGCCCGCGTCTACGCGATGGCCGAAGAGGGCAGTACACGCACTTCCACGGGGTTCGCCAAAGAGCTGTTCGGTCTACAAGGTCAGCCCGCTATTTTTATTATCGGAGGCGCTTATGGCATGAGCCCAGCAGTCAAAGCGCGGGCGGACGTACTGCTTGCCTTATCGCCACTCACTTTCACGCACGAGATCGCTCGTATGCTGTTGTGCGAGCAGCTCTACCGTGCCGTCTCGATCAACGCCGGCTCCAATTACCACCACGCCTAGTAGTACGGAATAGCCCTAAGCAGACTCAATTATAATCGTTTGAATCGACGCGCGATCGACTGCAGCAGTGGATGATAATCCGCGGCGTGGGTCGCGTTTTTTCTTTTAAGTAATACATAAATCCTTAGACCATCTAGTATATGATCATCTACCCGATACGATTCATCCTACTCTTCCTCGCCAGTTTCATTATGACATCTAGCCTGCATGCATCGGCTGGTAGTCCGATCAGTGGCAATGAACATAGTCATGGTGTCTCAGATATTTCGTTTCCCATGGCGTTAGAGGATTACACGGCACTAGAACAATCGCACGCTGTTGAACTCAACATTTCTGAGGATGAGCTCAGTGTGCTGCAGATACTAAAACTGCGCGCAACCGCGGATCCGATTAACTTAATAGCTACCTTATTGTTCTTTGGGGCGATCATGCATACCTTTGCGTCTGTGCATTTCATGAAGCTTGCGCATAAATACGAACATGAGAACGATGCCAAGGCGAAGACTGATAAGCGTGTTTTTGTGGACGGTAAGGACCCCGTGAGTTTTAAAGCGACCTTATTTCATTTTCTAGGCGAGATCGAAGCAATTTTCGGTATCTGGCTGATTCCGCTGTTATTGTTTATTACTTACAAATATGGCTGGGATCATACCACGCACTACATCGATACGCGGAACTACACCGAGCCGGTCTTCGTTGTCGTGATCATGGCGATCGCGGCATCGCGCCCAGTCGTGGCTTTTGCTGAGCGTGCTTTGAGTTCGGTGGCTAAAATCGGTAATCGCACACCCGCAGCATGGTGGCTTTCGATTCTGATTATCGCACCTTTACTTGGCTCTTTCATTACTGAGCCAGCTGCAATGACGATTGCTGCACTACTGCTTGGGCATCAGTTCTACTGCTACAATCCTACGCCTACGTTTAAGTATGCCACCATGGGTTTGTTGTTTGTGAATATTTCTGTCGGTGGCACGTTAACGCACTTTGCGGCACCTCCCGTGCTGATGGTTGCGTCGAAGTGGGGATGGGATACACCGTTCATGCTCTCTCATTTCGGCATTCGAGCGGTGCTCGGTATTTTGATCGCGACTGGGGTATATTTCTTGGTCTTTCGCAAGGACTTTGTGGCTTTGAAGGGAAAAGCAGATGCGGTTGCGGCTGAAGCGACTACAAATGAAGAAGAGCCTGCACCGCTATGGATTATTGGGGTGCATCTATTTTTCCTCGCATGGACGGTGTTCACATTGCACCACCCATCATTCTTTATCGGTGGTTTTCTCGTTTTTATCGCCTTTACAATTGCGACCGATCATCATCAATACGCGATCGCGCTGAAGGGGCCGTTGTTGGTTGGTTTCTTTCTTGCCGGTCTCGTCACGCATGGCGGACTGCAAGGTTGGTGGATCGCCCCCTTACTCTCAGCGCTTGGCGAAGTACCGCTCTTTATCGGTGCGACCGTGTTGACTGCATTTAATGATAATGCCGCTATTACTTTCTTAGCATCGCAGGTGCCGGCCTTTGATCAGAGTTTAGCGACGAATCCTGAGGACCTTGCACGTGCCGTCGCATTACAATATGCAGTCGTTGCTGGTGCAGTCACTGGTGGTGGTTTAACGGTGATCGCTAATGCTCCGAATCCTGCTGGTCAGAGCATCCTGAGCAAATATTTCGATGGAGGTGTCTCACCACTTAAGTTGATGCTCGGCGCACTGTTCCCAACAGTAGTGATGGCTTGTGTCTTTATCTTCCTACCTCACTAGGCAGTTAGATCGCATCATCGTATTTTTAACAGGCTTTTCGGTTATCCGAAGGGCCTGTGTTAGTTTTACCCACCGCCACCGCAACATTCTGACCGCTCGTCCCAATAGTATTAGATCATTTGATTTTTTTGAAATCAACTGCGTCGCTAGAATAGACAATTAAAGGAGTGTGGGCGACTCGCCCACGTTAACCAACAACGCGGGCGAGTCGCCCGCACTCCTGTTGCAACGCGCAGGCAACCACAGCGGCTGATTTAGAAATTGAGAACCTATGTGGGCGCCGATATGCCGACATGTAGCTCGAATAGACTGCTCCGTATGCCAGTTTTTGTGATGTGCCTCGAGTCTAGATGGTCCAAGTTCAGTATCTTAGCCACTACGGCAAAATACGTGCGTGTTCTGCTCGACTGGGCAATTTGCAGGCAGCGGCTTTGAAAAAGATCTTTCGATTGTCGGCAATTCGGTCATAGCCCCAGT
>DBBT01000027.1:0-4346 GCA_002292345.1 Opitutia bacterium UBA977 | reverse complement strand
AGTGGCGCGAAATACAAGTGCTGGTGGCTATCACATTTGATTAAAAAACGCACAGAGACACTGCATAGGCCGCAGTCGCCATCAAAAAATACAATTGCTTTGTTACTAGGCTTCACGGCGCTGATTTATGGAGAGCAGTTTGACTTTGTCGATTGCCAAAGCCTGGATTCGAGCGCTTCAGCTTGCGCACTTAGGTTTCCTGCGCTTTTCTGGCCTCGTGGATTTTAAAATCAGAAGTGAATATTCCCCGCAAGGCGATCAGCCACAGGCAATCAAGGCCTTGGTGGACTCCGTGCGCGCGGGCAATAAGCGACAGGCACTACTTGGTGTGACGGGATCAGGCAAGACATTCACCATGGCGAACATGATCCAGCAGTTGCAGCGCCCAGCGTTAATTCTCTCGCACAACAAGACACTGGCCGCGCAGCTGTACTCAGAGTTTAAAGCATTTTTCCCAGACAATGCGGTCGAGTATTTTGTCAGTTTTTATGACTACTATCAACCCGAGGCCTATATCCCACAGACAGATACCTACATCGAGAAAGACTCTTCGATTAATGAAGAAATCGAGCGCCTGCGTATCGCTGCGTCGTCGTCGTTGATCAGTCGTAACGACGTGATCGTGATCGCCAGCGTCTCCTGTATTTACGGGCTTGGATCGCCCGAAGACTTTAAAGAGATGATGATTCCATTGAGTCCGGGACTAGAGGTCTCGCGTGACGATTTTCTCGAGCGCCTAGTCGAAGTTCTATACGAACGAAATGATGTCTCATTTACCTGTGGTAAATTCCGAGTGCGTGGTGATGTCGTGGATATTTTCCCTGCCTATATGGAGACTGCGATTCGTGTTGAGTTTTGGGGCGATGAAGTCGAGAGCATACGCGAGCTAGACCCATTGACTGGAGCGACGGGCGGCATACTGGAACTTTTTAATCTGTATCCGGCCACCCAGTACGCCACACCTAAGGACAAGATTGAAGGGGCGGTGCCGCAGATACGCGCTGAGCTTGAAGAACGCATTGCTTGGTTCGAGTCGCAGAATCTGTTATTGGAAGCGCAACGCATTCGGATGCGCACTGAATACGATATCGAGTTGCTACAGGAAATGGGATTTTGCACCGGAATTGAGAATTACTCCCGTTACCTCTCTGGTCGCAAGCCAGGTGAGCGGCCGTTTTGCTTGATCGATTTTTTTCCAGATGATTTTTTGCTCTTTATCGATGAAAGTCACGCCACCTTGCCGCAGGTGCGCGCTATGTATAATGGCGACCGTGCGCGTAAAGAGCGCTTGGTTGAGTATGGCTTTCGCTTGCCATCGGCGATGGATAATCGTCCACAGACCTTTGACGAATTTGAGTCGATCACTGATCAGACGATCTATGTGTCCGCCACCCCCGCAGCGCTTGAGTTAGAAGTGTCGTCAGTTATTGCTGAGCAGGTGATTCGTCCGACGGGGTTGATTGACCCAGAGATGGAGATCCGTCCTATCAAGGGACAGGTGGAAGATTTTATCGGCGAAGTGCGTAAGGCAACCGAGCAGGGCGAACGCACGCTGGCGACTACCTTGACTAAGCGCATGTCGGAAGATTTGAGTGATTATTTACGTGAAGCGGGCTTGAATGTGGAATATTTACACTCGGATATTGATGCGATTGAGCGTGTTGAGATCCTACGTCGCTTGAGATTGGGAGAGTTTGATGTCTTGGTGGGAGTCAATCTGCTGCGCGAAGGCCTCGACTTGCCAGAAGTTGCGCTGGTGGCGATTCTCGATGCCGACAAGGAGGGTTTTTTGCGTAGCGCAACAAGTCTGCTTCAGACCTCAGGCCGTGCCGCGCGCCACGAAAAGGGGCGTGTTATTTTGTATGCCGATGTTATGACGAAATCGATCGTGCAGACATTGGAGGTAACAAGTGCCCGTCGAGAAAAGCAAGTGGCTTACAATCTTGAACACAATATCACGCCAGTGGGTGTAACTCGTAGCATTGATGATAGCCTGCAAACACCGGGTAAGCGTTACGATGAGAGCGAATCGCAGGACTTACTGGTTGCGGAGTCAGCCGACGTCGATGTGGTGCATGTCATTGCTGAGTTAGAGGCCGAGATGCTCGAAGCCGCGCAAAGACTTGAATTTGAAAAAGCTGCGATACTACGTGACCAAATTGAGACGTTGCAAACTGGCAAGCACGGTGGTGGAGCCAGTGGCAGAGCTAAGACTAAAGTTCATAAGCGCAAGAAAGCCGTTTATAATGCCAAAGGCCTGCCAAGGAAACGCCGTCCATAACAATTTAGATGAAGGCAGGAGTTAAATAAATCATGCGGGTGTGGTCGTATTTGGAATCGTGAAACTGGTGAACGCGCCACGGAAATCCGCCAAAGTCAGACCTTATATCCGCCACTTCGATTAGGATTGTACCGTGCGCTGTAGGCACAAAAAAAAGCGCCCATTAAGGCGCTTTTTGTGAAGTAACGCTCTAGAGCGTCGACGTGATCGAAATTAAGCGGCATTTACATTCGTAGCACAGGGACCTTTTTGTCCTGAACCGATTTCGAATGTAACCTTTTGGCCTTCGTCGAGGGAGGCATAACCATCCATCTGAATTTCTGAGTGGTGAACGAAAAGATCCGTTCCGCCATTGTCTGGCGTGATGAAGCCGTAACCCTTTTCAGAGCTGAACCATTTTACTATTCCTGTTTCCATATGTATATTTTCCTGAATTAAAAGGTACTGTTTATGGGGGATTTTTAGAAAAGCCACATAAATCGACAATAATTTGTAAAAATTTTATTTTAACAGGCAAAATCAGAGATTTTTCTATTTCACGCGACTTCGACCATTTTTTTCAAAAACACATTGACAGCGGGGGTGAATTTATAATTCTCTGCGACTTCTTCCAAAGACGCGAGCGTAGCTCAATTGGTAGAGCACCACCTTGCCAAGGTGGATGTCGAGAGTTCGAACCTCTTCGCTCGCTCCATTTTTTAAATCCCCGATCCGAACGGTCGGGGGTTTTTTATTGGAATAGTTAAGAGGTGAGAACTATCCCGAGAGTTTGACGGAGCCCGCGCAGCGTGCGGAGATGGCCCGACCACTAGGCCGCTTTGTAGGAAAGAGGCTCAGCCTCAGGCAACCTCTTCGCTCGCTCCATTTCTCGAAGCCCTCAGTCTTAAACGCTTGAGGGCTTTTTATTGCTGAATATTAAGGGTGGCTGTTGACCTTCGGCCTGAATTCGTGAGCATTTTCTCATGGAACCGAATTATTCGAAATTGGCGAAAGTGTTGACTGGATTCTCGACGAATCTGCAAAAGGGAGAACGTGTGCTGATTGATGCGTTTGATATCCCACAGGCGATGGTGGTTGCATTAGTGCGTGCTGCACGCGAGCTCGGGGCAATTCCATTTGTGAATCTGCAGGATGCACGTATCAGCCGTGAGCTGGTCAACGATATCGATGTAGAGCAATATGAGACGCAGGCGACTTGGGAGTTGGCACGCATGCAGAAGATGGACGCCTACATCGCTGTGCGTGGTTCGGATAATATCTTTGAGATGTCGGATGTGGACCCTGCCAAAGTATCGCGCGTGATGAAGGCGATGAAGGCAGTGCTCGACTACCGCGTGAATAAAACGAAGTGGGTGATTCTTCGTTGGCCAACTCCTGCAATGGCGCAACAGGCGATGATGAGCACAGAAAGCTTTGAAGACTTTTTCTTCCGTGTCTGCACACAGGACTACTCACGTATGGTGCAGGGGATGCAGAGTCTGGAGACGCTGATGACCAATACTGATCAAGTGCATATCAAAGGGCCAGATACCGATCTGCGTTTCTCGATCAAGGGCATCGGCGCGGTCGCTTGTGGTGGCTCGCATAATATCCCGGATGGTGAGGTCTTCTCTTGCCCGGTTAAGGATTCGGTCGAAGGCGAAATTACTTATAATGCGCCGACGATCTATCAGGGCGTCTCCTTCGATCGGATCCACTTGAAATTTAAAAAGGGTAAGATCGTGCACGCAGACGGCAGCAATGCAGAGCGCTTGAACGAGATTCTTGATTCGGATGCTGGTGCGCGCTATATCGGCGAGTTTGCGATTGGTTTTAATCCACACATTCTTGAGCCGATGCGTGATATTCTGTTTGATGAAAAGATCGCGGGCTCTTTCCACTTCACGCCAGGTCAAGCATATGAAGAGGCGGACAACGGTAACCGCTCACAAGTGCACTGGGACATGGTGCAGATACAGCGCTCTGAGTATGGCGGCGGTGAAATCTGGTTTGATGGCGAGCTGATCCGTAAAGACGGCTTGTTCGTAAAAGAAGCGCTCAAGACGCTTAACCCAGATTACTTGCT
>DBBT01000008.1 GCA_002292345.1 Opitutia bacterium UBA977 | reverse complement strand
GTATAAATCTAGCTGCGTGGTCACACTATCTGGCCAATACGAATGCCCCCCGGAGAGAAAGCCGTAAAAGTGATCGAAGCCGCGTTGACTTGGGCGGAAAGGGAAAGAGGCGCCAAGGTGCCATTTACCAATGATCCCGGTACGATACCCTACCGGCTTTAAACGCTCTGCAAAGGTCTTCTCCGTTAGTGGTAATCCTTGATGCAAATCATACGGTGAATAAGTGAAATTGGTTTCATTGCCAAATCGTGCTTGATAGCGACCAGTGATTAGCCCCGAACGAGAGGGGCCACAATAAGGGTGCGTGACATAACCATTTTTTAAAACCACTCCATTCGCAGCTAGACGATCCAAGTTGGGTGTCTGCACCACCTTAGAGCCGGTGAAGCCGGTATCTGCATAGCCTAAGTCGTCCGCGAGGATGATTAATATATTGGGACGTGTATCCGCTGTGGCATGTACCTGAGTGACAGCTATTACCCATACAAATATTAAGCTGGCAGCACTCAATTGGACTCTACGAATGTGTGTTAATTTCTTCATTCTTTTATATTTAAAGACTATAAAACAGCCCAACGATTTTTAGCTCACGATATTCAATCCGCTCCCAGCTACGGAAGCGCTACCGTACGATCTGGATTATTACGCACACTGAGGTACCGTGCATGCATTGCTTTTAGTTTGGGCGCATACTCCGGATTATGAATCAAATTCTCAGCTTCTTTCTCCAGCGGATTATCCGCCAAATTAAACAGCGCGATCGGCTCCATTTTACTAAGCTGCCAGTCAGACTGCATCACCAGTTTCCAATCACCCTGACGAAACATCAGCTCACATTGCGCCCCGGCCTGAAGCATGACTTCATCTCGCGCTTGAAAATTGCGGTCCCCCTTGAGTAGCGGCAAGAAGCTGTAGGAATCTTTTGCCTGCGAGTCCAGCAAGCGAGTGCCGACAATTTCTGCCAGGGTCGCGATGATGTCCGTGCCGTTGATCAGTGCGTCACTGCGCGTGTTGGGCTCGATCACGTCTGGCCACGTCACGATCAGTGGCACCAGGTGCCCACCTTCCCAAGGATGGTTTTTCGTGCCGCGCACACCACCGTTCGACAAATGGCCCGCCTTTTCTGCGACAGGATCCCACAAGCCACCATTATCAGAGCTTACAATAATGATCGTATCTTGGTACACATCAGCTGCTTTCAATGCCTTGACGATTTGTTCGACTTCCCAATCGAATACGCGGTTCATATCGGTATGATGCGAGGGAGTGGTATCGCGCATCTTCTCGCCACTCAGCTCAGCTGGCGGGATGTGCGGTAAGTGCACCGCTGGCGACCAATAACACATGAAAAATGGCCGTTTTGCCGCCGCACTGCGCTCGATGAAGCCGGTCGCTTTATTAGCTAAGATCTTATTGATCTGAGCAGTATCCCATTCCGAATCACCAGGCCCTGGCCCCTTGTCAGAAATAAAGCTAAGGTTTTTCGCGGTGGTTTTATCGTAATGTATCAACTCTGACTGATCATTAAAAGGCGCCCAAACATTGTTCTCGAGGGCGAGGTAGATCGGCCCCTGTACTCCCGTCGGTAGCGTGTAATCATAATTAAATCCCAAGTCTTTGGGGCTAGCGGCAATCCATTTTGACATGTCCACATCTAACGGCTGCCCACCTCGGTCATTGCCGCGAAACACTTTGCTGGTGCCTTTGTGATAGAAGTCTCCGCCCAAATGCCATTTGCCAATAAAACCGGTGTTGTAGCCCGCAGCTTGCGCGACACTCCCAAGGGTGGCATCATCTGCCGCAACTGCGCTCGGGCGGAAGGTACCCCAAACGCCCCAAGGTGCGTAGGAGCGATAATTGTAGTTGCCAGTCATCACGGCATAGCGCGAAGGCGAGCACAGCGATGTCGGTGAATGTGCGTCGCTAAACCATAGACCTTCGTTCGCCAAGGCATCCAGTGTCGGCGTCGCGGCCAATGCGGCTTGCCCCGTGCGTTCTTGGTGCTGTCGGCTAATGTCACCCGGGCCAAAGTCATCGGCCATAATAAAGACAATATTCGGCTGATCTGGCGCGGCGTAAACCAAGGCAGACAACAAACACGTTAAGTAAATAAAAGAGCAGATTTTCATAAGATAAGGAATCTCAAATACGTAGTATATGGGTCAGGATGGATCAGGCAAACGACAAAACATTGGCCACTTGACGTCATAACAATACACGTGTAAACCCTTGTCAATAATGACCTGTATAATCCCAATTTGCCGAATACTCTCCTATGTCTGCCTAGCCAGCCTCACCTGCGCATCGGCTGGCGTTGTGCCTGCATTTAAAAAGTATGATCGCGTCGCGTTCATCGGCGACTCGATCACGCATGGCGGCCGTTACCACGCCGACGTTTACCTTTTTTACGCGACACGTTTCCCCGGCCAACCATTTACTGCCTACAATTGTGGCATCTCGGGTGACACCGCGCCTGGCACTAACCTGCGCTTTGATGACGACATCGCCCCTCACCGCCCGACTGCGGCAACTATCATGCTCGGCATGAACGACGCAGCGGGATACGTTTTTGAAGCTGCACGTCCGCTGCACGCTAAAATCAGTGGACAGGCAAATTCGTATGACAGCTATACCAAGGCAATGGATCAACTGGCCGCGTCCTTAGATGCGATCGACTGCCGCATCATTTTCATAAAACCATCGATCTACGATCAGACCGCTGAACTCGACAAGGAAAATCTTATCGGCAAAAATGATCAACTCGGCCGATTTTCGCATTACATCGATTCTCTCGCCTCCAAATACCAAGCTGAGGTCATCGACTTTCATACACCGATGGGAGTCATCAACCACAGCTTACAAGCAATTGACCCCAGTACGACTATAGTGGGCGAAGACCGTGTCCATCCCGGCGTGCCTGGACATCTTGTGATGGCCTATCATTTTCTTAAGTCACAAAATATGCCGCCATATGTGTCCGCGATTCAAATCGACGCTGCGAGTGACGGCAAAGTCCTACAGCTTATCAATTGCGAGCTCACCGGCAAACTCACAGTCACACCGAAATCAGTGCGCTTCACTGCGACCGAGAATGCCCTGCCCTTCCCATTAAACATGGCACAAGTAAAAGCCTTAGACTGGGTGCCTTTTCAGCATGACTTAAATCGCCAAGTGCTCGCGGTCGATAATCTAGCACACGGCGACTACGCATTAAGCATCGATAATATAATGGTCGGTCGATACTCGTCCGAAGAACTGAAAGTAGGCATTGACCTCAGTGCCAACAGTGCCACTCCGCAATACCAGCAATCACTCAAAGTCAAAGCGCTGCAAGACAAGCAACTCAAAGCGACCAGCCAACTGCGCACGATCGCCCTAGTGCGCCACAGCATGGTTCGTAAATTAAATCCCTCAGTCGATGAGTCTGACCACACTGCACTTAGCGCCGCGCTCTTCGCACAGCTGCAGCAATCAAACGGTCAACCTTGGTATGGCTTCTTAAAGCAGCAGGTCGAAGCTTTCCTTGAAGCAGTTCCGCAAGAGGCCGAGTACAAACAGCAAGAACTCAACTGGATGCGTGAAATGTGGCTGATCAATCAACCCACGCCACATAATTGGCAGTTAAACAAAATCGACTAGTCTGCCCACTGTATTTTGATGGGTGTACTACTTGATCGTGTCAAAATCAGTAACCTTCACTGAATTAATAATGATGCAGCCGCTGACTACTTATATGAACCAGTCGTTCGGTGTGTAGATGACTTAAATCACCGCACTCACCTTGATGCAGTTGATCGCACTCAAAATTTAATAAAGTTCGCTGTTACCCTACAAATTTGCTGCTCCAGCAAAAACAATTTTAACCATATCTGGAAGTTCCGTTTGCATCGCTGCCGGCACCTCCACGCGCAGCGCACTGTCGCGAAATTCATAGTCCAACGTTTCGCCGCTGCGCAATAAAGTGACCGATTTCGGCGCGGCGACATCGGTAATGAAAACCGCGCCCCGTGCGTCTGGCATCGCATACCAGTTGTTGCCTTTTTTAGTGGTGAAGTTCTGCGTCTGGTCGAGCGTCGGTAGCGGCGCGTCTAAATCCACCGCATAAATCGCCTCACGTGAGTGTTGCATCCATTCGCCCATCTCGTCGCACACATCGTAGAACCAGTCCATCATTTCACCGTTCGGTCGCGGCGTGATATTGACCAGTAAATTGCCGCCCAGCGAACGGCAGCGCACCAGTTCGGACAGAAACTTGTTGGTGTTCCAATGGTTGGTTTCGTTGATCGCACCGTAGTGCCAATTCGGCGTATTAGTGTTCTCGGTCTTGATACAAAGCTCCCACCACCAACCCGCTTCGTTGGTCACTTTAACGTTTTCACTCGTTCCGTGATGCATCCCTTCCGGCGTCGCTATCAGCCCGCGGGCTACGAAGATATCTGGCTGTAACTCGGCCAGCGCTTCAGGGGTCATAATCGAATTACCGTCCCACCACATCATGTCAATGGGGCCGTAGTTGGTCATCAACTCGCGCACCTGCTCGGTCGACTGTGCTTGCTCGCGAAGGTCGCCATCGCCGGGCAGTGGCGGATCATAGCCCATGACCGCAGCGAGTGGCGGGTCAAGTTCGACCTTTTCATGCTTGTAGTTATAGCCTTGGGGCGGCCAGGAAAAGTCCTTGTTCTTATAATCGAAATGCCAATTGGGACCAGAATAATAAAACCCGATTCGTATGTCGTTGTTACGGCAAGCTTCAACATAGTCTTTGACCAAATCGCGGCCGTTCATTTTATCGCCGGTATCCCAGTCGCCCTGCTCGCTCGGCCACAGCCCGTAGCCATCGTGATGACGCGTAGTTAATACCGCATAGCCAAATCCAGCCTTGGAGGCCGCTGCCATCCACTTGTCAGGATCATAGCTTGCTGGGTTCCAAGTATCGGCGACGCTAAACATTTCCTCCGGCGTTCGCAGCATGCCGCTCTCTTGGTTACGATGCTTCGAGTAAACCATCGCCCAAGCGTCGCCCGTATTCGGCGCTACACTCGCCAGCCCCCAATGCAAAAATAGGCCGAATCCAGACTGACGAAACCACTCCCACTCCGGGTGCGCGTCGGCATCGATCACCGTGCGAGCCCGCAGCTTGAAGTGTAAGTTATCCTTGGCCCAGAGCTGCAACTCTTGCGGCGAACGACTCACCCACGGCTGCTCCTCAAGCTGTTGATGTTGTTGCTTTGCCAGCGCAAACGGATCTTCCGCCAGCGTCGGTTCCTCCGCGCGCAGCGGACTGATTGCGCACACCAGTGAGGCTGCTAAGGCCAACCATTTGCAGTGATCATTTGTTCTAAACATAACTACTTAAATTTATTATTTCGACGATGACTCAATTTCTGGGCGCCACTCGGGAATGCCCTTTTCTTGCAGTTGTTGGTTGTAACGAATGGTCAACGGATGCTCTGCAGCTTCGACCCAAGCAAGGTCTTCATTGACCAGCAACGGCGGCAATGAGTCCCACCACTGATCAAAAGCCCTGCTCAACTCCTGCAGCACTTCTGGATATTGTGCGGCGACGTTGTTACTTTCACCTGGGTCAGCGGAAATGTCGGAAAGCTGAGTCTGCACCTTTCCCTTGTGCAAGGTATAGACGAGTCGCCAGCGTTGCGTGCGCACGCCTGCACCATGATACTTATTGGCTTCCCGATCTTGTTTATTCCACCGAGCATCGTCCCAGCGGCCGATATGCATAAACAGCTTGCGATCCGGCCACTCGGCCTGCGGGTCTTGCAGCAACGGCAGCAGCGAGCGACCACCTGGCGGCAATTTACTGTCGGGAATCTTTGCGCCAGCAAGTTCACAGAAGGTACGATACAAATCCACATGCGCGGTCAGCGCTGGAATGTCGACACCTTCGCCAAGCACGCCCTGCCATTGCCAGAATGCGGGCACATGCGTGCCGCCTTCCCAAGTGGAATTCTTGCCACCTCTGAGACCGGCATTGTGCGGCACGATGCGTTGCTCGCCTTGTTGAATGCGGGGCATGGCCATACCGTTGTCCGTCATGAAAATCACCAGCGTATTGTCGAGTGCCTGCCACGCTGCCAACTGCTCCATCATTCGACCAAAGTTATCGTCAATATTTTCGATCATCCCATACCGTCCGGCGGTTTTTTCGTCGTAGCCTAGCTCCAGAAAGCGTTTTTGATACGACTCCGGTGCGATGAAAGGTCCGTGCGGTGCGTTCAAAGAAATGTAGGCAAAGTATGGCGCATCCTCCTCTGATTCCTGCTCATGGATCCACGCCAACGCAGCTTCGAAAAAGATATCGGTGCAGAAGCCTTGGGTGCGCACGATGCTATCGTTGTGCAGCAATACATTGTCAAAATAGGTGTTCTCAGTATTCGGTTCAAAATCGCCGTAAATATACTGGCCGATGCCGCC